>CAWJDN010000237.1:0-4334 GCA_963840985.1 uncultured Acidobacteriaceae bacterium
GCTTTCTTTTTTTATTTGGCGCTGTTTCGATGGCTTCAGCTCAGACTGTTGCGCCATCCCCTGCTACAGTTGCGCCGAAGGCGCAGTTGGCCTCACCGCAGGTGACGCAAGCACCGTCTGCCCCACCGCAGGTGGCGCCGGTGATTCGCTTTGAAGACGCCACCGACAAGGCGGGCATCCACTTTACGCACAGCTTTGGTTCGCGGCAGCTGGGCTCGCTGCTCGAAGGCACCGGCGCGGGCTGCATCTGGTTCGACTACAACAACTCCGGTCTGGAGTCACTCTATGTGGTCAACGGGCGGCCGCTCGACGACTCCATGCATCCCTATCCGCTCAAGGAGAAGCCGGCAACGCCGCCGCACAATCATCTCTATCGCAACAACGGCAACGGCACATTTACCGACGTGACGGAGAAATCCGGCCTTGATCCCGACATGTACGGAATAGCCGTGACGGCTGCCGACTATGACAACGACGGATTTGTCGATCTACTGGTGACCGGCTACGGCAAGACGATTCTTTATCACAACGACGGTAACGGCCACTTTACCGATATGACCGCTAAGGCCGGCATCAAGGTAGACGGCTGGGCTATCAGTTCCACATGGCTGGACTACGACAGGGACGGTTGCGTCGATTTGCTTGTGGGCCGCTACGTCAAGTTCGATCCTAAATATCGCGCCTACTACGCGGCGGACAACTATCCGGGACCGCTTGACTACGAGGGCGAAACCAACAAGCTCTATCACAACAACTGCGACGGAACCTTCACGGATATGACCGATAAGTCGGGCATCGGCGCATACGTGGGCCGCACCATGGGCGTGACCGCGGCGGACTTCGACAACGATGGCTGGGACGACATCTATGTTGCCAACGACCGCACGGAGAATTTTTTATTTCATAACAAGCACGATGGGACCTTCGAGGAGATTGCCAACGATACGGGAACGGCCTACGGGCAGAATGGCGAATCCACTTCGTCGATGGGACCGGTCTTCGCCGACCTTGAAGGCCGCGGAGTGCTCGACCTGTGGGTCTCCGATGGCCACTATAACCGCTTGTTGCACAACACTAGCAAGATGAGCTTTGAGGACATCGGCGCGGAGACCGGCGTTTCGCAAACCAACGCGCAATACGTGAGCTGGGGCACGGGCGTCTATGACTTTGACAACGACGGGCTGCTCGACATTCTTATCTTCCACGGCGGGCTCATTCATCTCATTCCGCAGGAGCATACATTGTTTCGCGGTCTCGGCAACAGTAAGTTTGCCGATGTTTCGCGCGACGCCGGTCCGGTGATGAGCGAGCGCACCACGGCGCGCGGCGCTTGCTTTGCGGACTACGAAAACAACGGCAAGGTCGATGCGTTTGTGGTCAACCTGAGCGCCAGAGGAACGTTGCTACACAATGTCTCCACCAATACCGGCCACTGGATCGCCATCAAGCTGGAAGGCGCGATGCGGCCTGGCGACCAGCACTATGCTCCCGGCCCCAAGGCCAAGAGCAATCGCGACGGCATCGGTGCGCGCGTTGAAGTCTTCGCGGCGGGCAAGCGGCAGACGGCGGAGCGCGTGGCCGGTTCGGGTTATCTTTCGCAAGATGACGGCCGGCTGCACTTCGGCCTGGGCGCGGCGACGACGGTGGATAAGCTGATCGTTCACTGGCCCAGCGGGATCGAACAGACGCTGGAAAAACTCAGCGTGGACCGTGTGCTGACGGTGCAAGAGCCGAAATCAGGTGACGCGAAGTGAGACGGCGCTTTCAAATCGCGGCAGGCACGGGGCTGATGGCGCTAGTTGTGGCGCTGCTTGCGATTGCGCTCTGGACCGATCGTCCGGTGCGCGCGAGCGAGGCCGATGATGTGGACTATGCTTCGCCGCTCGAGCTTCTGATCTCGCCCGATGGCGCGCGCCTTTACGTGCTCTGCCAGCAGAGCGAAGAGGTTCGCGTGCTCGACGCCTCCACTTACGCGGTCATCAAGAACATCGCCGTGGGCCACGTGCCGCGCGGCATCTCGCTTTCTCCCTCGGGCGACCGGCTGTTCGTGACCAACACCTGGGACGACACCCTCTCGGTGATCGACACGCGTACGCTTTCAGTGGCGGCTACATGGCCAGTGGGCATGGAGCCGTCGAGCGTGGTGGAAGATCGCGCCGGCAAGCACCTGTTCGTCGCCAATCGCATCTCCAACGATGTGGCCGTACTGGATGCTCAGACCGGTGCGGAAGAGAAGCGCCTTCTGGCTGGCCGCGGCTCAAGCTACCTCACGCCCTCACCCGACGGCGGCCGGATTTACGCTACCCACGTCTATCCAAACGCATCTCCGCATCGCACTGCGCCCGAATCGGAGATCACGGTGATCGATACCGCACGCGCCGTGGTTGTTGATCGCATGCCCTTGCACGGAGTCGCCGGAGTATTTCATCTCGCCTTCTCTACGGATGGCCGCATCGGCGTCGTCGCTGAGTACCACCCCAAGAATCTCGTTCCCTTGGCGCATCTCGAGCACGGCGGCGCATTCGCTTACACGCTCACGCTTTTCGGCGCGGATGTGGGCAAGCCCGTAGAAGTACCGCTCGACGAACTCGAGCGCTATGCCTCGCAGCCATTCGGCGTGGCTATCGCGCCAAACAAGTCGCGCATTTACGTCACCATCGGCGGCTCGGAGTGTGTCATCGTTATCGACCTGCCGCGTCTGTTGCGTTTCATCCACACGCGGCCACGACCCGCCTCCGGCTCTTTTGCCTATGACCTTGCCGCCAGCGCCAACTACGTGATTGCCCGCATCCCCGTGGGGCATAATCCTCGCGGCCTCGCGCTCACCCGCGACGGCAGCAAGCTGTTCGTAGCCAACCGGCTCGAAGACACAATCAGCGTCATCGATACGCGCTCCAACCGCGTCTCCTCCACCATCGCGCTCTCCGGGCCCAAAACCGTCAACGTGCCGCGTCATGGCGAACAGACCTTCTACTCCGCGCGCTACTCCTTCCAGGGACAGATAAGCTGCTCCAGTTGCCACATAGACTCTACCTTCGACGGCCTCACCTGGGATCTTGAGCCCGACGGCTTTGGCCGCGACATTGTGGACAACAAAATGCTCGAGGGCGTCAAGGACACCGAACCCTACAAGTGGAATGGCGGGAATCCTAACCTGCCCACGGAGTGCGGGCCGAGGACGGAAAAATATTTCTGGCGTTCGGAACAGTATGACGACCTTACGCTTACCGACTTGGTGATTTACATCCGCAATATGCCCACTCGGCCCAATCGCTGGAAGCCGCTGGGCCGCGAGCTAACGCCGGCGCAGGAACGCGGGCTGGCGATCTTCGAGCGCGACACGGACAAGTTCGGCAAGCCGATAGCGGAATACAACCGTTGCTCCTATTGCCACAGCGGCCCCAAGGGCACTAACCAGAAGTTGTTCGACGTGGGAACACGCAAGCCTACCGATAATTCAGGAATGCTGAAATCGGCGCCGTTGACCGAAATTGCGCTCACTGCGCCCTACCTGCACGACGGATCGGCGCGCACGCTGGAAGAAATCTGGACAGTCTACAACCCCGAGGACAAGCACGGCCGCACCAACGACCTGACCAAGGACGAACTCAATGACCTGATTGAATATCTGAGGACGCGATGAAAAAGTTTGCATTCAACACGTTCGCAATGCACGCGATCTTACTGATCGCAGTGCTCTTGGCCGCGATAGCAGCGTCTGCTACACAGCAGCCACCCGCATCTGGAGCGCAAAAATCTCATGCCGCGCCAGCGGCGTCTGCCCGACCGCAGGTGCTGCCGCGCTTCCGCTTTGAGAACTTCACCACTGCGAACGGCCTGCCCGACAATCATGTTTTCTCTGTGCTGGTGGATGGGGACCGTATCTGGGCGGGAACGGAAAACGGGCTGGCAGTTTACGAGAACCGTGTGTGGAAGACCTACACGACCAACGACGGCCTGGCGCATCGCGCGGTGCTTTCGCTGGCGCTAGACAAACGCACCGGCGACATTTGGGCCGGGACGATGGGCGGCTTGAGCCGCATCTCCGGCGGACGCATCGGCAGCTATACGCAGTTGAACTCCGGCCTCTCGAACGACGTGGTCTACGGCGTATCTGTGGAAGGCGAAAACGTGTGGGTAGCCACGGCCGCCGGTGGTTGCAAGCTCAATACGCGTACCGGCCAATGGACGCTCTACAACGAGCGCAACACGCCCATGAACGAGATTTGGGTTTACGGCGTCAACGCTACGCCCACCAAAGTATATTACGCCGTGTGGGGCAGCGGCGTTCTTGAGTACAGCAATAACGTCAACGAAGGCGTGCAAAAACAAAG
>CAWJDN010000238.1:0-4332 GCA_963840985.1 uncultured Acidobacteriaceae bacterium
CCAACAGCCCGGTAGCCACGGCGGCATATACCATTTCCGCGGGGCTGCCTGCGCCAACGTTCTCGCCAGCGGCTGGTACTTACACCTCGCAACAATCGGTAACCATCAGCGATGCTACGACGGGGGCGACGATCTACTACACGACCAACGGCGCCACGCCCACCACTTCGTCCAGTGTATACAGCGCTCCGATTACAGTCAGCGCGACAGAGACGCTGGAGGCCATCGCGGTCGAGACAGGTTACACCAACAGTCCGGTAGCCACGGCGGCATATACCATTCCGTTGGACTTTAGTATCTCTGTAAGTCCAAACTCACTGTCTATGGTAGCCGGTCAGTCGGCGACGAGCACGGTCACAATTATCCCAGTCAATGGATTTAATCAGACTGTTTCCTTCGGATGCACTGGACTCCCCGCAGGGTTATCGTGCGCTTTCTCTCCATCATCCATTGCAATACGTGGAACATCGTCGACCACAATCCTCACCATTACGGCTAATTCGAGTCTAGCGGTCCGTCGGGGAATATCGCCGCTGATTCCGGCCACTACCACGGCATTCCTTCTTTGTACGTTTGGATTTCGCAAACGCCGCAAATTCTATTTCAAACTCTTCATCGCCGGACTTATCCTTGGACTGGCTGCGTCGAATGGTTGCAATGATAATCCTGACACAACGCATTCTGCTACGGTTACATCGACAGTTATGGCGACGGCTATTGCAGGGACAATTCAACAGGCAGTAGCACTGACGGTAACTGTAAATTGAGAAACAGGGTTAATCAGGAGATAACTATAATGTTTATCTGGCTTGGCAGCTGATATAACTCATGACTTAGTTGCGTTCAGGTTCGGTGTCGTCCTCATAGACTGAGCTGGTCATGCGATGCCTTGTGCGCCTCACATTGAGTCAAGACTACCAATACTATCTGTCAACCGCAGAATAACGTAATCGAGCGCCGCTTCCCAATGTGCTAATTGCACGTCAAAACTAGTCTTGAGCTTTTTATTTGACAATTGTGAGTTGCGCGGCCGATTTGCCAGAGTAGAATATCCGGCGGAAGAAATGGGCGTGACTCTAGGAACTTTGCCGTGAAGCAGGGCGTCTGCGCGGGCAAAGATGGCACGCGCAAACCCGCACCAGGAAACAGATCCAGCGCAGGTCATGTGGTATAGGCCAGCCCAACTGGAGGCAACGCCGAATTGACCGACCAGAACGCCGTCGGTAATCGTGCGCGTGGCCTTGGCCAGCTCGATAGAGCTTGTTGGCGCGCCGATCTGGTCATCGACTATGCTCAGGCTCTCGCGTTCGCGGGCAAGGCGCAGCATGGTCAGCATGAAGTTATTTCCGTAGGGACCATAGACCCAGCTTGTCCGAAAGATCAGGTATCTACCTCCGACCTTCTGGATGGCCTTTTCTCCGGCAAGTTTGCTCGCTCCATAGACGTTGAGTGGATTGGGCGCATCTGTTTCTACCCAAGGGCTCATTTTCGAACCATCGAAGACATAGTCGGTAGAGTAGTGAATCAGCAGCGTATCTCTGCGCAGTGCTTCTTCAGCCAGAATGCCGGGAGTCGTGGCGTTGACCGCAATAGCCGCTTCCTGTTCAGTTTCAGCACGATCTACAGCCGTGTATGCAGCGGCGTTCAGAATGATGTCGGGCGCCGCCGTACGCACCATCGCGCGCACCTGATCCGGTACGGCCAGGTCAACTGAATCGCGGTCATGGCAGATGATTTCACCTGCGTCAGCAAAGCTGCGTTGTAACTCCACGCCAACTTGCCCCGCGGAGCCGACAATGAGAATGCGAGGCATTATGCTCATGGAAATACCTCAGCTTCTTGTAATGTCGCGCCTCTGCGATCTTTGTCAGAAAGGATGACGTGTTCCAGAGTAATGGGCCAGGGAATCGCCAACTCGGGATCGTTCCATACAATGGTCCGCTCGCCCACAGGAGAGTAGTAGTCGGTCACTTTATAGGTGAAGCCAGCTTCCTCGGTGAGTGAGAGAAACGCGTGGCCAAAGCCTACGGGAATCCATAGCATCAAGCCGTTCTCCGCGCTGAGTTCGACGGCGACGTGCTTAGCAAAGGTCGGGGAGTTGCGGCGCAGATCCACAGCTACATCGAGAACCGCGCCGTGCGTAACGCGAACCAGCTTGCCTTGCGGCTGAATGACCTGATAGTGAATGCCTCGCAGCACATTTTTCTTCGAAACCGAAAAGTTATCCTGTACCCAGTTTGACGGCACTCCCACATCAGACATGCTGCGCTGGTTCCATGTCTCGCAGAATGCGCCGCGGCTATCCCGATTAATCTGCGGTGTTAGTACAAGAACGCCGGGCAGCGATGTTGCAGTAATCTTCATAGCTCGTCCGCCACTATTGTAAATTGCGGTTCGTTTTTGAGAGCAAGCAGATATTGTCCATACCCGCTCTTGAGTACCGGCCGGGCCAATTCGTCAAGTTGATCTGCGGTAATGTACCCAAGACGATAGGCTATTTCTTCCGGGCAGGCAATCCTCAAACCTTGGCGCCGTTCAATTGTCTGAACAAAAAGTCCGGCGTCGAGTAGCGAATCGTGTGTACCGGTATCGAGCCAGGCCATGCCTCGACTCATCACCTGCACTTTCAGGCTGCCAGCTTTCATGTAAAGCCGGTTCAGGTCCGTGATCTCCAGTTCGCCACGCACCGACGGTATGAGTGACGCGGCCAGGTTCACCACTTCATTGTCGTAGAAATAAAGTCCTGTGATAGCATAACGGGAACGGGGAGAAACAGGCTTTTCTTCGAGACTGATTGCGCGGCCCACTTCATCAAACTCCACGACTCCATAGCGCTCTGGGTCCCGTACCGGATAGGTGAAGACGACAGCTCCATGCTTCACGGTCGCCGCGCGTTGCAAATGTGCAGAGAATGATTGCCCATAAAAGATGTTATCGCCGAGAATCAATGCGCTGGTATCCCCAGCGATAAAATCGCGCCCAATCAGGAAGGCCTGCGCCAGACCGTCGGGGCTGGGTTGAACGGCATAACTCAAGTTGATGCCCCACTGATTGCCATTGCCCAGCAGTTCCGCGAAGTGTGCAATGTCATGCGGAGTGGAGATAATCAGAATATCGCGCAGCCCTGCCAGCATCAGAGTGCTGAGCGGGTAATAGATCATCGGCTTGTCATATACCGGCAGTAGTTGCTTCGAGACCGCCTGCGTTATCGGATAGAGCCGGGTTCCCGACCCGCCCGCAAGAATGATTCCCTTCATTATAGAATCCTCTCCTCATAGTTTTTCCGGATCCACTCGCGGTAAGCGCCGGTACGGACGCTCTGAACCCAGGAGCTGTGATCAAGGTACCATGCCACAGTTTTATACAGGCCGCTGTCAAACTTCTCATCCGGTCGCCATCCCAACTCGCGGCTGATCTTCGACGCGTCGATGGCATAGCGGCGATCATGTCCTGGACGGTCGGTGACGAATGTGATGAGCTTCCTGCGCGGCCCCAGCGCAGCGTCAGGGCGCAACTCGTCGACAATATCGCAAATCGACGTCACGACATCCAGATTCTTCCGTTCACTATTACCGCCAATATTATAAGTTTCTCCCACGCGGCCCCGATCAATAACTGTGCGGACGGCCGAGCAGTGGTCTTCCACAAACAGCCAGTCGCGCACATTGCCGCCGTCTCCGTATACGGGAAGATTTCTTCCTTCGAGGGCGTTCAGTATCACAAGCGGAATCAACTTTTCAGGGAACTGGAAGGGACCGTAGTTATTCGAGCAGTTGGTCGTAAGTACAGGCAACCCATAGGTATGGAAGTACGCCCTCGCCAGGTGATCAGAGGCCGCCTTCGATGCAGCATAAGGACTGTTGGGCGCATAAGCAGTAGTCTCTGTAAAGGCCGGATCTTCAGCTCCCAGCGTTCCATAGACCTCGTCGGTCGATACATGCAGAAAGCGGAATTCTCGCCGTCCGGTCTCGTCCAGCTCCGACCAATAGAGCTTGGCCTGTTCAAGCAGCGTAAAAGCTCCCTGTACGTTAGTGCGAATAAAGGCGCCGGGATCGACAATCGAGCGGTCTACATGGCTTTCCGCGGCAAAATGGACGATGACCTTGGGCCGGTGTTCGCGCAACAATGTGGCCACATGCTCCGCATCGCAGATATCGCCGCGCACCAACTGATGCCGGGAATCACCCTGAATCTCCGCAAGATTCCCTGGATTGCCTGCATAAGTTAGCAGATCAAGATTCACCACGGCGGCGCTTTCATTCTTTATCCACTGCAGCACAAAGTTGGAGCCGATAAAGAGCAATACGATGAGTTAAGGTAGGCACGCATAGA
>CAWJDN010000239.1:0-10701 GCA_963840985.1 uncultured Acidobacteriaceae bacterium
TCGATTTGCGCGATCGCCGAAGCGGATTGGATGGAAACAAACGGATAATCGACGTTTCCGTTTGTTCCTGCCGGTGATGACACCTGAATACTTGTCCTGCGCAAACACCACGCTGCCTGTGCAGAGTATGACAGACCGCTGATCGCGCGTGAGCGGTGCCCAGAAGTCGTCCACAACCGATTCAGAATGAACGAGCGTATGTGTCCAGAAGAATTCCACGCCGATCGCAACCATCACAATCAGGGCCAGCCCCAGCAACCTCTCAAGAATCAGGTGGCGCCGCGAAAGAAAGGTCTCGATGGTTTTCCTGCGGCCATGGCGGCGAGTGCGTCATTCCGGAGCAGCCAACCGTCTCAATCAGCGCTTCCTCGATGATGCCTTTCTTCACGTTCAACGTCAGCTTGCAGGCGCCTTGTTGGGGAGCGCACCAACCCACGCCGTGGGTCAGACCGAAAATGTCGCTCACTTCTTTGGCCTTGGTCCAGCGGCCCTCTTGTGGAATAGGCGCCGGGCCGTGATTCGGGCCCTTGGCGACTACGCACATTTGTTCAATTTCATGTGTGTGCATCGGGAATTTCGCTCCTTTGTTTGTCTGGCCTTAGAACGGTTCTCTTCAAACTCATTCTCCGGCGTGTTGATCGTTATTGCTGAGTAGCAAGAGGATTCGTCATCTTCAGTCTAGGCAGCATCGATTCATCCTGCTGTGATCGCCATCGCATGACATATACAAATGGTCGCGGATGTCCCACTTCCCAGAATGGGATTAGACGAGTGCTGAAACCTTCCTTTCTAATTGGTTGAGCTGTTCAATTGCCGACTGTACGGCGGGAGTTCCTTCTTCTTTGACCTTCCGCGCCCGGTCAAGCGCCTGCACTGCAATGCGGCTGATTTCATGCAGCAGCTTGCGAATCTCGGCCTCCAAACGCCCCCGGCTATCCTGAATGCGATTGAGAACATCGTATTGTACGCGCGAACTGTTCACCTCCAACAGAAGCCGCAGAAATTCTCGAGCCTCGTTTGTGATAACCTTGCGTGCACCCACAATTGGTAAGAAAGCGTCGGCAAGCCAGCGCAGCGGCGATGGGGGTTCCGCTGTGCCAATGAATTTCTGGAAAATAAAACTTGAACGCACGCGGAGGCCTTTCTCAGGGTCGAGTGCGTGGGGCATTCGCGTCAGTTCGTTGAGACCCGCATCGGCCAGCCTACTCAGAAAATTGTTTCCCATCTCCACAAATCGAGTGGCCACAGCCCGATATTGGCGCTCGCCCTCTTCCTGCTCAGGTTTTAGCCATGGCACAACCTTGCGGCGCGCGATCTCCTGGGCCAGGTGCATCACTCGGCGCCGATAGCGCGGGCCAAAGCCGAGGGGTACGCCCGGTAGCTCCTCACCAAATTCTGTTTCAGATTCCGTCCAAGTAGAACGGAAAAACAGCCGATGACGTTCACCGAAGAGGTCCGAAATCCGATGCAACTCCGCCATAAATAGATAATCCAGTTCGCGCATGGAGCGCTCAGCCTCGTCGATGGTTTCCTTCATTAGATCAATGCGTCGTTCGGATTCTTCGATTGGCCGCTGAAGCGCGTCACGATCCTCATTGATAATAGCCAGCAGTTGTTCGCTTAAGCGCTGAAGGCCTCGGTCGCAAGCAGCGCGAACAAGAATCGCGCCCGAGTCTTCAATCAGGTGATGTAAGCTCGTCAGCAGCTTTTCCCAATCCCGCAGCGGACCACGGTTTTCCATACGTTCGGCGGCACTAACCTCAAACACCTCACCCATCGTGCGATGCAGCCGCTTTTCCAGAACCTCGCGCGTGAACTTAGCCGCCGCTGCACGCTCCGGATCGGTGGTGCGGTCGGCTTTGTTGATAACCAGGATTAAATCCTGGACTTGCTTGCCAACTGCTTCCACCAGCGCCAACTCCTCTCCCGCAATCGGCGGATCGGCTCCGACCACCACCAATGCTGCATCAATGTGAGGAATGAACGCCTGCGTGGTTGCCGTGTTCCCAGTAAAGACCGAACCTAAACCCGGCGTATCCACAAAGCACATGCCGGAGGACAAGAGGGGGCTGGGTACGAATACCTCCGCACCGTCCACAGCCTTTTTGTTTTCGGGATTTAGTTCTTCGGTCACGTATTCCTTCAAGTCGGTCATCGCAACGTCCCGCCAGAATCCGTCACGCACGCGTACGCGCGCGTGAGGTTCGTCGCCAAACCGAATCACTGTAGGCACCGCCGTGACGGGAACAAACCCTGTCGGAACAACCTCGTGACCGATGAGAGCGTTGAGTAGCGTAGATTTTCCTCGCTTGAACTGACCAACACAAACTACATAGAAACGCCCTTCGGAAATTCGCGCCGCGAGCTCGCGTGCTTGCTTGACGATAGGCTCAGCCCCAATTTCCTGGGCCAGATCGGCAAGTTGCAACAGACGGGAGGCGCCATCCATATGCACGGATATCCCAGTCTGAATGCTGCCGTAATCTTGCACTATCGCGTTGTCGTTGCATTCCTGCATCTGTTATCACCCGTGTGACCAAATGCCTTCTTGATGAACGAATCGAATATCCGTCCCTTCACGGTCACTGAATCATGATTCCTGATCCAATCCCAATTCCTCGCGGATACTATGCATGATGCTATGCACCAGAAGTCGAAGTTTTTGGACTGCTTCGTTGAGACCCTTTACTGCGTCTTCTGGGACGGGGCCACAACCGCGTAGGTGGCGGGGCATCAGTTCTTCGACTGCTATATCCACAAATCCCAGGTCCGTCAGCACTGCTCGTGACATCGGAATATCTGGCTGTTCCGGAGTCATGTGTTGCCAAGCGAGAGTCATCAACAGTTGAGTCCGGAGACGGCGAATATGGTCCTCAATCACAGAAGCCTGCGCAGGTGTGATGTCCACCACATAATGCGGAAATGGAGACTCTGATTCCGGCGAATGAAGGGCATGCTCAATGTCGCAGAGCAAACCGTCGATGTATTTACACGTAATGATCAGGCGTCGCCGCTGGGCCTCGTTCAGCTCGCCCGATTGCCGCGTCCTTCCCGTCTCTGGCTGTAATTCGGGCATGGTTCTCCAGGTTAGTTTCAGCTTCGAGGAATCATCTGCCCGGTTGTGCGAATCAATGCACGATCATCACCGGACAGTGAGCATACTTCAGAACGCGCTCCGTGTTCGAACCCAGCATCCAGCGATGCAGTATGGTGTGGCTGCGCTTGCCCGTCACAATAAGGCTTGCCTGGATGGCGTCGGCGCGGTGAAGAATCTGTTCTGCCGGATGACCCACTACGACATCCGTTTCCAGATCGATTCCCTTTTGCTTGGCGCGCTCGCGGATGGGGGCAAAACTTTTCTCGTAGCGTTCACGCCCTTCATCCAGAACGGCGTTGAACTCCGCGCTCTCGGCAACTTCCGGCGGACGGATGACAGCCAGGACGAACAGCTTGGCTTTCATATCTGCAGCCATCGACAAAGCAACATTCAAAGCATGCTCCGCGTGCGGAGACGCGTCGAATGCCACCAGTATCCTTTGAAATCCAACAAATACAGGGCTTCCCATGGTGTTAGCCTATACCTCTTCTGCGGCTGCTTGCCGCTGGACTAATTGCTCTGATTTCTTGCTTGCGATTGCGTGAGGAAGAAGATGCCGGGGCAAAAAGAATCGATTCGCTATCATTGTGGGTATCACGGCGCTGGCAATCACCGTGCCCACGATCCAGGAGTACTGCTTCTGGTCGATGATGTTGTGATTGAGTCCGAAAAGCGCGGAGATGGTGCCAAAGGTGAGGCCGGTTGACATCATCAGCGTGTAGTACGCTCCCGAGTTGCCTTCATAGCGATGCGCCCGGACCGCTGGATAGACGGCAATCGCCTTGGTCAGCGACTTGGCCATAAACAGAATCAGCATCACCGCCGGAGCAGCAATCAGAACCGGAACCAGAACAAACGATCCGGCGCGAATGAAGTAAAACGGTGTGAGCAAGCCAAACGTAAGTGTCCGCAGGCGGCGAATCAGCGCATGATCTTTGCCCACAGTTCCCGCCAGCACTATGCCGATCATGTAAGCCGGCAGCACTGCTTCACTGCCAGCCCAAAGAGCCAGTCCGCCCAAGGCAAAGAGGAGAAAGAGTAGGTACTTGGCCTCGATTTCTGAAACGCGCCCACCATATTTTTTGAAGAACCGCGGTGTAAAAAAGGGCAGTACCACAAAAACCGCGATTGCAACCACCACAAAGATCAGCGTACGGATGGTAAATGGCGAGAAGATCAATCCCAGCGCAACCACGGTGCCGATGTCGTTGATGAAGCACGCGGCGAGGATCGACTTGCCGTACTCGGTGACATTGAAGCCAAGCTCCAGCATCACCGCATATACCACGGCAACCGAGGTTGTGGAGAGAGCGACGCCACAGAGCCAACTGGACATGACGGTCCAGTGCAGCACGTAATATGCGACCGCCGTGCAACCCAGGAAGGGGCCGAAGAATCCCGCCAGTCCGATAACCGCCGTTTCGCGCCATTTGGTTTTGAAAACAATAGGATCGAGTTCCGCGCCGGCCAGAAACGTGAGCACAATGGCTCCTGTGCCAGCCAGAAAAGTAATCCACGGCGTGCTGGCCAGCAGCCCGCCCTGTGCAAAATACGCAACCGCAATCAACTGGGCAACTGTGCCCACCACAATTTCAGAAAGCGCCGTGGAGATCTTGAACCAGATCGCCAGCAGAGTCGCAACCAAAGCCAGTCCCACCCATAGAGCAGCCAAAGCCCAGGTGTTCATCATTGGACAAACTCCTCGTTTATCGTTCAGGGAACCAGCCGGGACATGACTCCGCGACAGTATTCCCTGTCAGGAGTCATCATCTGTCCGGCCTGTTGGGTGGACAGCGGTTAAAGGTGAACTCCTTCACCTCAACTACTCTTTCCTTATAAGCGACTGAGCGCCGCGCGGTCAAGGAGCCACACGCCCGTTATGATTCCCTATCGCTACCTCTTCAGCAGGTCAATGGGCTGGGTGAAATCCGTGACGCGAATGTGCTTTGCCAGTGCCGGATGCTGGCGCTGGAGAGCTAAAAACATCTCCCAGGCGACGCGCCGGTAGCTGAAGTGGCCGGCAGGGCCCGAGCGCAATTCGATGATGTATTGAGCCTCCGCGAAGTCCATCTTGAACAGGCTCCGTACGCGCGTGGCCAGCGGCAACAGATAGAGCGCCGACTGCGCGGCCTCGGGAGCCTGACTGGCCGCAATCCGCGCACTGGCGGCGTGGGCGGCGTTGATGGCCGATTGAAAATCGCTCAGAACACCGGCCTCGTCGAGAATGTTTACCTCTGGGCCAAGGTCGCCCGAAGTCGGCGACTCGTAGCCGTGCTGGGTAGTGAAGGGCTGGATAATCTGCGTGCAACGGCGATGTCGGTGCATGTCGCGGAAGCCGCCAATGTCCATAAGAATGTCAAAGCGCAGAGCAGCACCGGCGTGGAAGGCGCGCAACGCTTCGTCGTGTTTGCCACGGTGGCGCAGGCCCAGCTCGATGATCTCCGCTATGCGGGCCTCGGGCAACCCGGCAACCAGGTCGCGAATCTGCCGGTAGGGGTGATGGCTGACCGAGTAAAGCAGAGTTGCCGCTACTTCGACTTCGAGCGATTCAGTGTACTCCACCAGATCGACCACTGCGTTGGGCAGCGACCCTGCGAGTGGCAGACCCTTCAAAAGCTCGGTGACGGCCTGGGTTAGTTCGGCGCGGGTCTGGATCTCGTACTCGTTGGGCTGGGCGTATTTGACCAGCGTCGGAGCGCTGTGGACCTCACGCGCGAGGAGCTTGGCTGCCTCGGCGGCTAACTCTGCATCCGACACCGCCAGCTTTTCAACAAAAGCCGCGCCAGCCTGGTCGTTGACATTCCATGCCGGGCCGATGGCGGCTTCGCGCAACTTTACACCTAAATCTCGCACCTCGGCAGCGGAGTGGGAGAGCAGCCGCGAAACCTGGGTCTCCAACGTCCGCGCGTTCACAATCTGACCCAGCGAGGTGTTGGTGGCCAGTGGAAGCAGGTAGCGGGCCACGTCAAAGGCGCGAGCTTTGAGGGTTCGTTCGTAAGCCTCGGGTTTCATCCCTTCCGGGCAGGCGACCCGCCGGCGCAATGCATCGAAAACCGCCTCATTGACGCGCTTGTAAACGCCAAACAGTCTTTCGATGGTCCCAGAATAAAGCTGGGCCGACGCGGAATCCGCACCGAAATCCGGGAAAAACCAGCCGGATTTGAGAAAGTTCTGGTAGCGTGTGGATCGCTCCTGGCCATCCCACCGCTGCTCGTCAACCAGCACGATGGCGGCCAGCAGGCTGAGCCTTTCCACGGCCATGGCGACGTGGGCCAGGTCGGCAATGGAGCGGTGGCCGTACTGAAAATAAAATGTATTGAGGAACTGTTCGGCGCGTTGCGAGCTGATCTCGGCCAGCGACTCGCGCATGGAGAGAGCGGAGCGGGAGTACTTGGCCATAGCGTAGGCCAGAACTTCGGGGTCTGCGCCATGGATGGCGAAGACTTCCGTCTGGTTGCGGGCGCCGGGGGGCATAATAGATTCACTGGACATTGCTGAGGTCTCGCGAACAGAATACGTCATGGGGGCGGTTTGAGGTTTACATTCGCTCTACCGCTCCAGGAATTCTTTCGTGCGGCTGTAGCAATTGCTAAAGGGCTAGAGAAGGAGCAACCGGGTCATGGGGGAGTATCCGATACGCACGTCGAGCGAGTCGCATCCCCCGCCTTCGGGCCGCTGGCTGACCTCCCAGCGCTGGAACAATTTGTTGTTTGCGCACTGGCCGGTCCCGGCCTCGTCGCTTGCGCCGCTGCTGCCCGAGGGCTTGCTGGTGGACACCTTTCAGGGCTCAGCATGGCTGGGGATCATGCCCTTCTGGATGGACCGGGTCAAGGTTCGCGGACTGCCGCCAATTCCAGGAGCGCGCAGTTTTCCAGATCTGAGTTTGCGCACTTACGTACGCGAAGAGCGGACCGGAACGCAGGGGGTGGTCTGTCTCTCGTTGGATGCCAGCAGTTTGCTGGCCGTGGCTGCCGGACGCGCACTCTATCGCCTGCCCTACCACTGGGCCGAGATGCATATGGAACAGCTCACGGAGCGGGAGTTTTCGTTCTATAGCCGCAGGCGATTTGCCGGCCGCCCGGTGGTCTTCAAGGCGCGCTATCGCGGGTTGGGGCCATCGCGGAAGCTAGCGGAGAGCCGCCCCGGCTCGCTGGAGCACTTTCTGATCGAGCGTTACTGCCTGTTCTCTGCTAACCCGGATGGACAGCCCATCCGGGCCAATATGCACCACTCCTCCTGGCCCCTCGAAGAGGCCGAGGCGGAAATTGAGCAGAACGATCTGGCAGAAGTGCTCGGGTTGCGGCTGCCGCAAGAGGAGCCGGTGCTGCACTATGCGCGCCAGTTAGCGGTTTATGTGTGGCCCGCGGAGCCGGTGCGGTCATCCTTGGTGGCACGCCCTATAACTGCAGTGGCCACGCCGTTGGGGTAAAACTTCTATCAGCGGACAGCATCAGCTGCCCATTTATAATTTGGGATGAAAGGGCGCTGAGGTGTGCGCGCGGAGGTCAAAAGAAAAATATGGCGGATTTGCAGGGAAGAATTGCGCTGGTAACCGGGGCTGCGCAGGGAATCGGGCGAGCCTGTTCGCTGGAACTGGCGCGGGCCGGGGCCACTCTGGCATTGGCTGACATCAACGAGGAAAAGCTGGCGCAGGTCGCGGCGGAGATTCAGGCTCTGGGCGGCACGGCGGCGGCCTTTCGGCTGGATGTCTCCAACTCGGAGTCGATTGAAGCCGGAGCCAAGGCGATCCTCGAACGCTTCGGCAAGGTTGAAATACTGGTCAACAACGCCGGCATCACACGCGATAATTTGATGATGAGCATGAAGCGGGCGGAGTGGGACCTCGTCCTGGCCATCAATCTGACCGGGCCATTTCTGCTGACCCAGGCCCTGCTGCGTCCGATGATTAAGAACCGCTGGGGAAGAATCATTAACATGGCCAGCGTTGTGGGCCGCGCCGGCCAGGCCGGCCAGGTGAATTACGCAGCCTCCAAGGCAGGGCTGATCGGGCTGACGAAATCTTTGGCGCGCGAGGTAGCTTCGCGGGGGATTACCGTGAATGCCGTTGCGCCGGGATACATTGAGACGCCCATGACCGCGGTGCTGGACGAGAAGGTAAGCGCAGCGATGCTGGCCAATATTCCTTTGGGCCGGCGTGGAACGGACCAGGATATTGCCCAGGTGGTCAAATTTCTCGCCTCGGATGCGGCCTCTTACATTACTGGCCACGTTCTCGACGTGAACGGCGGAATGTTCATGGGATGATAGCTTGGCACCGGGATTGCTGCGGAATCGTAATGATGATTCTGTATCCCTGGAATCATGCTTGACTATCTTGGTTGCGGCGCGGGAGCGGCGTCGCGCGAAACACTCGGCGTTCCTCCCGGCGGCATGACCGTAACGTCGACCGGCCCACACAGACGTTGGAACCACGGTCGGGGACTACTGCTCACGGCTTCCGCGCGCAGGCAACGCGGGGAATGTTTTGCAGATCAGGGACGAACTCGATCTGCTCAAAGCCCGCGCTCGCAATCAACTCTGTAATCGCTTTCGATTGGCCAAAACCGATTTCGAGCACGAGGTATCCGCAGGGAGTAAGCGCATCAATGGCTGCTGGAATCAGGCGGCGGTAAACATCAAGCCCGTCGTCTCCGGCAAACAGCGCTAGCGCGGGCTCGTACTCGCGCACCTCGACGGAGAGCGAGGCTCGGTCTCCGCTTGGCACGTAAGGCGGGTTGGAGACAACGATCTCGAAACGTTCACCAGCAACTGGCGTAAGCAAGTCGCCATTTAAGAAGCGGATGTGATCGGTGAAACCAAGGCTCTCAGCATTGAAACGGGCGACCTCAAGCGCAGAAGTCGAGAGATCAATTGCTGTGATCTCAGCTTCAGCCCAGTCATGTGCAATGCTAATAGCGATGCAACCTGAGCCTGTACCGACATCGAGGATGCGAGGCGGCCAGCCCGCAACCTCCAGATTACAAACATCTTCTCGTCTTTTTTTCGCACGTGAGCCTGTGCGAATAATGCGAAAACTGAAGAAATGCTTTGATTTCGGATGAAAAAGCGGTATCAGATGAAGCACGTGCTCGACCAGCAACTCGGTCTCTGGCCGGGGAATCAGGACGTCGGGGGTGACGCGGAAGGGCATTCTGCAGAATTCCTGCTCACCAGTAATCTGCTGGATGGGCTCGCCGTTAGCTCGTCTCTCGATGAACGCCTCGTAGCGAGTGGTCTCCTGAGTGCTGAGAAGTTTTTCCGGGTGCGCGACAAAGTAAGCGCGGTTCCGTCCAACTATCTGCATCATCAGCAGCTCGGCATCGGCACGGGCACGCTCCGCGTGCGGACCGGCAGCGAGCCGGGCCTCGGCCTTCTTGAGCCATTCCTTCAGGAACATACATCGGCCTCTGGCTGCGATAACGAATCGACCTTCATTGCGACCCCACCCTAGCCGCAAAAACAAAGGCGCAGCGACGGTGGGGCACCCATATCGTATGCAACAATGTGTAGTTCATAATTTAGTTCGCATCGGCCTTCAACTGCTCCGCCTGCGAATGTGTAATCAGCGCATCGACGATGGGCTGCAGGCGGCCCTCCATCACCTGGTCTAGCTGGTGCAGAGTCAGCCCGATGCGATGGTCGGTCAGCCGGTTCTGCGGAAAGTTATAGGTGCGAATCTTCTCACTGCGGTCGCCGGTACCCACCTGCTGTTTGCGCTCCCTGGCCAACTCCGCATTCTGCCGATCCATTTCAATTTCGTAAAGCCGCGAGCGCAGCACGCGCATTCCCTTTTCGCGGTTCTTGATCTGCGATTTTTCGTCCTGGCAACTCACCACTGTGTTGGTCGGAATGTGGGTAATGCGCACAGCGGAGTAAGTGGTGTTTACCGACTGGCCGCCGGGACCTGACGAGCAGAAGGTGTCGATGCGAATGTCCTTGGCCTCGATCTTCACATCCACCTCTTCGGCCTCGGGCAGCACGGCCACCGTCACCGCCGAGGTGTGCACGCGCCCCTGCGTCTCGGCGCTGGGTGGTGGCCGCTTCCGTCGCCGACCTGCTCGTCGCTTCGACGATGGCGGGGTGCGGCCTCGGGATGGCGCGTCTCCCGTGGTACGTGCTCGGAGAGGCGCTCGCGTGCGCCGTCGCCTTCGCGTTCGCGGTGGACTTCGTCAGGGTTCCGGTGTTCAGGCGCCTCGCGATCGTGTGACCACCTCGGCGACCGACTCGATTGCGATTGCCGTCAGCGCGGCGGCGTAGTCGAGGTCGATGTTCTTCATCGTGTCGTGCGTGTCGTGGTACCCGCTGCGCGAGATGTCGTAGTTCTCCACGAACAGGACGACCGGAATCCCCACGTCCCAGAAGATTCGACCGTCGGTATTGTAGAGAGACGACTTCGGCTCCCACTCGGTCCGCACCTCGCCGGCGAGCGCGAGGTGTGCGAACGGCGGAGGGGGGAGGATCGGTCGGGCATTCGCTGCGCGCGGCCGAGGTTGCCGCGTCCGTCTGCCCGGTTCGCCTCGGGCACCGCTCGGTTCCATCGCTCGTTCGCGCGGTGGGCGGTGGCGGCGAGCTCCGCCGAGGCAGCCCCCTCGCCGGGCGCAACT
>CAWJDN010000240.1:0-13381 GCA_963840985.1 uncultured Acidobacteriaceae bacterium
GCTTCCAGATCGTTTGTCCTTCGTCTGACCGCTGAGAGAGAAGGCGTAAAAGAGCGAAGGCTCGGTGAGCCACGTCGGCACATCGCCCGACGCCACGCGCTGAGCCAAGGTTTTGCGGCACCAGGGTTGCTTAACGGCCCACTCCCGATACAGATCGGCACCCGTTTCCCAGGTAACACCTTGCTTGCCGTTGGGGTTGCTGAAGGTAGTCAGCGCGACGTCGTACGGCAACTCCCATCGAGTCATTGGCGATTGTGGCAGCAGGTGGTCGATACCCAACACCAGTGACTTGCTGCGACTGCGGACGAAGAGTCGTTTACAGTAGCCCTCGGCGTCACGGCTGGCCAGGTAGACGCCGGCCGTTCGATCACAGGCCGCCAAAAGCTGCATCGACGCCCCGCCGGGATACAACATTCCGCGATCAAACGTATACTTGGCCGGGTTGCGAACCACATAGCCGTCACAGACTGGCAATAGCAGATTGTCGTCGTCGCCCGTACCTGAAAGCGGAAGTCGCAGAGCAATGGTGGGGAACTGCACGGCGGCCAGCCGGCTGGGGACTTCGGTGAATCCAATCCCGACCCGGTGAAAAAACGTCCGTCCGGGTCCAGGGCAAACCGGCACGTCACCCGCAGCGCAACGGGCGTGCGGTGAACGGTTCGACAATGACCTGCTCTGGCTCGCGTCGCACTCGCACGCTCTGGGCATCGTGCGGTGTCAACGTCGTCGCACCGCCATTCACGTCGTCGAGCCGTAGCGAGTAGATCGCCACGGAGGAGTCGGTCGACGAAATCCTGCATCGTCGCCCGATCGACCAGTAAACCAGGTCGCCATGCATCGCCTCCCAGGCAGCACGAACCGTATGGTTCTCGAAGCGAAGGGCTCATCGGCAGAGGCGAAATTCACAACGAAAATCGCCAGCCATGCGATCACAAGACGTCTCATTTCGCTCCTTTTTGGACGGGAGTTCGGGAGGAGGGAACAATTTGGACTGTTACGATTATGGCAGCGGCATGCATCCATGGCAAGATACAAGATACGCCGTGCGCGGCTCATCGGCATCCCCGGTTGGTCTTCTTGCCTGGAAGAACTCGTAGAACAGGCGGTTGACCGGATCGACCAGCAAGCCGTGACGGTCGCCGCCCGATACACCGTCCCCCCATTCACCCGCAAGACCACAGCCTCACAAACTCCATACGGGCTTCGTGTTCAGCACGTCCCTGAAACCGACCCCCGCCCGGCGGCACGACATGTACCGGAAATGCCAGCCCCCGTGACCGGCACTGCTGCTGAATCGAGTCCAGTACCTCGCCGACTTTGTAACGGGGCGAAAAGTGCGTCAAAACAATTGTACCTGCGGCCCCGCTTGACTCGCCATCTCCAGTACGTCCGGCAACACGCTGTGTTGATTACGCCTGCCGCTTTGATCCCCGGCGTCCTTGTGGTTCAGGTACGTGGCTTCGTGGATCAGAATCTGGTAGCCACGCCACGTATCGGCACTAGCTGACGGTCGTGTCGCCGGAATATGCCACACGGGGGCTCCTCGGTCACCTGCGTGAGCTGGTCGGCCCCGTGCTTCTGTCGCACTCCGTCTCCAGTCGGCCTGGGCGAGGACCGACATATTCCGGCTTGAGGCTGCGGAACTCGCGGACGACAAAATAGCTGAGGCTCTTCACTTGGTTGCCCGTATCGGTGAGATGAGTAACTACTGGCGGTTTTGACGACCTCATCTGGGGACGAGTGGCACGACGTCGCCCGGTTGCATCGCCTTCCAGGTCGCCTGGCGGGTTTTCGGTGTGCGGATTGAACTTCGACCGTAAGGGAGCCGCCAACGCCGCTGAAAGAGCCGCAGTCGGCGGGGTAGAGAGAGGCTGTCGGCATGCCGCTGCCGGGCATTGAGTTGCAGTAGTTGGAGCAGGCCCGCCAGATCGATCACGATCCGCGTGCGTGACGGCGATGGTGTGAATCCTCCCGCGTCTTCTGCAAGGAGCCCGGCACAGACGCCGTCTCCGGCATCGAAAAAAGCAACTGCCACTGATCGAGGAAGATCCACGCTTGGAAAACAGGGCCGTAGAATAGGCGGTGATGGTGATTTGCTGGGACATGCGACTATTTCCCATCTCGATTTCCGAAGGCGGTCTGGATCAGAGTCGGCAGCACGGTGGCGGCGGTTCCTTGTAGCCAAACGTCGCCGGTTGCCGGATTGGGATCAATCGTGATAACCCAAGCGCCCGCCGCCTTTGCCTCGTGCGGAAGCATGGCGGCGGGCAGGACCACCCGGAGCATCCGACTGGATCAGGCAGTCACAGTGAGCGGACGGCCTCCATCGCACGACCCCAAGCCGGTTCGGCCATGGCGTCACCGAAAAGAACAACGCGGGGAAGATGAAGTCCGCGACAACCCCAGGCCAGCCAAGTGGCGAATGGCCAAGAGCGTGCGTGGCAACACGAACCAACCCAGGCGGGCTCCGTCCAAAACGGCCGCCATCCGCTGCATCTCCCGGCGGAGATCAACCTCACAAACCGGCTTTTACGGTCGACGATCTGAAAGAGCGTGCCGTGAACTGCGTAGACCAGGGTGCTGCCCGCTTCCTGATGCAGGTTGTCGATATTCTGCGTGACAACCGTCACGCCAACCTGTTTTTCCATCCCGGCAACCGCTCGGTGGCCCGCGTTCGGCTTTGCCGCTGCAATCGGTTGCAACACGGCATACAGGAAATCAGCAAGACGCTGCGGCTGCCTGATCGCCGCTTGCACCAACCCCTGCCAAGTGGCGAATGTGTCGGGAAGGGAACTCCCGCCAGAATCCATTGTCATCACGAAACGTGGGAATGCCGCTTCCGCCCGACACGCCCGCGCCGGTGAAGACGACGACCTCGTGGGCTAACCGGAGCCAACTCGCTGCTTGGGAAAGGGAATCGGCGTCATCCATATAAAGGTTGTTTTGCGAACGTGCCCAGTTCGGGCTTTTCCGCAATCAGGCCGAGGGGGTATGACGGGCCGCCGTCGTGGACGTAACGGAGGATTTGGCGGACTTCCGGGTACGGAGCGGAAGCTCACCCAGTTCATCCAGCGAGAACCACGCAGCCTCCAACGATTCCTGATCCGCGATGCTCTTCGGCGGCACGTCCGCCTCCGGGTGCCCGACGAAGATGACCCGCAGTCGGGCTCGGCCTTCCGGCCGGGGCGAGTCTTCGACGCGGAGAATCCCATCCAGGACCACGGGCACGCCCGTTTCCTCTAAGGTCTCCCGCACGGCGGCCTGCGTCAGCCCTTCGCCCGGTTCAACTCGCCCGGCGGGTATGTACCAGCCTTGCCCATGCTTGGCCTCGTGGACCAACAGGAATCGGTCTCCCTGCCGGACAACCACCAGAGCGAAAAACCAAGTTGGGATGGGATCGCGGGGCATGCCTTGCTCCTCGGGTTGGCAGATTTGAATGCAACCTACGGCTTCTGAGACCGCACCACGCCCATGATCCAGCTCCAACTCCGGGCGAAGGTAGAAGTGAGGGAAGAGCAAGTCTTCGTCAGCCGAGATCACTCCTTCCTCGACTGCCGTCCTTGCAAGCGCCGTCCTGGGATAGATGCGAACACCCACGCTGACCTTCAACATCTCCAGGCCGAGGGATTCCGCGAAGTCCATACTCGCTCTTACCGATTCCTTAGTCTCCCCCGGCCCGCCCAACAAGAGAAAACCGAGCCGGCGAATCCCATGAGCGGCGAGCGTATCGGAGATCCTGCGCATCTTCAGGCTCAAAACGCTTGTTCATCGCACGTAAGACCGCCATCGAGCCGCTCTCGAAGCCCAGGCTGACTTCGACGCAACCGGCGTCGGCCATGGCTTTCACGAGTTCGTCTGGCACATCGTGTGGATAAGAGGAAGCTAGACGCCAAGTGATGTCAGGCAACCGCAAGGCTACGATGCACCGACACAACTCCAAGGCGTAGGAGAGTGGCAGGTTGAAGGTGTTGTCCACGAAGTAGAAACGGGTGAATCCAGCCTCCGCTGCTCGTCGAAGGTGTCTGCCACCGACTGCGGCGACCTGGCCCGAACATTGCGGCCTTCAATATCGGCCGTGGAACAGTACGAGCAGTCGAGCGGACACCCCCTTCGACTGAGACGGGTATCCAGAGGCGGGATTGGCGGGTCGGCGGCCGACCAGAGAGCTGATCGGGCAGAGGCAGAAGGCCAGGTTGGCCGCCATAAGTTCTCCGCGGCTCGTAAACCCAACGTCCGAACACATGGACTCCGGCAAGCTCCAAGGGCGATTGGCCCCCGCTGGAGCCGCTCAAGGAGGGGGCAAAGACCCACTTGCCTTCTCCACAGATTCCCAAATCAGCGCCAAGGTAGGTCAACGCCGCGTCGGGAAACATGCTATAGCCCGCACCACCCAGGATGATGGGGCCCTGGAACAATCCGGCATATGGAAGCGACTTCCTCCACCGGCTCCAGCAGGAACCTCCGGCTTTGATGTCCTTGGTCGTGGATACTCTGCAAGGAAATGCCAATGACTTCGGGCCGCCGGCTCGAATAGCCCTGAATCGCTGAATGGGATCTGACTCGGCCTATAGGTCGAGAAAGGCCGTTCGTGCCCGGCACATAGCGAGTTGGCTGCGGCCACCAGGCCCAGCCCGAGCGGCAGCGTCAGCTGGATGTTGATCTGCTTCGGTGTTGGAAGAGACGAGCAGGACCTTCACTTGACATCTCTCGGTGGCATGCCGAATTATCCGTGTTCGACGACCTCCTCGCAAGGCACCGCCATCGTGCTGAGCTGAGAGATTTGCCTGCAAAGCCCCCAGGATCGCTTCTGCGGGCAGGGTGGCCGTAACTCGTCTCCTTGGTCAACCGGCCGTTCGTAAGGCAGCAGCGGGCCGCAGACGCTCTCTGCCGGTTTTTGGGCGGCTGACACGGACTCGACGACCGCCGCTCGGGCAATCACATCGCAGCGATGCAGTGCCCGGGATGCCCGTATCGGCAACAGTGCCGGGGATGGGCTGGGTGACCAGAGGCCCCAGGCGGTCAATTCTTCACCATGTCGGCCGATTCGGACACGACGGGCGGGGTGGTGAGCAATCTCCCGGGCCGTCTCTTCAGGAGCGGCCCCTTTTCTTACCATTGAAACACCGCCCCGGTTTCAACACCATCTGCCGGGCGTAAACATGCCGAATAACAGCGTATTCTGGCAGGCCTGGAAACACGGATGAGTTGATGAGAATCCGGCTCGACGTTGGAGCGGTTGGCGCCGTGCAAGGTCGCCAGCGGCGCCAGCCGCAGGATTCATCTCGTGTTCCCTGGTTGCGCGGACGGCGGTTCATTTTCCAGATTCAGGAGTTGACCTGCGATCCTGTTGGCGAGTTTGCTTCCCGTTCTGAATGGCTTTCAAGCGTTCAGCCATCGCCTTCTGCGCGGGCGGGTTGCTGCTGGGCGAGGTCGTTCTTTTCCGAGAGATCGTTGGACAGGTCGTAGAGTTGCCCGCCAATCCACTTCCAGTTGTCCACGCGCAGCGCGCAGTTGCGGCCGTACTGGTGTTCGACGAGTTCGTGGCGGCCAACGGTGGACTTGCCGAGCAGCGCGTCGAGCACGTCCATGCTGTCGAGCGCGGCGTCGGCGGGCAACGTCACGCCGATCAGCCGGGCGAAGGATGCTTGCAAATCGGTCTGGCTGACCAGTGCCGGGGATGTCATTCCGGCGGGAACATGCCCCGGCCAGCGGACAAGGAACGGCTCGCGAGTGCCGCCTTCAAAGACATTGTATTTGCCGCCGCGCAATACGCCATTGGAGATATGGCCGTTCATGTTGATGCGCGGGCCGTAGCAATAAGCCTCCATATCTCCAACGGGTTTGCCGCTCTGGGGCGAGCCGCCGTTGTCGGAGGTGAACACGACCAAAGTGTTGTCGGTCAGATTCAGATCGTCCAGCGTCTTGAGGACGCGCCCACCGAATCATCCAGTTCCTCGATCTGGTCGCCGTACACGCCGGCGCCGCTCTTGCCGACGAATCGTTTGGCCGGCACGCGGGGCTCGTGGATGCCGTGCGTGGCGAAATAAAGGAAGAAAGGCTGGGCTTGGTTGTTCCTGATTCCGCTGATGGCGCCGGTTATCGCGTAAAACACAATGGCAATGAGGACCAGAAACGGCGTGACCCAGGATGCGGGATGAGGCAAATTGATCGTCAGATTGATGGTTGCGTGAGAAAGCGGATACTCAAAGCCAAACGGGCAAAGAACAGAATCCGCGCCCATCAGTGCTGACCTTGAAGCGGCGTAGATACCAATCACCGCATAAAAAGCTACAAATAATCTAACTACCGAGAGCATATCCAATCGCAGAATCTTGTGCATGGGTTTACTCCTCGACCGTTATCATATCGCTTTGCTACGCCTTCGGGATCGTGCATTTGGATTTGGTGCAATGATACTTAAGCCAGAAAGGTGTTCCGCCCGGTTCGTGCCGGAACTGTCAGGGATGAGGTTTTCCTGCGCCCAGCCCGGCCAGCCGCTCGCCAACGGCTGCGACGATCCGCTCGTGAACCTCTTCGATGCTCAGGTCGCCTTCGATCAGCACCACGCGGGCCGGTTCGCGGGTAGCTATTTTCAGATACTGCTGCCAAACGCGGCGGTAAAAAGCCTCCTGCTCCTGCTCGAAGCGGTTCTCGTCCCCGCTGCTTTTTTTAGCTGTGCGCTGGTTGCGGCGCCGCGCTCTCGCCAGCGAGGGCTCTAGCGACGGCAGCAGCAGCAATGTCAGGTCGGGCTGCAGATTGGAACAGACCAAGCGGTGGAGCTCGAGTACAATCTCCGTGCCCAGCTCGCGGCCGCCGCCCTGGTAGGCCTCCGTCGAATCCGTGAATCGGTCGCAGAGAACGATCTTGCCCTCCGCCAAGGCGGGCTCGATCACCTCCGCGATGGCCTGGGCGCGGTCGGCGAACATGAGGGCCATCTCGCAAAGGGGCGTCAAGCCCTTGGAGCGAGAGTCCAGCACCAGGGCGCGGATGCGGTCGCCGGTCACCGTGCCGCCCGGCTGACGAGTGATGAGGGTGTTGTGGCCGCGTTTCTTCAGCCATGCCGCCAGATGATTGATTTGCGTGGTTTTACCCGATCCATCCAGCCCTTCGAAGGTAATAAACAATCCACGCCGCATGGGCTGAGTCTACCACCTGAATTTAATTGCAGACGACCCTACTTCCGTTGTGTTAAAAGAGAATAATTCCTTAATGCCACCGGAGGCAGGCGACTGCGCTCCACAGGAGTTAACACAAGTGAATCTTCGTATCATTCACAAACTCTCCATCTGCGGCTTTCTCGCGCTCGCTCTGCTCACCACCCGCCAACTCAACGCCCAATACCTGACGCTTGAGGGCCAAACCGGCGGCTTTCTGACGCCCACCGCCTACGTCGTTGAATCGGAAAAGGGCCACGTGTTTTCTCACCCCGCAGTCGGCTTCCACTTTGTGGGTTCTCGAGCGGTCATTGGCAACATTGAGACCTTCAGCGTCACCGAGGGCTTCGCCAACCGCGCCGAGGCCGGCTACACCCGCAGCGTCCACCAGCTCGGTAACGAAACCACGGGCCTGGGCCTCAGCTACCTCTGGGACTTCAACGGCATGAATGTCTTTCACGGCAAAGTTGTCGGTATCAAGGACGGGCAATTCGGTCCCTGGACGCCAGGTGTTGCCGTTGGCGGCGTGGTCCGCACCGGAGACAAATTTGTGTCGGGGTATCTTGAGTACTTGATCAGTATGGGCTCTTTACCTATCAAGTCCTACATCAACGAAGACGCCTATATCTCGGTGACCAAGACATGGGCCAAGAAGCCGGTACCCTTCCTGGCCAACATCGGCTGGAAGATGACCAACGCCGAGATCTTCGGCATCGGCGGACAGAGCACGCGCTTTATAGGACGCTTCTATGGCGGCCTGGGAATTCCGCTGCCCATCGGCAAGAACCTGGTGGCTGTGCCCTCGGCTGGATTCACCCAGGAACCGCCGCAGGTGGTGAACCTGAGCCGCATTCTGATCGATCCCACAACGTATGCTAACCCAAGCCCGGCGCATATTCCCACCACGCTGGACTACGCGGTGCGCGTGACGCAGAGGGAACATCCGCACTTCTCCTTCAATATCGGCGTGGGCCAGATCGCTGGGCAGATAGGGTTCACGGATCCCCCCCTTCCGGTTCTGTACCCGGTAAATCTTCAGGCGCGCCACGTCGTAGGCACAGGGCTCAGCTACCGCTACTGAGGTTGGATTTTAAACGGACTGAAACAGAGAATACTTCCTGTACGGTATTGACCAGAACCGGGATGAGGGCTAAGGGTACGCTTGCTGTGTAGTACCCATGCCCTCGCCCCGCGCAGGGTAAATCCATTCTCTCCGCGGAGCAGGCACGAAAGAACCAGGAGGTTCTTCTCATGCACATCTTCCGCTCCGCGCGTTGGCTCATACTGACGCTGCTTCTCTCTCTGATTCCCGCAACAATCCACGCACAAGCCATCATCTCTGTCGGATTCGCTCCACCGGAAATGCCCAGCTACGAGCAGCCATACTGCCCCGAACCCAACATGATGTGGATGCCCGGCTACTGGGCCTACGATCAGGGCCAGGGTGACTACTACTGGGTGCCCGGCTCCTGGGTGGAGGCTCCCCGTCGCGGCTTGCTATGGACGCCTCCCTATTGGGGCTGGTACGGCGGCCACTATAGATTCCATAGAGGCTACTGGGGACGCCATGTCGGCTACTACGGCGGCGTGAACTACGGCTACGGCTACCAAGGCATCGGCTACTCCGGCGGCGAGTGGCAAGGCAACAACTTCCGCTACAACACCGCGATCACGCGCGTCGATGAGAACAGAATCCACTCCACTTACAGTGACCGGACAATTGTGGAGAGAAACACTATCGCCAACAACAACCGCGTTGCCTATAGCGGCGGTCCCCACGGCATTCAGCACACCGCCAGCGCCCAGGAGCGGGTTGCCGACCACGAGCAGCACGCGGCTCCAACCAGCGTCCAGACACAACATATTGCGGCGGCCAGGACCGACAAGTCCTCGTTTGCCAAGGCCATTGGCGGACACCCCCAGAACGTGGCAGTCGCCAAGCCGCTGGCCCCGGTAAATCACGCCGCTCCCGTTGGAGCGAAGACTGAAGCGAAGACTGGGCCTCAATCGCACAAAGCTCCGGCGCAGCACAATACTACGGCGCAACACGTCACGCCCGCACAGCACAAAGCTCCCGCAGAACACGCTGCTCCCGCACAACACACCACTCAGGCGCAGCACGCCACGCCCGCGCAGCACAAAGCTCCCGCAGAACACGCTGCTCCCGCACAACACAATGCTCCGGCGCAGCACAATGCTCCGGTTCAGCACAATACTCCTGCGCAACACGTCGCTCCCGCGCAGCACACGGCTCCGGCTCAACACAATACTCCGGCACAACACGCCACGCCCGCGCAGCACAATGCTCCGGCGCAACACGCCATGCCCGCGCAACACGCCACGCCAGCGCAGCACCCTGCCCCGCAGCAGCAATCTCATACTGCTCCACAACAGCAGTCGCATCCTGCCCCCCAACAGCAACAGCATGCCGCTCCCGCACCCAAGGAAGAGCCAAAGCACAAATAGCACTAGCTCTCACCCCAAAAACAACAGGCCCACGGTCAGCCGTGGGCCTGTTTGCGTCAGGGAAGCCTCGAATCCTAAACGCGAAGCGCGTCTGCTATCGCATGTGGTCATGGCTCGCGAGCGCCGTACGCCTGGACGGCCTGCCCTGAGCGTAGTCGAAGGGGCCAGTCCCCCACCGCAGATACCAGTTATTCCGGCAAGAAGGCCTATGCGAGCGAATAGCGAGCGTTCGCCACACCACAGGTGCCCGCAGGTGTCCAAAACGGAAAGAGCCGCCCGGCAACAGGGCAGCTCTCTCCTCAGGGAGAATAGTTCCAACGGAGGCAAAACCATCAGAACTTTCTGGCTGCATACTAGGGGTAGGGGATGGGAGTGTCAAGAACAATTCGATACAGAAATAAGTACATATAAATCAATAACATAATAATTATTTTTAGGGAAATGCACAGCTGCAGGCTTCGATGCTTCTTCGCCTTTTTAATTCCGCTTTATCCCCCATTTTCTCTGTGTTTGCTGCGGTTTATTGGGCGTTATCACCCGGTTTTCCTCCGTATTTACCCTTCTGATGCTGCCTCCCGATTTTTGCCGGATATTCACCCCCGCTCACTCCCGCAGGTTCAGGCTGATGAACTCGATGTCGTAAACCGAGGAAACCGGTCTGCCGCGCGCCAGTCGGTAGAGTGCCCGGAAGCCGCCCAGAAAAAAAGCCAGCAACAGCGACACGCTACAGCCGATGAGTACCAGAACGGTAATGCCCCACAGCAGCTTTCCGGTCTTCAATACCTCCGACTCGCCCTCCTGCTGGAGCGACGTTAGCTCAGGCTCGTAATGCACCATAGCCAGCAGCTTGTGGCTATCGTCGGTAAAGGCATTCCCGCTCACCAGCGCCACCAGCGGACCGCTGCGCCGCACCTCCAGCGCCGCCAGGCCGGAATCCTGCAGCGGCTTGGGCCACCCCGCCTGCGTCTGCTTATCCGCCCGTTTGCACGCCTCAATAAACTCGCGAATCGTCTTCTCTTGCGACGTGGCCAACTGCGGCGTGGGATAGTCGATGATGGTCAGCGTTGCTGGTCCCGTGCGCAGCGTGTAGCTGGCAGTCACGGCCTCCGCGCCGCGATCAAAGCCCACAAGCTCCGGCGGCAGCACGCCCCCCGAACCTGCATAGCTCACCGGCCCCACAGCGTAGTGCGTCGTCTGCCCATCCAGTTGGGCCTTCGGCAGGTTCGCCAGAATCGGAGGCGTCAGCGCCTTGCCGCCCTCCGGCTGCGGCAACTGCCCCGCCAGCTCGCGCAATTCCGCGCCGCTCATCGGCCCGATGCGCGAAAAACTCGCGTCGACAACGATGTCTCCCACCCAGAAGATCACCCGATTATTGTCGGATGTCGCGCCCGTTCCGATCTGTTCCTTCGGCCATCCATTCTGCCGGTAAAACGAATAAGCTCCGTAGGCGCCGCTGGCGTCGTGAAAGCGCAGCGCATGTACGCTCAGTGTCTCCCCGCTCCGCTTGTACCCGGCCATAACAGCATCTGTAAACTCATACTCCTTGAGAGCCGCTGCGTTCACCGGGTCGACCTGGGCCGCATCGGTGATCTTCTTCACCGCGCCCGTTGCCACCCATCCGGCAAACGACTCCGGCAGCAGCGCCTTGGGCACAGGCGGCAGCATCAGGTGCGTCACACCCTGCTTTGCAGGCGCTTTAGCCGGCATAACTTGCGCCTGACCCGCGCTTGTGACCCCCGCCAGCACCGCCCAACAAACCAAAATTGCAATCCAACGCATCCACACGCTCCTGTCTTCAGGGTACACGTTCCCATGCTCGCCCGTTACCGGCAGCATTCCTCTCTACTTGGACACTAACAGGAGCAGAAAAGTTCCGGGAGCATTCTCAGCGCGGCCATGTTTAGGCAATTTGCGGGGCGGGCGGCGGAGAAAGAATGTCGCCAAGAGCCTGGTAGCGCCCGCCATAGAACAATAGAGCATAGTTGCGAATCCAGGTTGCAATCGGGCCACCAAGGCTGATGCCCAGAAGAAGCACGAAGGCGAGGCCTATGAGCCCAAGTACAACTTCGATGAATATGCCGATGAAAGCAATCACGCCAGTCGCGCCCTCGAACGCGGCATGGAAGCCAACCCCGGTGAGCACCAGAATGCCAATGACGATTACCAGCGGGATTATCATGACAATGAATACGGCGATATAGGCGGCCATCGGGACAAGCATGCGCATCAGCAAGTACATTGCGAACGATCCCTTTTCCGCCCCGATGCGGGTCTTGACCACAGCCCAGGATTGGAGAACTGTAAGATTCTCAAGCGCCATATGCGGCAAGATAAAGTCGTGCAGCACAGCATTCACCGCATAGGCTACGAGGCACAGGCAAATAACAATTCCAATGAAAGGCAAGAGCAAAAGGAAAACGCCGCCGACATTGAATGGCCCGCCGGCCTGGTCCGACAGGTAAAGCCTGTAAAAGCCGAAGACGAACGGCAGTGCTACCAAAACCAGAACGAATAGAAAAATCAACCCAATTATCAGGCTCGCAATAAAGTAGCGCATTCCCTGGGTACGATAGAGTCTCCATCCCGGCCGAATCTCCTTGGTCTGGTGAGCCAGACAATGAAAGTAGGCGAAGCGCAGTCTGCAGATCAGGTAAGAGAGATAGATGCCGATAGCGATACAGACCAAAACGCCAATCACAATTAGAACGATGACTTCGCTGGACAGATTGAAAGATGGAAACGAGCTTGAACTAGATGATGTGTGAGAGCCGGACGGCAAGTTGAAGTTGGAGTTGAAGCCCGTAGAGCCCCCTTCGGTGAGGCAGGCAACCACCGACAGTTTCAGATAGGTGCTCCACTTGAAGGGGTGAAACAGATAGCGCTTGGTCCGATCAATGGCGGGGGAAATGGCTTGCGTGGCAGAATACGAATTCATGGGGTACTCTCCTGGCGCGGTAAGTTTAACACACGCTCAGTTCGGAGCGGCCTGCCTACGCCGGAGCCTTCCCACTCTGGCTGGCGCCGGTGCAGATCGGCCTCGTTCCAATCAGCGAAAAGCACACCGCCTACGCAGCAAACTTGAAGCCGAGCTCAAAGCCGCCGGTCTCAGAGTCGAAACCGATGCCCGCAACGAAAAGATGAACTCCAAAATCCGCGATTTCGCTTTGCAGAAGACCCCGTACATTCTCGTCTTCGGCGACAAGGAAGAATCAACCGGCGCAGTCAACGTGCGCACACGCGGCAAGCAGGAGCAAAGCTCCATGCCGCTCGCCGACTTCATCGCCAAAGCGAAGAATTTGGCCGCCAACCAGTCAACGGAGTTGTAGTTGGAGCAGCGAATTTGGTTCTTGTCTTCGATTATTTGTCCTTAATAGATAAGAAGTATTGTTATAATATCTGTGTGGGGGATTGTCTTGACCACTCTGACCATTTCGCTGCCTGATTCACTGAGGCAGTTCATCGACCGCGAGGTTGAAACCAAGGGCTATGGGAACGTAAGCGAATACGTTCGTGGATTGCTGCGCGACGCACAGGCGAGCGAAGCCGATGCCAAGCTGGAGTCGCTTTTGATCGAGGGACTCAGCGAGGGGAAGGACATTCGAGTTTCCCCGCAATTCTGGAGCGAACTTCGGCGTGATGCCGCGAAGGTTCTCGCCAAGCAGAAGCAACCCCAGAAGGCTCGGTCTCGCTCCCGCAAGATCGCTTGACTGGAGTCGATCAAAGCGTTGTAAGATAAATCCAACGAGATTCTGACACCATCC
>CAWJDN010000241.1:0-8837 GCA_963840985.1 uncultured Acidobacteriaceae bacterium
GACCATGACTTTTACGATGAGGTCGCCCGTGCCTCTCTCGTTGAGGAAGGGGACACCCTTGCCGCGCACGCGCAGCTCCTTGCCGCTGGGCGTTCCCTCGGGAATCTTGAGGGTGACATTGCCGCCGATTGCGGGGATTTCGATTTCCGCGCCAAGGGCGGCCTGGGGAAAGCTGATGGGGAGGACGCAGCGCAGGTTGTGGCCGTCGCGCTGGAAGTATTCGTGGGAGCGGATGGAGAGGACGACGTAGAGGTCGCCCTTGGGCGCGCCGGCGCGTCCGGCATCGCCTTCGCCGGTGTAGCGGATGCGGGTTCCGGTTTCGACGCCGGGCGGAATCTTGACGTGAAGCTTGAGTTCTTTGGCAACGCGAGTCTCTCCGCGGCATGTCGTGCAGGGGTCGCTGATGAGCTGGCCGGCTCCGCCGCAGACCGGGCAGGTGCGGGCTACCGAGAAGAAGCCCTGCTGAAAGCGAACCTGTCCGCGTCCCTGGCACTGGCCGCAGGTAGTGGGTCCGCGACGGGAGGCGCTGCCACTACCGTTGCAGGCAGTGCATGGCTCCTGGCGGCGAATTTTTACGTCGGTCTCGTAGCCGAAGATGGCGGCTTCGAATTCGATGGTGAGGTCGAAGCGCAGGTCGTCGCCGCGTTGCTGGCGGCTGGTGCGGCGCTGACCTCCGCCGCCCACGGAAAACATTTCGCCGAAGAGATCGCCGAAGAGGTCGCTGATGTCAACGCCAGCGCCGAAGGGGCCACCGAAACCCTGGCCTGCCGAGCTGACGCCGGCGTGGCCGTAGCGGTCGTAGGCGGCGCGCTTGTCGGCGTCGCTCAAGACTTGATAGGCCTCGCTGGCCTGCTTAAAGCGCTCCTCTGCGCCATGGTCGCCGGGGTTGAGGTCAGGATGATGCTCGCGCGCCATCTTGCGATAGGCGCTCTTCAACTCCTGATCGCTGGCGTCGCGCGAGACGCCCAGAACCTCGTAATAGTCTGCTTTGCTCACGTTGATTTAGATTACTCGCTTGTCTGTTTGGGGTTGGAGGCGACGCGGACCAGCGCGGGGCGCAGGAGCTTGTCGCGCAGCTTGTAGCCGCGGCGAATCTCCTCGGCGACGTGCTGGTCTGGCAGGTCGTGGCGCTCGACCGAGCCGAGCGCTTCATGATAACGCGGGTCGAATATTGCGCCCTCGGCCGGAACCGGCGTCACATGCAATTGGCGCAGAACGTCTTCCATTTGTTTCACGATCAACTCGACGCCGGAACGCAGCTGCTCGACTGTGCCGGCGGACTTTAGCGCCATCTCGAAATGGTCCAGCACCGGCAGGAACTTTTCGACCACGTTGACGACGGCATAGTCGCGATCCGCGACGCGATCTCGCTCGGCGCGTTTGCGGGCGTTTTCAAACTCGGCTTGCAGGCGGGCCAGGCGGTCGAGCAGTTGGTCGCGCTCGGCCTTGAGCAGGTCGTAATCCGCGCGGGGAACGGGCGGGGCATCTTCCGCGACCTGACTCGTTTGGGGGCCGGGCTCTGGCGCAGGCAAATCACTTGCGGAGTTTTCTGCCAGCGAGGCGGCCGCCTCATCCGACAAGGTCAACTCTGTATTCTGTTCGGGCATCGTTTTATGCATTCTCCGAAAAATCTTTGGCATATGTTTCCATGATAATTTGCGCGGCTTGCGCCGGCATTGATTTTGCTCGACGGGAGCAACGTGGGTTCCGATTCGGGCCTGCTCGCGCTTCCAGGCTCTAATCGGCGGGAACTTCCAGTAGGCGCTCGGAGAGCCGGGCGATGTAGCGAACTGCCTGAATCATCTCCTGATATTGGATGCGGGTGGGCGCGATGACGGCGACGGTGCCCAGATTGGATTCGCCGAGCCGGGCCGGAGCGCCGATGAGAACGAGATTTTGCATGGCTTGTGATGCATTGTCCTGGCCCGCCAAGTCCAGACCTGCATGGGCAATCTGGTCAAGGCCCACCACTACGCGCACCTCCTGCTGACGCCCGTCCACGTAAGCGGTGAGCAGCTCGACGAGGCGCTGCTTTGCCTCCAGAGCCAGCAGCATCCGGCGCAGGCGCTCGCGGTCCACCTCGGCGGCAATCAGGTTGGCCATGCCGTCGACATAAATGGCGGGACCGGTTTCATCGCCGGCCAGAGCGCCCTTGCGGCAAAGCTCCTCGATTGAGGAAAGCATCTGGCGGTAGGCGGCCTGCTCCAACTCGATGCGCCGGGCTACCTCGGCGCGGATGCGCTCGATGGGCCATCCGCGAAAGTTCTCGTTGAGGTAGCGCGCGGCGGTTTCCAGCTCGACGTGGCTCAGATCGCGATCCAGGGCCAGCACGCGGTCCTGCACGGCACCGGCCTGAGTGACCAGCACGGCCAGCACACGGCCGGTGAAAAGCCGCGAAAAGTGAATGTGCTCCAGCACCTGGCCCGCAGTGGAGCTGGCCAGCGCCACGCCCAGTCCGCTGGAGAGCAGAGCCAGCACGTGGGAGGTGCGCTCCAGGTAATCGTTGCTGCTGGTGACGCCGCTGAAGCTCTCCTCAATCTGTTCGCGGAGAAGTTTGCTGAGGGGCGCAGAACTGGGCGGCGCCGCATTCATGCTCGCCGACTGCGTGCCGGCGGCCATGCGGCCAGGCTGAGTAATCTGTTCGACATAATAGCGAAAAGCGGCGGCGGTGGGCACGCGACCGGAGGAGGTGTGCGGCTGCTCGAGCAGGCCGGTCTCGCCCAGCGTGGCCATCACATTGCGAATGGTGGCAGAACTCAAGCCCTCTTGATGGGAGAAATGACGGGCGACAGCCTGCGAGGCTACCGGCTCGCCGGTGGCGATGTACAGCTCGATGATGGCCGTAAGCACCAGCTGCTCCCGCGGAGTGACGTGCGCATCAGGCATTTTTCCCGCTCTCCGATCGAGCTCGCACAGGGTTTGACTCGTGGCCGTTTCCTGGCACGGATGAAATCGCTCAACACTTGATTTTTCTAGCGTTTAGGCCAGAAAAAATGCAAAACTGTCCTGTTTAATTCTAGGCAGCGGCGAGCAGCACGTCAACAGGCGGCCAGAGCTGGCGCAACGTTCTGCAACGGCATAGGGGGCTAACCGCGAAGATGAGTGTGAGGTGATGCGGCGCGGTTATGCTTTGCAGGAGGGAATTTGTCTCAGAACTTTACCGGGCGCGCGGGTCTAAGACAGAGTGGTCTCCGGCAAGTGCTTCCGTCGGGCACAATCCAACGAATAGAATGAAGCATCATGCACTCTTCCCGTATTTTCCCGCACGCAGCCTTCCTGATGCTTTCATTGTCTGTGCTTCCTGCACGGGCGCAGCAGGTGGCTAACCCTCCACTGCCTGATATTCCGCAACTTATGAAAGAGGTTCACGAACACCAGAAGCAGCTCGACAAGGTGCGCGAGAACTACACCTACAGTGTTTCGAAGGTGGTTCAGGAGATCGACGCCAAAGGGCAGGTAAGCAAGACCGAGAGCCAAGAGATCGAGGTGTTTTTCGTCAATGGACATGAGATTTGGCGGGAGGTGAAGAAAGACGGGAAACCGCTTGAGGGCAGCGACCTGGAAAAGGAGACCGGGCGCGTAACCAAAAAAGTGGAGAAGGCGGAAAAGACGCCGCCGGATCAGCCGCTGGAAGGCCATGTGATCAGCATCAGCCGCGTGCTGGAGATTATGGATGTGCTGAATGAGCGGCGCGAGATTTATCGCGGACGGGCGGCGATTGTCTTTGATTTTATAGGCCGCAAGGATGCCAAGACTCATGGCCTGGCCGAGGATGCCTCAAAGAAATTGCAAGGGACAATATGGGTTGATGAGGCCGATCGCCAGGTCGTCCACTGCGATGTGAATTTCGACGATAATTTTCGCGTTGCCGGCGGAGTTGTAGCCACGATCCAGAAAGGCTCCAACTTTCATTTGGATCAAGCGAAAGTGAATGGCGAGATATGGCTTCCCACCGGCACTGAGGGTAGCGTGCAGGCCCGCGTGTTGCTGGTAAAAGGCATCCGTCAGCACTTTACCGATCGCTATTACGACTACAAGCGCTTCCACGTGGAGGCCGAGCAGGGGAAGGATGCGAAGGCCGTGGTGGAGAATAAGCCATAGTCCGTTTGCGGCGCGCGTTGGCGCTTCCGTTAGAGTAAAAGCATGTTCGCGCGCAGGTTCTCGATTCAACGCAGAGATGTGAGCGGCCTCGGGCAGCCTTGCCCGATTGGCTGGATCGACAACTTTGCCATGCGCAACTTCACCAACGATCCGGTCTTCGACGACACACTGCCTGTGGCTGACGGAGTGCTGGAAGCCGGGGCGCGCGTGCCTCTTGATCGTCTTCAACCGGCCATGGAAGATTGGTTTCGGCGCAAGGGCTACCTGAAGGCTGGCGAGCGGCTTGAAGTAACCGAGATCGGTGGGGCCAGATTGTGATCTAAGCCAATGGCCGGGGGCTAGGCTGTCTGCTGCCGCGCCGGGGGATTGCGCCAAAGCTCGGCTTCGGCCTCGCGGCGAGCCTTCAGGGCGGCATATTCCTGCACGCCGACGTGGTCCCAGCGCAACAACTGCTCGGCGGCATCGTCGTAGCGACCTGCGTTGAGAGACTTGAGCAGGGTGGAAGCGGCCAGCCTTCCGGCGCCCAGGTTGAAAGTGAAGTCCACCAGCGCATCGAACTGGCCCTGGGTCAGCGGAACCGTTACCAGGCGCTGAACGGCCTGCTCGGCGTCGCGCACGTCGCAAGCGAGGAGATTGGCAGCCTGCGGCTCGTCGATTCCGTTGGGAAAGGAATCGGAGTGCAGCAGACGGTGACCGTAGCCGATGGTTGGAATACCCGCTACATCGTTATAAACGCGATTACGAAAGCCCTCGGAGCTCTTCAACAGCTCCATGCCGGCGGCGCTGAATTTCATGTTTCCCCCTGCCTTTTGTTTGAGATAACGTTGATTCCACGCTAGCAGGAAGAGAGAAATAATCTGCAAAGGACTGGCCGTCCAGGCAGACGGCGCTTGCGCGCCATGGGCTACCTACGTAGTGGGGTAGACGGCGCTTACGAGCCATGGGCCATTTGCGGTGGGGGAAGTTGCCGTCCAGGCAGTGGCCTTCGGCTCGGGGAATGGAGATTTGTGGCATCCCACCCTTGAATCACCCCAACGACGAAAACCTGTCCCTTCACCCCAGCGAGCAACAATCGCTTGCCGGGAACCGCGTGTCGTATGGGACCCCGATGCGACAAAAAAAGCGAAAGGATGGAGAAGAGAGCGATATTCGGGAGCATCAGAAAGGCGGCTGTGCAGGGGTCAGTGAGCTACGTTGGGGAGTCCCTTGCAGGTCCAGGCTCGCTCTGGAGACTTTCCGGTGGTTCGAGGGCGCAGCCTGGGGATTATGGGTCCGAGTGCACAAGAGGGGCTTCAAGGGCAAAAAAAACGTCAATTTGCACTGTTTTTTGTGCAATTTTTAAGTGGTAGGTAGACAAGAACTTATATGGGAAATGCCCGTAAATAGTGCCATTTTGGTCAGGTTTTCCTCGTGTGCATTTAGATAACATGCAGATTAAATAGTGTCAAATTGGTAAAATAGGCAGATGGTGAAAAGAAAGAAATCAAGCATCACGAACCCGAAAACATCGCTACGGATCTGGCTGGCGGCGGGAGCTTCCTCAGTTCTGCTGGTCGCGGGGGTGTTGGCATTGATCCCACGGACGGTAGAGGCGGATGCCCGGCTTTCCCTGCCGACGGTAACTGCGCCTCCAGTGGCTCCAGTAGCGAGTACGACGCCTGTCATGCTTGCGCCGGAAAAACCGGCGGAACCCTTAACAAACCATGCACTCCACGGAGTCGCCTCCTGGTATGGCGGCGTGTTCAACGGCCGTAAGACAGCCAGTGGAGAACGCTATGACATGTACGCGATGACCGCCTGCCATCCAACCCTGCCTTTCGGCACGGTTGTGCGGGTGGTGAACCGCAAAAACAAGCGCTCGGTGGTTGTACGCATCACCGATCGCGGCTACCTTTACAGCGGGCGCATCCTCGATCTGTCGTATGGCGCCGCCAAGGTGATCGATATGATCAAGCCCGGGCTTGCCGAGGTTGATCTGGAGGTTCTTTCCTGGGGCAAGCCCCGCAAAAGCCACAACTAATCAGCAAACGTAATCATTCAACAATAACGGCCAGCCCGAGGGCTGGCCGTTATGCTTGCCGGCCGGGTTTCCGTTGGCGGCTTATTCAACTGTCTTCAATAGAGGCCTATTGATCGTCGTCCCTACATGTACCGAGCCATTTGTGCTGGATCCCAGGCTGTGGGTAAGAGAGGATCCGGAGGTAGTGCCGCTGTAATCCTGCCATTCGTTGACGGTGCTGTCGGCGGGCGTTCCATCTCCCTGCAATCCGAATCCCGAGCCGGGCACGGTGTAGGGGCTGGCGGAGCTATCCGTGACGGTGCCCCTGGAAACGCCGTCCACATAGATGGTTAAGGTGACGGTGGAAGAACCGGATGCGACCAGTGCGAGAGTGTGAGTAACGGTTGCGGAGATCGTGCCGCAATTTCCGCCGCCCAGGTACCTGAAATTCTTCATCACATAACATGCGGTGTAATTCCCGCTGGAGACCGGACTGAAGCCGACACAATATCCGGCGATGCCGCTTGAGACTCTGACACAGGCCAGCTTTTCGTAACCGATGGTTGTGCTGGAGGGGGCAACGGTAATCTGCGACGTGTCCGAAGTGGATGCGGAGTAGTAGTAGATGGCGCTGGCGGAGCCGGAGAGCTGCGCGCTATCGACGCCAGTGGTGTAGATGGCGTTCGTGCCGCCCGCCAATACCCACAGGGGGTTGTAAGTGGACAGCGGCGTTGCGGAAGCTCCCGCGAAAACATCGAAGCAACTACCGCTCCCGGTGGGGCACCCGTTCACAGCGATGTTGATGAGGTAAGAGGCTGAACCCACCGTGCTTTGCAGGGAGCCGGAGGCAGTGGCGATGGCCTGCACTGTCTCCGAAGCTGCAACGGTAATCGGCGCGCTATAAAGGGTGGAGCTGGTAGTCGGCGTGGTTCCGTTGGTGGTGTAGAAGATTGCAGCGCCGGGAGTGGTGCTGGAGATGGTCACCGACTGCGCCGAGATATAGACGCCGGCTGCCGGGCTGAAGGTGGGCGTAGCCGCCGGCAAACCACCGCTGTAATCCTGCCATTCGTTGACAGTGCTGTCAGCGGGAGTTCCATCTCCCTGCAATCCGAATCCAGAGCCGGCGATGGTATACGGGCTGGAGCTATCGGTGACGGTACCCCTGGCAACGCCGTCCACATAGATAGATAAGGTGACGGTGGAAGCGCCGGATGCGACCAGCGCGAGAGTGTGAGTAGCGGTTGCGGAGATCGTGCCGCAGTTTCCGGCGCCCAGGTACCTGAAGTTCTTCATCACATAACATGCGGTGTAATTCCCGCTGGATGCGGCGCTGAAACCCACGCAGTATCCGACGATGCCACTTGACACTCTTACGCAGGCCAGCTTTTCGTAACCGATGGTGGTGCTGGATGGAGCAAGGGTAATCTGGGCAGCGTCCGAGACGGATCCATTGTAGTAGTAGACCGCGCTGACGGAGCCGGAGACCTGCGCGCTGTTGTTGCCGTTGGTATAGATCGAGTTCGCGCCTCCCGCCAACACCCACAGGGGGTTGTAAGTGGGCAGCGGCGTTCCAGAGGCGCCGGTGAAGTTATCCACGCAACTGCCGCTTCCGGCGGGGCATCCGAAGAACGGAGGGCTGATGATGTAAGTTGACGCTGCTGCCGGGCTCTGCAAATATTCGGGGGCGATAGCGATGGCTTCCGGCCCTGTTACTGTAACTTACTGAGTAAAATCGTCGTCTTGCTTAGATAACACATTTCCTAACTCCGGAATATATTGAAAACCTTAAAAAAACAACACCGTCCGGTGTCTGGTATGACCGTAAAATAAAGGGATTATGGACAATATTTACCTGTTTTTCCTTCGTTCAGGTTCGGTCTTGCTTGATAAGGTCGAATATGCAATTCTTAAACATTATAAATTCAAGGAGTATTCTTTTGCCAATTTACCTAATCAGATAATTGATGCTGTCTACTTTGACTTTGACTGGGCTAATTTTAAAGATTTGCAAGGTATAGACAGATTTAAACGTTAAAAGAGGTTAGAACTCCATTATTGTTTAAAATTAGAAAATGGCAAAGGACTTAAATCATTAAAAAATACTTTACAACATTTACATATAAGCCAATCTAGAAGAAAAACTTGAACATTCAGGTGAACTTTATGAACTTAAAAAATTAAAAGTTTTATGTTTGAATTCGTGCGCCCCTATTGCCAACCTTAAATTTTTAAACCATTTTCCAGAACTTTTGGATTTTCGCTTCGTTAACACTAATATTTTAGACGGTGATTTGACACCTATTCTCGAACATCCAACAATAAGGACGGTTGGCTTTCTAAACAAACGCCACTATAATTATTCTGACAAAAAAATAGAAGCCGAATTAAACTTAAAATCAACAAAAGAATATAAGCACATTACACTTAATGGGCAGTTTAAGACTTTTCAGGTATGATTATGAATAAAAAATTACAGCAGCCAACATGGGGCTTGGCGTTATTGGGGCTGAGACGTGAGCATCAGCATTTGTAATGCTATCACCATTTGTCCCGTCGGATGGGTTTCTATTTTGCATTTGAATATGTTTTAAACTTTTATTAATAATTGAACCTCGGTCTGGGCGGACGGATTTTCAAATCCCCCAACAACAAGCCGAGCCCCGACCGTAGTAGCAGCCTGCGACACCCAAACTTTGAACTACATAAAATGAAAAGACTAACGACAATTTTGACGATG
>CAWJDN010000242.1:0-16293 GCA_963840985.1 uncultured Acidobacteriaceae bacterium
GCCGGAGTGCTATTCCTCGCGATCAGTCTTGCGGTCAAGCCGCATGATACAGGTTTGGTATGGCTATATTTCTTGTTGGCTGGTGGTCTCTATCGTAAACGCGCGTTGCAAACCCTCCTGGTCATGGTAATTCTTACTTTGCCCGCGCTCCTATGGGTCTGGCAGATTTCTCCACACTGGATGCAGGAACTGCCCATCAATATCGTGGTGTTTTCGGCGCATGGAGGCGTCAACGATCCTGGCCCTGCTTCAACAGGCGGCCACGGCCTCGATATGATCATCAATCTACAAGCAGTCTTCAGCGTTTTCAAGGACGACCCCAGGTTTTATAATCTTGCCAGTTATCTGGTGTGCGCACCGCTTGTAGTCTTGTGGGGGTTCGTTACTCTCAGATCCAGTCCATCGCCAAAGAATGTCTGGCTGGCGCTGGCGGCAATAGCGCCTCTGACCCTGCTCCCCGTTTACCACCGGCTACTCGATACCGAGCTTCTACTGCTAACAATTCCCGCTTGCGCAGTTCTCCGAAGCGAGGGCGGCGTAATTGGGAGGCTCGCGCTCATTGTAAATTTCACTGCGTTCGTTTTGACCGGAGCTATACCGTGGGCGTTATTCCTTCAATTCCTCAATACGCTGCACTTGCCGCATACATGGATATTTCAGCAGTTAGTTTCGGCTGTACAGACCTTTCCTGCTCCTCTTGCAATGCTGGTCCTTGGCACTTTTTATCTGTGGGTCTATTATCTACACCGCAATTCAGACCTCATACCAGAAATGCCATAGAGTGTGGCCGGAATGGAAATCCGTAGGAATCGAACTCCCTCCATGCGCTATGATTTTCTTATATACATATGACAGACTCTACCCCATCTCCGCGCACAGAACCCGAGTACGAGGGCGACTATCGCCCTGCCGACCCGGCGAACCCAGGAACGTATTATGACCCAGGGGAAATTCGCGTGGAAGCGGCGGATGTGGCCTACATGATGCAACTGGCCGATGCGCTGAACACCACGCTGGATCTGGAAACCCTGCTGAAGCGCACCGCGGAGCTGGTGAGCGCCGTGATTCCCTATAGCATTTTTGCGATTCTACTGGTGAATGACCGTACGCGGGAGATGCGCGTGAGGTTCCAGATCGGCCACACTACACAGGTGGAGCAGCTGCACATCCCCATGGGCAGAGGAGTGGTGGGCCAGGTAGCGCTGACTCGCCAGCCTGTTCTGCTGAATGACGTAACCACCTCTGAGATCTACGTCCCGGTGAATCCCGAGGTGCGCGCCGAGTTGGCTGTGCCGCTGATCGCCAAGAACCGCTTGATCGGAGTGATGGACATTGAAAGCGAGCAGACCGGCTATTTCCGCCCCGATCACTTGCGCCTGCTCACACTGACCGCTTCTCGCATCGCCCAAGCAATTGAAAATGCGCGACTCTACGCGCGCGTTTCACGCCAGGCGCAAACGCTGACGGTACTCAACGAGATCGCCGTGGAGCTTTCATCGATTCTGGATCTGGACCCGCTTTTGGAAAAGGTTGGCCAGTTGCTGCGCCGGCTTATCGATTACCAGATGTTCACCATCCTGCTGCTGGACGAGAAGGGCGAGACGCTAATCACGCGCTACGCCTGGCGGTTTGGACACGCGCACGCACCTCAGCGGCAGATTCCCATTGCCACGGGGCTGGTGGGCGCGGCGGTGCGTGAATGGCGGCTGGTGAACGTGCCCGACGTGCTGCAGGACCCGCGTTATCTGGAAACCAATCCGGAGTCACGCTCGGAGCTGATTGTGCCCTTGTTTCACAAGGGGCGCATTATCGGCGTGCTGGATCTGGAACACACGCGGGTGGGATTTTTCAACGAAGAGCACGAGCGCGTGCTGACCACGCTGGCCGCGCAGGTGGCCATCGCAATCGAAAATGCGCGGCTCTACCAGGCGGTTCGCCAACAGGAGGCGCAACTGGAGCGGGACATCGCCATGGCGCGCGAGGTGCAACTGCGGTTGTTGCCCGCCGCGGCGCCAGAGATGGCCAACGCCGAGATGACGGCGCGCTTTCTGCCCGCGCGCACCATCGGCGGCGATCTTTACGACTTTGTGGAGTACGGGCCGGGGCGGACCGCGATCATACTGGGCGACGTGAGCGGCAAGGCCGCTCCAGCGGCGCTGTTTGCCGCGCTGGTGAGCGGCATCATGCACACGGCGGCGCAGCAACAGCCTGAACCCGCTTTGATGCTGGCCCAGCTTAACGACGCACTGCAAGAACGCATGCTGGAATCGCAGTATGTGACCATGCTGTTTGCCCTGTGGAACGATGAGAGCCGCACCTTGCAAGTGGCCAACTCGGGCGCGGTGCAACCAGTATTATGCCGCTCCTGCGAGGCGATACCGGTGCGCGCCGAAGGCTTTCCGCTGGGGATGTTTCCCAATGTTAGTTATGATGAGTTGACCGTGGCCGCTGAGCCGGGAGACGTGATTGTCTTTATCTCGGACGGGATACTGGATGCGGAAAATGCCGAGGGCGAGATGTACGGGCAGGAGCGGCTGGCGGGCTTGCTGTGCAGTCACCGCGAGCAATCCGCGCAGGAGATTGCCGACGCGATTCTTTCTGACGTCAGCCGCTTCGAGGGCGAGCGGGATCGGTTTGATGATGAGACGGTGATTGTGCTGAAAGTTAGGTAGAGAGATCTTATAACTGTCAGAAGTTGCACTGCTAAACCTGGATAGAGTCCACACACTCGGAGTTGCTTTGCACACTGAACGCATTATCCGCCCGGCAAAGAATGTCCATGGCAGCTTGCGCTTGCCGGGCGACAAATCCATCAGCCACCGCTACGGAATGCTGGGAGCGTTTGCTGAAGGCACGTCGCGGTTTACGAATTTTTCTACCGGGGCAGACTGCGCTTCGACGCTGAGCTGCATGGAGGCGCTGGGCGCGAAGGTGCTTCGGCTGGAAGACGGCACGGTGGAGGTGACCGGCGTGGGGGGGCGCGTCAGGCCGGCTGCTACGCCGCTCGATTGCGGCAACTCCGGCTCGACGATGCGCATGATATCGGGGTTGCTGGCGCCGCAGGCGGGCCGCTTCACGCTGGTGGGTGACGAGTCGCTCTCAAGGCGGCCGATGGAGCGGATTCGCAAGCCGCTGGCAGAGATGGACGCGCGACTGACGCTGACCGAGGGCCACGCGCCGCTGACGATTGAAGGCGGCGCACTGAAGGCCATCGACTACACCATGCCGGTTCCGAGCGCGCAGGTGAAGAGCTGCATTTTGCTGGCCGGATTGCAGACGGCAGGCGTGACCACGGTGCGCGAGGCGGTGCGAACGCGCGACCACAGCGAGCTGGCGCTGCGGGCCTTTGGCGCGAAGGTGGAGCGGACGGTGGATTCAGTTTTGATCAGCGGGCCGCAGAAGTTGCACGCGATTGAGGCTGCGGTTCCGGGCGACATCTCTTCAGCGGCATTTTTTCTTTGCGCGGCGGCGTTGTTTCCCGGGTCGAGCCTGGTCTGGGCGAGTTGGGCCTGAACCCGACGCGGGCCACGCTGCTGGACGTGCTGACGACTCTCGGGGCGCGCATAGCTGTTCTGAATCTGGAGGAGAAGAACGCGGAGCTGGTGGGTACGGTGCAGGTGACGACGCCGGCTGAAGGGCTGGGAACGGCGGAGATCAGCGGGGCGCTGGCCGCACAACTGATCGACGAGCTGCCGGTACTGGCGGCGATTGGGACGTATACCAGCGGCGGCATCCGCATTCGCGACGCCAAAGAACTGCGCGTGAAGGAGTCGGATCGCATCGCGTTGGTGGCGAAGAATCTGCGGGCCATGGGCGCGGAGGTTGCGGAGTTCGAGGACGGGTTGGATGTGCCCGGCGGACAGAAGCTGCACGGCGCGACGATTGACTCCGGCGGCGATCACCGCATCGCCATGGCATTCAGCGTGGCCGCGCTCAGAGCCGATGGAGAGACGGTAATTCAGGGAGCCGAGTCGGCGGCTATCAGCTTTCCGGAGTTCTTTGATCTGCTGGATATGGTGGCAGAGAGGTAGGGAGCAGAGCTAGCGGGGTTAACGAAGTTAGCGCGAAAGATGAAAAAGCCCGGCAGTTGGCCGGGCCTTTTTGTTTCTGAACTATCATAGTTACTACTGTTTAGCCGGTGGGTTAGCCGGCTGGTTGGCTGCGGGCTCGGTAGTTTCCTTGAAAGGCGCGACGCCGGGAATGACGGGCGCGGCTTTCACATTGCCCGAGGCTGCCTCATTCAGGTTTATGCCGTAGTGCTGCAATGTAGTAGCCAGCATCTGGTAGAGGCCGGCGCGATCCTTGGCATAGGCGGCGTGAGCGGCGATGAGGTTGTCCTCCGCCGTAGCCAGGCCGCGTTCCTGGAGCATGACATTGGCCGTGGTGGAAGAGCCGTAACGCAGCTTGGTGTACTCGGCGTCGACGTTCTGCTTGTTGTAATCCCGGGCGGCGATGGCAGCCTGCACCAGCGCTCTATCGTTGAGCAGGGCGGACTGCGCATTGACTACCTGCATGCGAATCTGTGTGTAGAGCTGCTCCAGGCGCAACTCCGCCTGACGATACTCCATCAAGGAGCGCGCCTGCACGGACTGCGCAAACTTGTTGCCGAGGGGAATGCTCAGGCTGAAGCCTACCCCTTTATCGGGAGCTGAGTTGTTGAAAGCGCCGTTCAACGCCGTTCCATAGCTAGTGGGGGGAACGTACGTATAGACTCCGGGCTTGGTTATTAGCAAGCTTGCATTGCTTGTCGGGCATTGGCCAGGCGGATAAAAACTGCAATCGAGGTTATTATTGATGGAGCCGGCTATTCCCTGCCCTGATATGTATCCGTAGACATCGAAAATAGGTTGCAGCGCCTTGCGCGCACCCTTCAGGGTAATCTCATCGTTGCGGAGGGCCAGCACAGCCTCTTCCAGCTCCGGCCTCTGCTGAAAAGCCTGCTGCACAAGCTCCTCGACCGGCTGTTTCTCCTCCGGAATCTCCTCAACGGTCACGCGGTCGGTGGGAATCACCGGAGCAACGGAAAGCGCCGCATCATTCAGGTTGCGGGCCACGGCCTGCTTGATGATCTGTTGCTGATAGTTGAGGGAGCTCTGCGCGGCAATGAGGGCCTGCTTGTCGCTGTTAACACTCGATTCGTCCTGCGCCACCTGCAGCGGGGCCACTGTGCCGATCTCCAACTGCTTGCGGTCGTCGCTGGCCAGCTTGGTGCTTTGCGCCAGAGCGTGCTGCTTGGACTGCACATCCTCATAGGCCTGCACCAGCCCCCAATAGATGTTCTCCACCTGATTGACGGTGTAGAGAATCTGCTGGCGGAAGGAGGCATCGGTGATGCGGCGATTGTTGCGAGCTTCATAAATGTAGCGCTTATTGACCCAGATGCCGGCGCCCTGCAACAGGTGTTGGGTAACCGTGGCCTTGAAAGTGGAACTTAGCTCCGGGCTGTAGAGGGTGACGCCATTGGAGGTTGAGGCGTAGGTGTTGTTGAAGCCAAACTGGAGCTGCGTGCCAGTGACAAAGCCCTGGTTAACGGCGAAGTTGTAGGTATTGGTTGTACTGGTGCCGCCGGCAAAAAAGCTGGTGGATGGAGTGTGCGCGCGATCAAACTGGATGGTGCCCGTGACGGCAGGTTCCAGCGCCTCCGTCGCAGGGCCGGAACCCTGAGTAGTCAGCGTTAAACCGGCAGCGCCGGAACCCGCGCCACCCGAGCCGACCGATGTTCCGCCGGGACCGCCGCCGGTGGACAAAATTGTGGGAGAGCCGCCCAGCGTGCCGGTAAGCAGGCCGGAGGGGGCGCCGAGCGGTTCTCGGCCGGTGCGTGTGCGTAGAAGATCGGTATCCGCGATGTCCAGGTCATAGCGGGCAATGGCGATGTCGAAGTTGTTTTCAAGAGCCAGCGCCAAGGCGTCGGATAGGCTGAGGTAAATCTTGCCATCCTTCACCAGGTCAGTCAGCCGCACAGAGTTTGCAAAGCTGGCCTTGCCGATGCTGGTGGGCGTATACATCTTGAATGGAATGCCCACAAACCTGCCCGCGGGCTTGGAAAAATCCCGCGCGGAGGGGCGCAGATTCATCGGTTCCGTAAGCACTACTGTGGGAGCCGAGGGCAGATCGGAGGCTGCCTTGTCGGGAGCCGAAGCCCCGGCCCCAGCCTGGGCATATCCGGACGAGATTCCCGCCGTCCACACCAGAAGGACCACCGCTATCGCGTACAGCCGTTTACCTGCCTGACGGCACACAGCCTGTCCACGACGGCTGACCGTGATCTTTTCCTGCTGCTCAAATACACAGATACCGAACAATTGCATGATTCCTCTCCACGACATGATTCCTCTTTGGAAATAGCTGAGGCATTTGGGGCGTTCTTCTTAAAGACGTCCGGAGCGTCATTCAGGATGCAGACTTGTGACTACCCATTACCATTTTAACTTGCAGTCCGGCATGCTGCCTTCCGCCTACCGGTTCAATACGCTCGCGGAGTCTGTTTTGTTCCAGAACGACCTATGGGGACTGGCCGCCCAAGCGGACGGCGCTTGCGCCACCTGCGGTGGGGCCAACCGCTCGCTATTCGCTCGCACCTACTTCTTTGCGAATTACTTAGCCACCTGCCGGTACACTGTTGCCAAGAGCTCTTCTGTGACTGAAGACCCCCAATCCGCACCCGCGCTCCAGACCTGGAAATTGACACTGGCCTACGACGGCACCGGGTTCCGCGGTTGGCAGGTGCAGCCGGGCGAGAGGACCGTGCAGGGCGAGCTGCAGGCTGCGCTAGGGCGGGTATGCGGGGAATCGCCCCTGCCACAAGGCTCGGGACGCACCGACGCCGGCGTCCATGCGCTTGGCCAAGTGGCCAGTTTCGCGCTGGCTGCGCCGATTCCGGCGGAAAACCTGCAACGCGCCTTAAACCGGACACTGCCGCCGGCAATTCGCATTCTGGAGGCGAAAATTGTGCCAAGCACATTTCATGCGCGGCACTCGGCCGTTGCCAAGACTTACGAGTATCGAGTTTACAGGGGCGCGATTTGTCCGCCTTTTCTAGCTCCATACGTCTACGCCTGCTCATGGCCGATGGACTTGGAGGCGTTGCAAAAAAGTGCACGGGTTTTTGAGGGCAAGCATGATTTTCTGAGCTTTGCGGCCACCGATCCCGAGCTGGTCAAGCTCGGAGTGGATGAGGATGCCGAGCCGGAGGTGCGACCGCTACCTAGGCCGGGATTTCAGCTTGAGCCTCCGATGGCGGCGACGGTAAAGACTGTTTTTTCTTCAACTTGGGAGGCGCAACCGAGCCCGGAGGGCGAATTGCTGGTCTATCGCGTGCGGGGCAGCGGATTTCTACACCACATGGTGCGCAACCTGGTGGGAACGATGCTGGATGTGGGACGGGGACGGACCGGCGTTGACGAAATTCCGGGGATTCTTGCCGCGCGAAGCCGGGCAGCAGCCGGGCCGACCGCTCCTGCGCAGGGGCTGTTTCTTTGTTCAGTGGAGTATGGGGAGGGAGGAGTTAACTAGAAAAACTAAATAAAGTCTTTATTTAATCCGGTAAATAGTCTATATTTAGTTCAATAAAGGACTTTCGGAGGTTTACATGCGTTTTTCAACACAGATCAAGCCCATCAGCTACGTCAAGGCTCACGCCGCCGAGCTTTTGGTCCGTATCACCGAGGAGCGGGAGCCGATCATCATCACCCAGAACGGAGAGGCACGGGCGGTGCTGGTGGATGTTCACACATACGAAAAGTCACAAGAAACCATGGCACTATTGCAAATTCTGGCCATCGGTAAAAAACAGGTCGAGGCAGGCCAGACTTATCCGCTCGCCGAGGTCATTGGTAAAATTCGCGGTCGCCAACCAGCTAAGAATGAGCCGACGGGAGACGGGGTCAGCCTGGAACTGAAGACCAGTGAGGCTTCTTTAGCCAGATGATTTATTCTGTGCGCATTACAAATGCGGCTTGGCAAGATCTCGTAGAGATTCACGATTGGATAGCGGAAAACGACTCGATGGAGAACGCCGATCATGTATTGGACCGGTTGAGTGAGACGGCCGAAACCATCGCGTCTATGCCTCACCGCGGCTCACGTCCTTCTGAATTGCCTCACAACATGGAGGGGGAATTTCGGCAAGTATTCTTTAAGCCGTATCGCATGATCTACGAGGTCATACAGGACGAAGTGGTGATCCATCTTGTCGCCGATGGCCGCCGTAATCTGCTGACGCTCTTGATGCGAAAACTCAGCGAGGGTTGATGCCGCAAGGTTGCCAGATTTTGCTTTCTGGCTTATCACATATTGCTTTGCTACCCTGAAACCAACCGATGGCGCTTTTTCCAAACAAATCGGCCTTTTCACTCGTGACGGCGCTGGCCGAACAGAGGCCGGTTCACACGGCATTTGCCTGGCTGCATGGTAATCCCAAAACCATTATGGATTGGCAGGCGGAGATGGCGGCTATTCCCGCGCCACCCTTTGGCGAGCAGGCGCGGGCTGAGTGGCTCGTGGCTCGCTTTGCCGAGGCCGGTCTCGAGAAAGTGGAAACTGACGATGTAGGCAACGTCTTCGGCTGGCTGATGGCTGCAAAATTGCCGCCGGAGAGCAGCGGTCCGGTAGTGGTTATCTCAGCGCACCTGGACACTGTTTTCCCGGCCGAGACGCCGCTGAAGCCGGTTGTGGATGGCGACCGGATTACAGTTCCCGGGGCCTGCGACAACTGCGCCGGAGTGGCGGGAATGCTGGCCGTGGCACGCGCACTGGTCGAAGCGAAGGTGGAGTTGGCCGGAACACTAATCTTTATAGGCAATGTGGGCGAAGAGGGCGAAGGCGACCTGCGCGGCGTGCGGCACCTATACCAACAGTGCGCACTGGCCGGACGGATTGCCGCGCACATTGTTCTGGATGGAGCGGGCGCGGACTCGGCCGTAACGCAGGCACTGGGCAGCCGCCGCTACCGCGTCACCATCACTGGGCCGGGCGGGCACAGCTTTACCGATGCGGGGACGGCGAACCCCATTGCCGCACTGGTTTCGGCGCTGGCCGTCGTGGCCAAGACGCAACTGCCAGAGGAGCCGAGGACGACACTAAATCTGGGGACGATCAGCGGCGGCACCAGCGTGAACTCCATTCCAGAGAGCGCGCAGGGGACGGTCGAATTTCGCTCGACAAGTACGGACGAGTTGGTGCGGCTGGAGGTTGAGCTATATCGCGCCGTGGAAGATGCAGTGGAGCGAATGAACGCACAGGCAAAAGCGGCTGGCGGGGATGGCCGCGGCCTGTTGGAATTCAAGATTGACAAAATTGGCGATCGGCCTGCCGCGCAATTGCCCGAAGACTCGCCGCTGATGGAGGCTCTCAGGGCCGTGGACCGCCATCTGTGGTTAAATACGGAGTTGCGGCTGGGCTCGACTGACGCCAACCTTCCGCTTTCGCTGGGGATTCCGGCGCTCTCCATGGGCGCGGGCGGCGAGGGCGGCGGCGCGCACACGCTGGCGGAGTGGTACTCGGCCAAGGACCGCGAGACGGGGCTGAAACGGGTGCTGCTGCTGACGCTAGCGATGGTGCAGTGGGCCGCGGAACAATAGGCCGTTGCAGATCGCCTGAGAGTGACTGCATGATAGCCGCCAGTCTGTCCGGCGTTAGCTGCAATAATCCAAAAGATGAAACTGCGCGCTTACATGCTGATGTTGTTCGTGGTCGCCGTGTGGGGATCGACCTTTGTGCTGGTCAAGGGCGCGCTGGCCGATGCTACACCAGGAGCCTTCAACCTGGTGCGGATGACACTGGCCTTCGCCGTGATGGGCGTAGCTTATCACCGTTACTGGCGCGCAATTCAGGGTTGGCAGGTGTGGGCTGGGGCGCTGGTGGGAGCGTGCCTGGCAATGGGCTATCAGTTTCAAACCACGGGACTGGCCCGCACCACGCCATCGAAGTCGGCATTCATCACCGGGCTGATGGTGGTGATGGTGCCGCTGCTTTCGATTATTCCCGGCCTGCGTCCGCCGGGAGCACGACCACCGCGCTGGAATGTATTTCTGGGAGCGGCACTGGCGTTTACCGGGATTGTGCTGCTGACCGCGCCAGCCGCAGCTTCGGCATCCGGCACAGCTTCCCTGCTGGGAGAAGCGGCGCGCCTGCTGCCCGATATGACTTCAATCAACGTGGGCGATGTGCTCACGTTGGGCTGCGCTTTGGGGTTCGCGCTTCACTGCCTGGCGCTGAGCCACGTCTCTCCACGCATCGCCTTTCAGCCGCTGGCGCTGCTGCAGGTGGGCTTCTGCGCTGTTTTCATGGCGCTGAGCATGCCGTTGATTGAGCATCCGCAGATTACGTGGACGCCGCGGCTGGCCGTGGCGTTAGGCGTAGCTGCCCTGCTCTCCACCGCCGCAGCCTTTTCCATCCAGAGCTGGGCGCAATCGGTATTGCCCCCTACGCACATCGCGCTTTTACTGACGCTGGAGCCGGTCTTCGCCTGGATTACTTCGTTTCTTGTGACGGGCGAGCGGCTCGGATTGCGCCCCGCTTGTGGTGCGCTGCTGATTCTGGCGGGGATTGCGCTGACGGAGTTGATGCCGCAACCGCATGTGGCCGCGGCGCATGAAGCGTAATAGGTACAGGGAACAGTGAGCGATGCGTGTCGAGCTAGGGTTATGCTCGGCCGCGGAAGCTTATGATGCGGCGACGGTCGCGCTTGGAGGGGCGGCGCTCGGGCAAGGGCGCGTACATTTGCATAGCTTTGCGCTCGGCGGCGGCTTTGGCGCGCGCTTCTTTGCTGGCCTCACTCTCGCGATAGAGGGTCTGCGCCACAACCGCGGGGCCGCGCATCTGGCTCAACGCGAGAACTTCAATCTGAAAGTCGCCGCCCTCGTTCTTGACGATGAGATTGTCGCCGACACGAACCTCGCGGGAGGGTTTGGCTTCGTGGCCGTTGGAGAGGATGCGGCCCAGGTCGCAGGCCTTGGAGGCCAGCGCGCGGGTTTTGAAGAAGCGCGCCGCCCAAAGCCATTTGTCGATGCGCAGGGAGTCCATGAGGATATTGTCGTACAGGAAGTGGAGGCAAACAAGGTAAGGGACCTACATTCCGGTCGACCGCTGCGAAAGAGTATTAATTCATGGGAGAAAAACCTAGATCATAACGCGGACGACGCTGAAAATGATCAAGTGGGAGCACTTAATCTTCTCCAGCGTCGTTTGGCTTTGCGGCCGGCGTGCTGGCCAGATGGCGTTTCTTAACTTCCCTATTGGCAATGAATAGTGAATCCAATCTTCTGCTGGACTGGATTGGGAGATTCGATGATGATGTTCACCCAGCCGTGATAATCGGCGAATTGATGTGTGTTCGCGCCTAGCTGCCAATCATAGTAGACCGGCACGGAGTGGTTGGCCTGAGGTATCATGACTCTCTCTGAGTGGGTCGTATGGCCGCCGTCGCTGCGGTCAAAGCGGTAAGCGACCTCGGTGGGGCCGGTGCTGATTAAGCCCCAGCCAAATTTCAGAGCGACAGGACATGAACCCGTATATTGAAAGCCTTGGGCAAGCTGGCCATTGGCACGCAGGGAAGATCCTCCCACCCGAACACTCTGAGCCATTATGCTGACAGATCCCAAACAGAGAAGAATCCCAACAATACTTGCAATCTTGCTGATTTTCATTTGTCCTCCTTTGGACTAAAGCTACCGTTGTGTTCTTCCGGCACGAGCCAATATACCTCACTCGCCTTGTCACTGTGAATATTTTCTTGAGCATACCTTCAAGTACACTGGTCCCATACCGTTGGTAGCCAATCATGCCGAGCTTCTGGGCCAGGACGCGGACGACGCTGGAGATGATCAAGTGGGAGCACTCGATCTTCGCGTTGCCGTTTGCGCTGACGGCGGTGCTGCTGGCGGCGGACGGGCGGCCGGAGTGGCGGACGCTGGGGTGGATTCTGGTGGCGATGGTTGGGGCGCGCTCGTCGGCGATGGCGTTTAATCGCTGGGCCGATGCGGAGCTGGACGCGGCCAATCCGCGCACGAAGACGCGCGCGATACCTTCCGGACTGCTGACGCGTGAGTTTGTGCTGGGATTTACGCTGCTGGCGGCGGCGGTGTTTGTGCTGGCGGCGGCGGAGCTGAACCGGTTGGCGCTGGAGTTATCGCCGCTGGTGCTTATGGTACTGTGGGGCTACAGCTATTTGAAACGCGTGACGCGCTGGTCGCACCTGGGGTTGGGGCTGGCGCTGGGACTGGCGCCGTCTGCAGCGTGGATTGCGGTGCGGGGCTCGCTGGACGCGCGCATCCTTGTGCTGACCGCGGCGGTGACATTGTGGGCGGGGGGATTTGACGTGCTCTACGCCTGCCAGGATTATGAACACGACCGCGCCGCTGGATTGCACAGTTTGCCGCAGGCGATAGGGATTCCGGCGGCTTTTTGGACGGCGCGGGCGATGCATTTGGCGATGTTTGGGCTGCTTATTTGGTTTGGAGAACTTTTTCATTTTCAGAGAATCGGTTGGGCGGGGATTGCGGCAGTGGGATTGCTGCTGGCTTATGAGCACTCCCTGGTTTCGCCGCGCGATCTGCGCCGGCTGAATGCGGCTTTTTTCACCATGAACGGCGTGATTGCCATGGTATTTTTAGGATTTGTGGCGGGAGATTTGTGGATGCGATAACCACCTGCGGTGGGGGGACTTGCCGTCCAGGCAGGAGATGCTTGCGCGTCATTGGGTTTATGGTATCCCAGGCCTAGAATCGGGACCTGGGATGTCCAGCTATTGGATAACAGATAATTGAAGAACGGAGAATCAGAAATTCGATGAAGATTGCAATCCAGGGCGAGCCCGGCTCATTCAGTCATGAAGCTGCAATGAAACTTGTACCCGACGGGGAGATTGTTCCCTGTTCGCTGTCGGCGGAAGTATTTGCTGTGTTGGACAACGGAGCCGCGGAGGCCGTAGTCATTCCTATTGAAAATAGTCTAGCGGGCTCGGTGGCGGAACACTTCGACCTGCTGCTGACACACGACGTGCGGGTGGTGCGGGAGACGCTATTGCGCATCCGGCACAATCTGATCGGACTTGCCGGCGTGACGATGAAGGAGATCGAGAAGGTTTTTTCGCACCCGGTGGCGCTGGCGCAGTGCAGAAAGTTTTTGGCCGTGCATCCGCGCATGGAGGCGATCGCTTTTTATGACACGGCAGGCAGCGTGAAGCAGTTGGTAAAGTTGCGCGACAGGCACGTAGCGGGAATCGCCAGCGAGGCGGCGGCACGGTATTATGGCGCGGAGATTCTGGAAGCCGGCATTGAAGACAACCCGGAAAACTATACGCGCTTTTTTCTTGTGCAGCGCGCTGCGGATGCCGTGAGCGATGCGGATGCGAACAAAATCAGCCTGGCGTTTTCGCTTGAGCATCGTCCGGGATCGCTGGTTTCAGCGCTGTCTGCGATGGCTTTCATGGGCATCAACCTGACCAAGATCGAGTCGCGGCCGGTGCATGGCAAACCCTGGGAGTACATCTTCTATGTGGATTGCCAGATTCACTCGGGCGGCGAGGGCACGCGCGCGGTGGAGGCGCTCAGGCCGCATTGCGCGATGGTGAAGGAGCTGGGGCGCTACAGAGAGGCTGTGAACTAAAAAGACGAACAGCCGGGAGCGCGACCTGCTCATAGCTGCGCCCCGGCCGTTCGAGGAGGACCCACACACTCTGTCTCTGTGATTACCTATTTTCTACTGTTGCACAAACGGGAATAATTATACGCAAACGCGCGGCAATAATTATTCATGTAGATTTCTTTATGCAGAATACTTCTTGAGTAGACTTTGGGCCTCCTCATGCGAAGCCACAGTCACATCCAATCCCGCTTTAGCCTTGATTACGCGCTTCAAATATGGCATTGCCTCCACAATTTGACTTTTCTCACCAATGTAAATCTTAGCTATCTCCAAATTTGCATCGGCATCGCCTAGACTCACGGCCCGCTCGAACCACTTCAAAGCCCGCTTGTAGTCGCCCTCGTCGCGATAAATGGTTCCAATGTTGCTTGCCGAACAAGCATTACCTTGTCTGTAAGCTCGCATGTACCAAAACATTGCTGCCGCACGGTTTGGTTTTACTCCAATCCCGACATCATAGAAGTATCCTAGACTCTGTTGTCCATATGGATCGCCCAGCTTGGCAGCAGCCATAATAAGGCGAAACGCCGATCGCGGCTCGCCATCGTTCCACTGCTTATGTGCTCTTAACAATATGGACTCAGCCTTCGGGTTGAATAGTCTCGCTGGATTTTTGACTTGCCTTGCCATTTCGAATCCCTTTCCTCGAACAACATACCTCAGGGCCTAAAGGCCCTGCTATTGACTCTCCATACATGTCAGGGCTAAAGCCCTGACCTACCACACGAAACGCGTCTTGCCGCAGCCTTTTACGCCACAAAATACTTGGCCTGCGGGTGGTGGACGATGATGGCATTGGTGCTTTGCTCCGGTTCCAGGTGGAACTGCTCGGTGAGGCGCACGCCGATGTTCTCCTCGGGCTTGAGCAGGCGGAAGATCTTTGCCTGGTCCTCAAGGTTGGGGCAGGCGGGATAGCCGAAGGAGTAACGCGAGCCGCGATATTTTTGATGAAATAGATCGGAGATCCGTGGTGAGTCTTCACCGGCAATGCCGAGCAGCTCGCGCGCCTGCTTATGAACTAACTCGGCGAGGGCCTCGGCGGTTTCTACCGAGAGTCCGTGCAGATAGAGATACTTTGTGAAGTCGCCGACTTCGAATAACTTTGCTGTCTGACGGCTGGCCTCATCGCCGATGGTGACGATGGAGAAACCGACGACATCGCGCTTCGATGCATTGAGCGGCTCAAAGAAATCGGCGATGGAAAGTCGACGGCCTTGCGCCTGGCGCGGGAAGGTGATGCGCTCTAACTCGCGGGTCGGATCATCGGGATCGAAGATAATCAGGTTATCGCCGTCGCTCAAGCATGGATAGAAGCCGATGACTGACTTAGGATCAAACCAGCCTGATGTTATCACTTCTTTCTGAAGGTCGAGTAATATGGGGCGGTATTTTTCCTCGACGAGGCGCAGATAATCACCTTGCGCGGCGGTTTTGAGTTGCCACTGATTCTTGAAGAGAGCGGTCTCGTTGAGATAGGGGAAGATTTCTTCGAGTTTGTAATTTTTAAAGACGCGCGCGCCCCAGAAGGTTGGCTTGGGAATCTCCGCGAGCCGCTCGACGACCGGCGAACGGCCCTCCGGAGTTAACTCGACGAGGGTTAGTTCCGGAGTTGCGGAGTTACTCTTGGCGAAGACCTTCACCGTCTTGCCTTCCGCTTGACGGCTCTTGCGCACGGCGGCATCGGCGGAGGTCAGGTCGGCCATAGCGTGCAATCCTGCGAATGCGTCCTCTGCATAAAAGACGGGGCCGGAGTACTCCTTGCGCAGATCTTCCTCGACGTACTTGCGTGTGAGCGCCGCGCCGCCGCAGATGACGGGAACGGTTAGTCCCAGCCGCTGTAAATCCTGCAAAACGTACTTCATTTCCAGAGTGGACTTGACCAGCAGACCGCTGAGGCCGATGGCGTCGGCGCTGATTTCGCGTGCGGCGGCGATGATGGCATCGGAGGGCTGCTTGATGCCCAGGTTGACTACGCGATAACCGTTATTCGTGAGGATAATGTCTACGAGATTCTTGCCGATGTCGTGCACGTCACCCTTGACCGTGGCCAGCACCATGGTTCCTTTGCCGCCGCCATCTGATTTCTCCATCTTAGGTTCGAGATAGGCTACCGCGGTCTTCATCACCGAGGCGGAATCGAGCACCGAAGGCAGTTGCATCTTGCGCGCGCCGAAGAGATCGCCGACGGTCTTCATGCCGTCGAGCAATACGGTGTTAATCAGATCGAGAGGTGAGTGAGTTAGAAGAGCCGCTTCCAGAGTTGCTTCCAGAGTTAGTTTGTGCTCATCCAAACCGATGGTCCGCTCGCCACGAATAATCATCTGCTTGAGCTTCTCGTCGGTGGTGAGATTTTCGACGGCTAACTCCTCTTCCACAACCGAAGATTTGCCAAGGCTGGCGAAGTAAGTCATGTAAGTCTGCAAAGGATCGCCGTTGGTACGGTCCTGGAAGATGAGTTTGCGGGCTAACTCAACTTCTATCTCGGGAATCTTGTAGAGCGGATAAATTTTGGAGTAGTTGACGATGGCCGCATCGAGTCCGCGGTCCACGGCCTCCTTGAGGAAGACGGAATTCAGCACGCGGCGGGCATAGGCGTTGAGGCCAAAGGAAATATTCGAGACGCCGAGAACCGTGCGGGAGCGCGGGTAG
>CAWJDN010000243.1:0-3793 GCA_963840985.1 uncultured Acidobacteriaceae bacterium
CGGGAACTGATTCATCAGATGGCCGAGGATGGAGTTACGGTCTTTGTCACTACGCACTATATGGAGGAGGCCGAGTACTGCAATCGCCTGGCGTTGATATTTCGCGGAAAGATTGTGGCGCTGGGAACGCCATCAGCATTGAAACGTGATTCGATGAAGGGCGAGCTGCTCCTCGTGGAGTGCGAACCGCTGGGCGAGGCGGTAGAGGCGTTGCAATCCGCGCCGGGCGTGATGGATGCAGCGGTTTTTGGCAACGCTCTGCATCTGGTGGTCGAGGATGCCGAGCAGTCCGTTCCCCAGCTGGGGAGTTATCTTGCCAAACGCGGCGTCACGGTAACTCGCATGGAACAGATTCGTCCCAGCCTGGAAGATGTTTTTGTCTCGCTGACGACAGGCCGTGAAGCGGCAGAGGAGAGCAAGTCATGAGCCTGACTCGCCTGCTGGCCATTGCAAGAAAAGAGGTCGTGCAGATACTGCGCGATGCGCGCAGCCTGATTATTGTCGTCATCATGCCCGCTGTGCTCGTGATGCTCTTCGGATATGGCGTGAGTCTCGACCTGAAGGGGATGCCGGTTTATGTGCTGGATCAAGATGGCAGCCAGCAGAGCCAGGATCTGCTGAAACACTTTCAGGAGAGCGAGTATTTTCATATTGCCCGCGTGGTCAGCGGCTATGCGGAGCTGACGCGGGCGATTGACGACGGTCACGCCAAGATGGGCATTGTGGTTCCGTGGGATTTCTCGCAGCGCTTGCGCGATGGGCACCCGGTTGAGATTCAAGCGCTGGTCGATGGCTCCGACGATAACACGGCCAACGTTCTGATCGGATATTCCGAAGCCGTGGTACAGGGCTACTCGGCGCAGATGCAAATTAGCTGGTTGCGCGCACGCGGAGATTCGATCCAGCCGGCTGCTCTGAACGTTGAAACGCGCACCTGGTACAACGAAGACCTGGAAAGCAGCGCCTTCATTATTCCCGGCGTGCTGGCGCTGGTGATGTCGGTGATCGGCGCGTTTCTTACCTCGCTGACCATCGCGCGCGAGTGGGAGCGGGGTACGATGGAGCAACTTATATCAACGCCGGTAACGGCGATGGAGATCATGCTGGGCAAGCTGGCGCCATATTTCGTGCTGGGAATGCTCGACACGATTATCAGCGCGCTCGTCGCGATCTACTGGTTTAAAGTGCCATTTCGCGGCTCGTGGGTCACGCTGATGATTGCGTCGGCAATGTTTATGGTGGTGGTTCTTTCGCTGGGATTCTATATATCCGTGCTTGCCAAGAGCCAGTTTGCGGCCAGCCAGATTGCACTGCTGATTACGTTTCTTCCCGCGTTTCTGCTGTCGGGATTTCTGTTTTCGATTGAGCAAATGCCGATTGCGCTGCAATGGATCACACGCATCCTGCCGGCGCGCTACTACGTTTCGGTGCTGAAGAATATCTTTCTCAAAGGAACGTCCATGCCGATGCTCTATGCGGACCTGATTCCGCTGGTTGTCTTCGCATTGGTGCTGGCGATGGTAGCCACGCACAGCTTCCACAAGAGGCTGGATTAAAGGAGAAGCAATGTTCGGGCGGCTGAAGCAGATGTTGATCAAGGAGTTTATCCAGACCTTACGCGACAAGCGGACGCGCTTCATCCTCATTGGCCCGCCCATCATTCAGATGATGGTCTTTGGTTATGCGGCCAACTACGAAATCCGCCATGTGCCGACAGTGGTGCTGGATCTGGATCACTCGCAGGAAAGCCGCGAGCTGGTCTCGCGCTTTACTTCCAGCCCGTATTTTGACGTACAACGGCAATTGACGGACTCGCGGCAGCTCGGGGATGTAATTGAGCGAGGAGATGCGACGGCCGGCCTGGAGATCGATGCGGGCTTTGCACAGCAGTTGCGCAAGGGACAGACCGCGCCACTGCAAGTGATTGTGGACGCGACCAATTCGAATACTGCGCTGATTGCCTCGGGCTATATTGCGCAGATCGCGCGGGAGTTTGCGCAGGAGTACCAGAAGGACCGCATCTACCGCATCGCACCGCAGTTGGTGGAGGTGATGCCGTCGGTGGAGCTTGCGCCACGGCCGTGGTACAACCCCGACCTGAGAAGCCGTTGGTTTTTTGTGCCGGGAATTATCGGCAGTCTGATGCTGGTACTGGTGGTTACGCTTACGGCCTTTGCGGTAGTGCGCGAGCGTGAGATTGGAACACTGGAGCAGATCATGGTCACGCCTATCCGTCCAGCGGAGTTCATTCTTGGCAAGACGCTGCCGTTTTTTCTGATCGGCCTCTTCGATGTGACGCTGATTGCTGTGGTCGGTTCGCTGTGGTTTCAAGTGCCATTTCGCGGCCATGTCTGGGTGCTGGCGACTGGCGCAGTGCTGTTTCTGCTGTGCATGCTGGGTGTAGGGCTGCTGATTTCAACGGTCAGCGCGACGCAACAGCAGGCGATGGTGACGGCCTTCTTCTTTATCATGCCGGCGATTACCTTTTCCGGCTTCGGATTCCCCATCAGCACCATGCCGCACTGGATGCAGATTTGCAGCTATGCGATTCCGCTGAGATACTTTTTGATTGTGATTCGCGGCACGTATTTGAAGGGCGTGGGGATGGACATTTTGTGGCCGCAGATGGCGGCCATGGCGGGGCTGGGCATCGCGTTGTTGACGGCGGCGATTTTGCGCTTCCACAAGGCGCTGGACTGAAGAACCGGGCGCTGTCCTATACTTACGTTACTAGCTAAGGAGGAGCATTATGCATAAATACAACGAAACAGGGGATATTTTCAAACTGCGCACAGATATTTTACGATTATTAAGTTCCATTAAAACGGGGCCCGCCATCCAATTGGCTATTTTTTTAGCTTGGGGATATTCTTTAAGCGCCGCCTCAAAAAAATCAGCCATCCGGCATCAGCCACCAGAATATTGGCATCATATTCTGAAAGGCCGTATTGGCTTAAAAAACGTAAGAATTTCGCCTGAGGAAGTTCAGGCAATTCGGCACGCACGCCATCAATGATCTTATGATCGATCGTAAAAGGCACCAGATCAGGATCAGGGAAATAACGGTAATCATGCGCCTGCTCTTTGGAACGCATGGTGATGGTCATGCCTTTTTCATCATTCCACAACAAAGTCTCCTGCACAATCTTGCCGCCGGAGAGATCACCTGCTCATGACGCCGGACTTCATATTCCAAAGCCGTCTTCACCGCACGGAAAGAATTCATATTCTTTAATTCTGTCTTTGTCCCCAAGCTTGTTTGACCTATCGGACGTATGGAAACATTGGCATCACAACGCAAAGACCCCTTTTCCATATCGCAATCTGAAATCCCTAAATACTGCAATGTTAATTTCAACGTGTTTAAATAATCATAGGCTTCCTGGGGTGAACGCAGATCCGGTTCAGTCACGATCTCAATCAACGGTGTTCCGGTACGGTTAAAATCAACCAGGGAACAAGAGCCTGAATTATCATGCACTAATTTACCGGCATCCTCTTCAAGATGGGCCCGTTTGATACCGATGCGTTTTTCTTGGTTCCCGCTTTTGATCTTCAAAAATCCGTCCTTGGCAACAGGAAAATCAAACTGGGAAATTTGATAGCCCTTAGGCAAATCAGGATAATAATAATTCTTACGGTCAAATTTGATAAAAGAATTGATTTCGCGCATTAAGCGCCAAACCAACCTTAATGCCATACAAAAGGGCTTGATGGTTTAATACCGGCAAGGTGCCGGGAAGCCCCAAACATACCGGGCAAACATTGGTATTAGGGGCACAGCCATATTGAT
>CAWJDN010000244.1:0-3195 GCA_963840985.1 uncultured Acidobacteriaceae bacterium
GCCCTTGGGCGCGGACCAGGTCTCCAGCAGATTGGGCCACTGGTCCAGAACCGGATCGCCCTTGCCCAGGCCGGAGCCGTGGGGGCCGTTGGGAAAGATGTGCATCTCGGAGGGAACGCCGGCCTTGACCAAAGCCTGGTAGAAGCGCAGCGCTTGCTCCACCGGAACCGACTCATCATTGAAGGTGTGATAGAGAAAAGTGGGCGGCGTGTTTTTACTGATCAGCAAATCCGGCGAGTACATCGCACGCAGCGCCGCGCAGCCGTCTGTGGTTTTGTAACGCTCGCAGTAGCCGGTGCTGTCGAAGGCGCCGATCCAGGCGTAGCCCAGCACCAGGTAATCCGGGCGGCTGGAGACGCGCTCAATGGGATCTTCCGAATCCGGGTCGCCGAAAAGGTACCGCGTGGCGGAGAGCGCGGCCAGGTGGCCACCGGCGGAGAAACCTGCAACCACGATGCGATGGGGGTCGATCTGGAACTCCAGCGCCCGCGCACGAACCAGTTGCACGGCACGTCGTGCGTCGAGCAGGGGAACGGGCATCAGGTAGCCGTTGGGGCTGAGCCGGTAGCCGAGGACGAAGGCGCGAAAGCCTCGCGCGGTGAACCAATCGGCTGCTTCACGTGCTGCCTTGCCGGTAAGTTGGTTATAGCCGCCGCTGGGCATGATGATCACAGCCGAGCCTTTGCCGCTGCCCCCGCCTGAGGATTCGAAGACGGTTAGAGTGGGAATATCTTCGCAGGCCTTGCCTTTGGCTTCAGGCGCGTCGCCGGGCCACAGGCGGATGATCTGGATTCCCAGAAAATCATTGTTGTTTCCCGCCGCCGCGCACGGCTCTTTTTCGGCCTGTGCCGCCGAGCAGGCCAGCAATGCCGCCGTTACGAATACCAATAATTGTTTCAACCTGGATACCTCGCCTATGTTTGCGAGGATTATAGCCAAACCACCGTGTGGCCCGGGCAGTTCGTCGCGGCCTGCGCGGTCAGTTCTTCTGCCAGTTCAAGTCCATAGCGGGCAAAGTAGTAAGCCGCGCCGTGCAGCCGCTCCTGTAAGCCGCCCTCGGGATAAAGCGCCTGGCAGATGGTTTCGGCGTGGCGGCCGAGCGTGGACTGGCGCTGCAATTCGAAGTTGGCCGCCAGGGTCGCAGGCGGCTCATCTGGTAGCGAATCTTGCCGGCCGCGGTCTCAGCCGAACGGCCCAGCCCTTCGTCCATCGTGCTCATCCACTCGAGCAATGTGTCAACTCGTCCTCCAGCGCCGTCTCAGCGCCGGCGAGTTTTCGCTTGCCCTCCACTGGCATGGCGCGGGCGGCCAGCAACTGCGCCAGCGAGGCGGAATTTCCTCGAAAACCCGCTCCACAGGCAGCTCATGCTTGCGGAGCAGTTCGCCAATCTTCGGCTCGATCAGCGTGGCTGAAAAACGCGGCAGCACCGGCGTCAGTCGGCCCAGAATGCGCTCGTAGAGCACGGCGGATTGCGCAAAGTAGGCAATCTCCGCCGGTCCGCCAACGATGACCGAACTCGAAAGCAGAAAATCCTGAAAGACCGGCCGCAGCAGCGCCGAGGGCGAGATGCGCTCCGGCTCGGCGTCGAGAATGCCGAGCAGGTCAGCCGTGGAAAAGCTCTGCCGCCCCGCCTGCCACAGGCCATTTGGCTCCTGTGCGCTCGCAGCCAGCCGCTTGAGCGCCAGCCGCGCTCCCGTCCGCTCGTCGATGAGGAAGAGGAGGCTGGACTGCGGCGCAACAGCCACCTGTGTGTGATAGCCGGCGGTCTCCAGCTCCTTATTCCGCTCCAGCAACGCTGCATGCAGCTCATCGGCGCGTTCCAGCGCCGTCCTCAGTACAGACGCGCCCATGCGATGCGCCTCGCGTCCGCTCGCGTCCAGCGTCAGCAGCCCCTGCGCGGCGAAAACCTTGACATAAAACTCCGCGAAGGCCTGGGCCAGGGTGCGCCCCGGTTTATATGCCGCGGCCAATGCCTCCATGGCTTCGGAATCCCCCAGCAGCTCCTGCGCCTGTTCCACCAGCGGGGTTATCGAGTCGTCCAACGCCATGCCGCCTACCGGCAGCGCCTCCTCGGGCGCCGCCGAATAAACCAGCTTGCGCAGCTCGCGCCGCGCCGGAAAGACAACATGGTTGATCTCGGCAAAGTCGTGGTCTTCCGTGGCCAGCCAGAAGATTACGGCGTGAGGCCGTCCCGCCGCCGAGGCCTCTCGAGCGCAGGCCAGCGCCGTAGCCGCCTTGAAAGGCGTGAAGAGCGGCCCTCCAAACAGCCCCACCTGCTGCCCAGTGACCACCACTCCCGCGCCGCCCCTGAGAGCATCGAGGGCCGCTGCCGCAGCCGGTGAAGGTGAAGGATTCTGTCCAGCAAGCAAGCCGACCAGCTCCGGCCAATGCGCGGGAATCTCCGGCCGCTCACGCCAGCTCTCATCCCAGCAGCCTGGGGCATAGAAGCCCCGCACCGCCGCTGCTCCGGAGCAGTACTCCAGAAACAGCCGGTGCAGCCCCGGCACGCCGGTGATGGGATGGAGCTCTGCGGTTAGCAACTCATTCTCTTCCGGCAATCGCTTCCGGCTCGTTTGCCCTTGTGGGGGAATTCAATGCGCTCAATCGGTAATCACTTTCTTAAGGATGCCACGCCGGACGGAATCGATGCACAAGTGCGCCAGGGCAAGCGCATCAAAGTTTGGCAGCAGCATGGTTTTGCCGGTACTTGTATCGGAGGGAGCAGGGCATTCATGCCCCTGACGAAAGCAGCGGAAGGATTCGCCTTCAGGCGCGAGCATTTTTTGACAGGGAAAAAAAAGCCCGTGGCTGAAGCCCCGTCGCCTTGGACATTAGTTTCAGGGGCATGAATGCCCCCGCTCCCTCCGGAAAAGCAAGTTAAAGCAAGGTCAATGCCTCATCCTTTGATCGGTTGATTGGAGAATGTAGATGCGTTTGTCCTGCACGGACGCGTTTTTCGATCAGCAAGCACTAAAGAATGCGTATACTTCTTCTTTACTGTTGATTCAAAGAGAGGTCATCATGCCGAAGAAGAAGGCCGCCAGGCCCGCGAAAACCAAAGCTGCCAAAACCAAGACGAAAAACGCCGCAAAACCCAAGCCGGCCAAGTCAGTGAAGCCGGAGAAAAAGAAAACCGCCAAGGCCATGAAAGCGCTTAAGGCGACTGCGCAGGAAGAGAAAGAGCGACTGCTCAGC
>CAWJDN010000245.1:0-7379 GCA_963840985.1 uncultured Acidobacteriaceae bacterium
ATAAATCCAATAACTTATTGAAATATCAGTAACTTATAGAGTTCTTTTTCCCCGAACCGAGCATCGGACTGTTTGGCTGTGCAGGGCATTTCCCATCGATATTCAGTTTCCGGTTGCAGTGCGCGCCGATTTCCGCGCGGGTGGGTTCAGTACAGCAGATACCTGGCCCGGATCGTCATGAACCGGTCGATCGCTTCTATCCAATCCAGCCACACGCGGCGCGGGTCCTGCCCAGCGCTGATCGCGTCCATCGTGGCTTTGTTCAGCATCAAGTTGTCCAGGTTCTTCATCTCGAACTGCTGCGGATAAAGAGAGTGAAGCGCGGACGCAATCTCGATGCCAAGTTCGGGAGCGTCGAGTGCGTTCCTGTCGGTGACGATAATATTCACGCCTCCGCATTTCTGCTGTGCGTAGACGCTGGCGTTGGGCGTAAATTCCGTCGGCACAAAGCGGACCCCGCTGATGGCCCGCGCATTTAGATAGGTGGCCAGTTCCGACGGCTGAATCCATGGTGCGCCCAGCAGCTCGAAGGGAGTATCCGTGCCGCGCCCCAGCGAAACATTGGTCGCCTCAAGGATTCCCAGCCCAGGATAGAGAACGGCTTCGGTCAGGCTACGCATATTAGGCGAAGGATTTACCCACAGTACTCCTGTAGAATCCAGCCAATCGCCGCGCTGCCAGCCATCCATTGGGACTACCTTCAGCTTGGAATTGATGCCGCGTTCGGAGTTATAAAAACGCGCCAGTTCGCCAATTGTCATGCCATGGCGAATAGGAACCTGCCCGTAGTTAATAAAACTTTCCCGCCCCTTGTCGCTGATAGGCCCCTGAACATAACTACCATTGATGGGATTGGGGCGGTCGAGGACATAGATTCTCTGCCCTGTTTGGGCCGCCGCCTCCATGAAGTAGCCGAGCGTAGTTTCGTAGGTGTAAAAGCGCGTGCCGATGTCCTGAATGTCGTAGACGATTACATCCGCCGTCTTCAACACATCCAGCGACGGATGGCGCTTGGCGCTGGAATCTCCATAGACGCTATAGACGGGTATTCCTGTTTGCGCGTCTTTGGAATCGTCAATCTCAGTCGTGTCAACGCTTCCGGTTACGCCGTGCTCCGGGCTGAAGATGGCCACAACCTGGATGCCCGGCGCCTTGGCCAGCACATCGATGGTGCGATCACCTCGCGAGTCCACGCCGGTTTGGTTGGTGACCAACGCAACCTTGGTGGCCGCTTTGCCCGCTTCTCGAAGTTCGGCGAAATCGTGGGCCTCAAGCACATCGATGCCGGTGCGAACCGAACCGTTGCGAGCGGTCACAAGGCGCGCCGACGGCATGGTTTCGTTGTAGCCTGTTATGCGCGCCATGCGCAGCTTTTGATCGCCTGAAACGGTAAGTCCAAGGCTCTCGGCCGCAGCGGTGGCAACCCGCGCGCGCAATGGAACGATCGCTGCGTTATGGCCGTGCGGATGCACCGCGTTGGTCAGCAGAATCACGTAACTATCCGTAACTGGATCGATCCAGATCGACGTACCCGTGTACCCGGTGTGCCCGAAGGAGCCGACCGGGAAAATCTCTCCGCGAGCGGAGGAAAACGGCGAATCGATGTCCCAGCCCAGGCCGCGCAGCGTTGTCGATGTGGGCGGCTGCTGCGGAGTGGTCATCTTCTCTACCGTCAATGGCGTGAGCACATGAAAGCCGGAGAGAATATCCTGCGCATATTTTGCAAGATCATCCGCGGTAGAAAACACTCCGGCGTGCCCCGCGACGCCCCCCATGCGGCGCGCGGTCGGATCATGCACCACGCCGCGCATCATATGATGGTTTTCGTCGTATTCCGTCGGCGCGATGCGCGGAGTCCATGCGGCGGGCGGCAGGAAGCGCGTGTCGTTCATCTCCAGCGGGACAAAGATATTCTTCGCGGCGTATTTATCCAGGCCCATGCCTGTGACTTTCTCAACCAGAAATCCGAGCGTTTCGAAATTAATATCGCTGTAGAGAAAGCGCGAGCCGGGAGGAAGTACGGGCTTCTGGTCCATGACCATCTGGAAGGCGGCATCGTGCCCCTTCCACGCCGTTTTGAGATCGAGGTCTTCCGTTAGCCCGGAAAAATGCGTGAGCAGTTCGCGGATAGTAATGTCGCTCTTTCCATTCTTTGCGAACTCCGGCAAATAAGCCGCCACCGGGTCGTTCAGGCGAACCTTCCCTTCCTGCACCAGTTTCATCACGGAAGGCGCTGTAGCAATGCACTTCGTCAGCGAAGCAAGATCGAAGATGGTGTCCACGGTCATCGCTTCCTTGACCGGTTCCAGCGAGCGCATCCCGTATGCTTTGCGATATACCACTTTTCCGTTGTGCCCGATCAGCACAACGCCGCCGGGAATAGTGCCGCGCGCGACTGCCGCGTTCATGATTGCATCGATATTGGCAAAGTCCGCTCCGCGTGTGATCACCGCCGCGTTGCCAGTTGGTGATGCATCCTGGGCAATCAGGCCGCTGAATGATGCGGCGACGATCAGCAGAATCAAGACAAACCGGTTAATTGTAGATCCGTTTTTCACTCGAATCCCTCTGCATGGGTAATTCCAAGCAACACACAAACTTACAAGCGGCGGTAACTGCGCCTCGCTGGCAGACCTACGAAGTCAACACCCTCAGCCCCAGCCCCGGCCCAGACGGCAAGATCAACTTCCCCTTCAGCACCTTCACGCCTTCGTATGGATCGTTGGAAATCAGAAGATTCCCATCCAGATCGGGATAATCCACAAGAGCCGCAAGATGAGCGGCAGCCGTCACCGTGCAAGAACTGGAGACCATGCAGCCCAACATCACCTTCATGTTCATCGCGCGGGCAAACTTGATCCATCGATAGGCTTCCATCACGCCGCCGGACTTATCCAGCTTCACATTGATTCCGTCGTACGCTTCCTTGAGCATGGGTATCAATGACGCGTGGGTGCAGGCTTCGTCGGCGATGATGGGAATGTGCACCTTGCCGCGCAGATACTTTGTCTCTTCAAACATGTGCGCGGGCATGGGCTGCTCAATTAGCTCCACGCCCTGCGTCTCCAGCCAGTTGATCTTGCGGATGGCTTCTTCCTTGTCGGTCCATCCTTCATTGGCATCCACACGCAACGGTTTTTTCGTAACGCTGCGCACGGCCTCGATGGTCTCCTCGTCGTTCTTCAGTCCGACCTTCACCTTGAGAACAGGAAAATCCTCCGCCTCGCGCGTCTTCTGCCGGGTAATCTCCGGCGTGTCGATTCCAATCGAAAAAGTGGTCACGGGAGCGTCAACAGGATCAAGCCCGAAATACTGATACAGAGGAATGCCAAGTTTTTTCCCCAGCCAATCGCAGACCGCTATGTCCACCGCGGCCATAGCCGCATGCTGATGGTCACCCAGCAAGCGGCGCACCTCGGCAAGAAACTTGTCGAACTTCCGTGGATCGCCAGCAGCAATCTTGTCGATAATCGCATCGATGGCCTGCTTGGCCTGATCCGGCGACTCTTTGTAGCGCACAATCGGCGCGCCCTCGCCGTAGCCGGTGATTCCCTCGCGCTGATACTGAAGGTGAACCGTGTCGCGATAGGCGCTGGAAGACATTGTGGTCGTCCAGGTGTGGCGCAGCATCAGGCGCTTCAGCTCCGTCTTGACGATGGTGTTGCCACTCATTGCCGGCTCGTCCGCGGCAGACAAAGCAGCTGGCATTGCCGCACCCACACCCACTGCGCCCGCCGCCTTGAACCAATCTCTCCGATTCATCATTTCACTCTCCGCGCCACTACCAGCAGTTTAGTCCAAGGCATATCGTCCAGTTTGCTGATCTGAACCCCGGGATGCGTTTCGGATGTGTCATGGATAAACTCGCCATTGCCGATGTACATGCCCGTATGGGTAATCTTCGCCAGGCTCGCGCCAAAGAACAGCAGGTCGCCCGGCCGCAGGTCCTTGCGCTCCACCGGCGTAACTCCGCTCCAGCTTGCCTGCGCGCCGGCATCTCGTGGCATGATGATCCCGCGTTGGCGGACCAGCATCTGCGTGAAGCCCGAGCAATCGAAACCATAGCTGGAGACTCCGCCCCACGTGTAAGTGATGCCAAGAAACCTGTGCGCCAGTTGAATGGTCTGGTCGATGGTAAGCGGCGCGAAATCCGCGCTCACGTTGCCTTGCTCAATGTATGCCGTCCGGCCATTTACAAGCTTGACCTGAAGCCAGCGTCCTTCCTTGTCAACAGATCCGGGAATCAATTCCAGCCGCGCTTCCCAAGGCAGGTTCAGAATTGGAGCGTGCTTAATCGTACTGACCTCGCGATAAAGGTTCGCGCTCAATCCCACAACACGAAGCGCTTTTACCTCCGGAGCATAACCGCCGCGTAACAGCGTGATGTCGGCCGCCGCTACCCAACCGGTATAGTCATCTCCGGTGCGAATACGAATCCATCCCTTTTTCTTTTCCAGCGAGAGCACGCCTGATCCATAGAGAGCCTGTGACACAACTTCGCTGTCAGCAGAATTAGTGGAATACATATTGATAACCGGCCGGGAAACGACATAGTCTGGCCTTGCAACCGACTGCTGGCTAATCGCGGCAGCGGTCCAAAGCGTGGCGCACAGAACCAACAAGCATCGAAGCTGTAAACGTGCGGCGTAATTGCTCATCTTTATCTTGCACCTCCGATGGCCGGCTCAACCGGCATCGTCCGGCGCAGAAAAAAGCTCGCGCCATAGCCGATGGCAAATGTGACAATGCTTCCCAGGGGCACATACCAAGTGTACGGAACCCTGGTGAACTGCCACAGGAAAAGGTTCAAAGCAAATCCGCAGACCATGCCCACCATGGCGCCGCTCTCCGAGGCGCGGCGCGTGAGAACGCCCAGCATAAAGACTCCGAGCAGCGAACCGTAGGCTACAGATGCGATGGACAGGCCGATCTCCAGAACTTTCTGGCCGCTCTGACGGACCACAATCGCCAACGCAAACAACACCACTCCCCAAAAGATGGTTGCCATGCGGGAGAGAAACATGCGGCGCTTCTCGCTGGCTCCGGGATTAAATCGAGTATAAAAATCGATGATAGTGGTGGATGAAAGCGAATAGAGCGAGGCACTCAGGTTGGTCATGGCCGCGGCCAGGATTGCCGAGACAAGAAGGCCGCTGATGCCGTGCGGCATATAGTCGACGACGAAGGTGGGATAGATGCGATCAGAGCGCGCGAAGGCAGTGGACGGCGGGAGCAGCTTATAGAAGACAAAAAGCAGCGCGCCGATCAGCAGAAAGAGCGCAAACTGAAAGAGCACTATCACGCCGCTGGTTATCAGCGCCATCTTGGCATTGCGTTCGCTGCGCGAGGCAAGCAAGCGCATCACGATCAACTGATCGGTGCCGTGACTGGCCGTAGTCAGAAATGCGCCGCCGATCACTCCGGACCAGAAGGTGTATTTCGCGTAGAAGTTCCAGCCAAACTCAAAGACATGGAACTTGCCGGCATCCGCTGCCATGCCGCAGGCTGCGTTCCAGCCGCCCGGCACCAGGTGCGCGATGGTGAACAGACCGATCACGGTTCCTGTAACGTAAACCGATAACTGAATGACATCCATCCAGATGACGGTCGACATGCCGCCCTTGAAGGTGTAGATCAGGGTGAGGATGATGACGATGGCGATGGCCGCGACATCGCGTCCCAGGTCGCTCGAGCCGCGTAGAAGCCCGGAGAGCGCGATGCCCACAACAATGGCAATGGCGAAGACGCGAACTCCATCCGCGGCTGCGCGCGTCAGCAGGAACAAGCCGGCGGTGAGCGAACGCAGCCTCTGGCCGAAACGGCGCTCAATCAGTTGATAGGCCGTGACTAGGTCGCCGCGAAAATAATGCGGAATTAGCAGCAGGCTGATGATAATGCGCCCGATCACGTAGCCTATCACCAGTTGAAGGAAGCGAAAATCCTGCTCGTATGCCATTCCGGGCACGCTGATGATAGTCAGCGTGCTGGTCTCGGCCGCAACAATGGACAGCGAGATGGCCCACCAGGGAATCGTCTTTCCCGCCAGAAAGTAGCCCTTGATGGTGTCCTGCTTTTTGCGGAAGTGCATTCCGAAGGCAGTGACGCAGGCCAGGTACAGCACGATGACGGCAACATCCAGTACGTTCAATCCCATCGCGCTTCATCCTCCGCATCATACCGGAATACAATTTCCATGCTGGTGATTCACTCCACGCCTGCGTCGTGTCAGGGCCGGCAATGCAATCACATATAGAAATATAATCCAGCCGACCAGATTGATTCGCTATTGGGCCATTCTTCGCATTGCGGGCACGCGCCTTCGCAAGACGGTCTACAACCTGATTGTGAAGTTCTATGCGGTAGCCCTCTGTTGCTCGCGGCCGCCCAAGCGCATGCTGACTACCTTGGAGACGCCCAACTCCTGCATCGTCACGCCGTAAATCATGTCGGCAGTCTGCATCATGCGCTTGGAATGGGTGACCAGCAGGAATTGCGTCTCCCTGCTCAGCGAATGCAGCAGGTCGGCGAAGCGGCCGACATTGGTCTCGTCCAGCGCCGCGTCCACTTCGTCGAGTGCGCAGAAGGGACTGGGCTTGAACTGGAAGATGGCTACCAGCAGGGCCAGCGCGGTGAGTGACTTTTCGCCGCCGGAGAGCAGCAGCACATTCTGCAGCTTCTTGCCGGGCGGCGAGGCCACGATGTCCAGGCCGCTCTCAGCCTGGTTCTCCGCATCCGTGAGGCGCAGGAAAGCCTGCCCTCCCTGGAAGAGCCGCGCAAAGACGTGGGCGAAGTTCTCGTTGATGCGGGCAAAGGCTTCGTCGAATCTGGTGCGCGAGATCAGATCGATCTCCTTGATGGTCTGCTGGGTGTTCTCAATCGACTCCATCAGGTCCGTGCGTTGCGTCTCCAGGAAGCCGTGCCGCTCCGCGGTCTCTTTGTACTCTTCCAGGGCCATCATGTTCACCGGGCCCATCTGCTCGATGCGCTGGCGCAGCCCGCGGCAAATCTCTTCTTCAGCGGTCAGCTCCTCGCCGGTCATGCGCTCAATCAGCGCATCGGCGCGCAGCGCGGCGGCCTCCAGATTCACCTCGGCCAGGCAGCTAGCCTCCAGATGTTCGAGGTCGGCGCCCAGCTTGGCCACTTCGCTCGAGCGGCTGGCGCGGTCTTCGCGCAACAGATCGAGCGCGGAGCGCCCGCCCTTCAGTTCCGTCTCCATGGTTGCCAGTTGCAGGCGCAGGGCCTGCGCCTGGGCAGTGAGCGTCTGCGCCAGTGCCTGCGCCTCGGCGCGCTCGGATGCCAGATCCTTCTCGCGTTGGGTCAGCTCGGCATTCTCCTTGATGCGCTGCTCTCGCTCCGCACCGGCCGCGGTCCGCTGCTGG
>CAWJDN010000246.1:0-6007 GCA_963840985.1 uncultured Acidobacteriaceae bacterium
GTATGGGCTTTAGTAAAGGGTACGGGCTTTAGCCCGTACATACACCAAACACATAAGGAAGTGGGCTTGAGCCCTGATGGAGGGCCTTGGTTTTAACTTGCCGGCCACCGAATGCCGGAGGCAGGCCCTACCGGTTTACGATGCTTTCGTGGACTGAACGAGGCCGAGGCCGCGATGACCAGCAAGATTGAAGTGGTGAAGACCGACATTACGACACTGCAAGTCGACGCGATTGTGAACGCGGCCAATGAATCACTTCTCGGCGGAGGCGGCGTAGATGGTGCGATTCACCACGTGGCCGGCGACGTACTCCGGCTTATGGCGGCGGTGGACGTCTACGTTCTGGCCTCCCACCAGGAGGGCCTGCCGGTCACCCTGATGGAGGCCACTTCCATGGGGCTGCCCATCGTGGCCACGTCGGTCGGCGGGGTGCCCCAGGTGGTGACCGACGGCGTCGAGGGCCTGGACCGCCGCTCCCTCCCGGGGACCCCGAACAGTTGGCCGATGCCCTCCAGCGGGTGGCCGCCGACCCCGAGTTGCGCGACCGTCTGGGCAGGGCGGCCCGCGACAAGAGCGCGATGCTTCGACGTGACCGGGGCCAGCCGCGAGATCGAGGGGATCTACCGGGAGATCACCCGGCACCGGGCCGACAGGACCGACTGAGCCGACTGAGCCGACAGGGCCGACTGGGCCTGACAGGGCCACTGCGGCCCGGGCCGGGGGAGGCCGACGGGCGGGGTGCGGACCACCCCGCCTTGCCGTCAGGCGGCGACCAGGCCCTCGGCCTGGCGCTCGTCGAGCAGCGCCCACCACGAGTCGGCGGCACGGCGGACGGCGCTGGCCACCTCGTCGGGGTCGGCACCCAGCAGCGCCAGTGCCTCGACAGTCCAGTCGCCGTGGTCGGCGTCCATGGCGGCATGCACGTCCCAGAACCGGGTGCCGACGGCGTCCATCCCGTACCAGCTTCGACCTTGACGATTTCATTTCTTCCATCCATTTGCCGTTCCCTTTCCAGAGCGGTTTTTGCTCAACGTGAAAAGTATCGGTGATTCTTGGCGAGCGGTCGCGCTGTTCCTGACGAAGGGTTGGAAAAGCTGATGAGGGGCAGGAATAGGGGGATGAAGCGGGAGGATAGAAGTCCATAGATTCTATGAATTGTCGTCATCATCCGACAAACTGGACACTCCCGAGCCCGCTTGTTGAGAGGACTACACAGGCAATTTGCCTCCAATTCAGGGGCGTGCATTTACATCGGGATATGATTAGTTCTTTCGCCGGGTTAGCATAAAGAGAAGCTGCAATCTTCGGAGTCTACATGTTCACTGGAATATACACGGAATCAAACACATACAGATTTTTAATCGAATAGGTACCGATAAACGACGATGTCGCCTGGAATATTTATCACTTTACGCTAAATTGCCGTGTCAGCAGTAACTAGGCCATCAGCGTTTTAAGTACAGTGCTGAACTTTCGTGTTGCTCGGCCATGCTCACAAGCTCCACTGCACTCTGGTCGATTAGAGAAAAGGACGGCTCAAAGGGAGATTAGCTACAAGGAAAGAAATTCTCTGGTGGAAGATTTATGCGGAATTAGCCCGGAAATTGGGGAGATTATTGGCATATAAATTATTTGTTACAAACTGATGACTCGCTGGCGGGAGGTGTAGAATTCGAACTCTCGATAGAGGCTTTGCAAGCGATTGAATTCAAAATGTTTAGAGTAAGAATGAGTCACTGCGGTGGAGTTTTCAGCGAAGCTCCCGTCACAGACCATCGAGCGGTCTATCCCGGGGTTTGCCAATAGTGAAGGATCAAAAGTTCGACTAATCTTTGGTCCACCTGAGAAAAGTGTGATCTAAAGGCAGATTAGGCCGACACAGGGCAGATTGCTTCCGCCAAGCCGACTTTTCGGGACCTATCAGATTTCAAATAGTAATGAGGGAAGCGGAGATTGCATTGCGGGTTTGAGCAATGGTATCTCCGCTGCGAGGGTTGGCGATCACTATTTAATCTTGGCTGAGCAAGTCTGGTCCGTCGTGGCTGGGCCGACAAACCAGAGCTGCTTCTTGAAGGGGACCTCGGCATCGCTGGCATAGTACCACTTGGCGGCGATGGAAAAGGTGGTGGCGATCAGGCTGGTTCGCTGGGACGGGGTGCTCTGGTTTTCAAAGAAGAAGTCAGAGTAGGTGGGCGACAGGGAAAGATTTCCAACGATTTTGAAATTGAGAGCGAGCTTGGTGGTGAAGGCGTATGGGGTCTGGGTGTCGAAGGACACGGAGTTCTTCTGCTTCCCGTAGGTCTTTTGCAGGTGGGAATCCCAATAGAAACCTCCGGTGTGCATGGTTCGGGGGACGGGGACGAGGACGGAGTAGGTGTTGAGAGAGCCGCCGGCTGTCTCATAGGCATTTTCGACACAGGTCTGAATCGATTGCGTGGCGACGACGGCGCGCGGCCGCAAGCACGGTTTAGGCATGGGTTGCGCTTGCGGGGATTGCCCATAGTATCGCCACGGCCAGTGCAACGGAGATGCGCATCATGATTCGGGCCTGCTTTGGCCGTGGCCGTCGAGAAGGCCGTCGCGGAGGCGTATGTGCCGGGGCGCGGCGTCGGCTATCTCGTTCTCGTGCGTAACCACGATGAGCGTCATGTCGCGCTCTTTCTGAATGCCGATAAGCATTTCCATGATGCGTGCGGAGTTTACACTGTCTAGGTTGCCGGTGGGCTCATCGGCCAGCAGGATGGATGGATTGTTAGCCAGCGCCCTGGCAATGGCTACACGCTGACGCTCTCCCGCTGAAAGCTCGTTGGGATACTGGCTGAAGCGTTGTTCCAGGCCCATCTCGCGCAGCAGGGCCTCGGCCAGCTGCGCGCGGCTATTGGCGTTCTGACTTGCCGCGAGCATGGGCGCCTGCACATTCTCAATGGCGCGCAGCGTGGGCAGCAGACAAAAGGACTGGAAGATGAATCCCACACGATGGGCTCTGTAGGTGTCCATGTCGATGGCGGTACCGAGCGCCTCATTCTTGAAGAGGACTTCGCCGGAGGTTGGGGTATCGAGCCCGCCCATGAGTTGCAGCAGTGTGGATTTGCCGCTACCACTGGGCCCGCTGATGGCCACATACTCGCCGGCGACGATGGAAAGATCGATGCCGCGTAACGCCTCGATGCGCCCTTCGTCGTAGCTCTTGCAGAGGTTGCGGACTTCAAGTAGAGCGCTAGTCATGACGCAGAGCTTCCACAGGCGAGAGATGCGCGGCGCGCCAGGCGGGGATGGCTCCGGCTACCAGTCCAGCCAATATGGCGATGCCCAGCGCCTCAGCCAGAAGCAGCATAGGAAAGGATGCAGAGGCGATGCTGGCGGTTTGCGGATGAGCAGCCAACAGGCGCAAGGCTCCCCATCCAAAGCCAATCCCGATGATCCCGCCGCCAAAGCCGAGGATGGTAGCTTCAGTCTGGATGAGCAGCAGAACACGCCAGCTCTTCCAGCCAAGCGCGCGCAGGATGCCGATCTCGCGAGTACGTTCGAAGACCGACATGGCCATGGTGTTGGCTATGCCCAGGATGCCCATCATCAACGCGATGCAGGATGTACCCCAGGCAACAGCATGAGCCAGCACGACGATCTGGTTGTTGCTGGCGCGCTCAGAGGCCAGTTGGGCATTCAGGCCGGGCAGGGCAGCTTCAATCTCCGCCTGGGCGCGTTTCAGATAGTGGTCTGGCGATTCACCTACCGGTGCAGGGCGAAGGCGCACATGAAACCCGGAGACTTTCCCCTGCAGGCTGGAGAGTTGCTGTAATTGATCGATGGGCATGATGACCGCACCGGCTTCCAAGGCGGTGCCGCCACGATAGATTCCCATGACGGTATAGGTAGAGCCTTGCATATCGATGGTTTCGCCGACCTTTTTGTTGAGGTTTCCAGCCAGCAGGTCGCCCAATATGACCTGGGGCTGGCCATCCTGAAAGCGGTGTCCGGAGAGGAAGGTGAGCGAATTGAACTCGTAGGAGTCAGCTTTCCAGCCAAAGACCAGCGCATTGACCTCGGGCGTGAGGTCAATGAGGTTGAAGATCATGGGCTGAGCCTGCGCGACGACAGACACCGCGCGGAGCCTGTCGCCAATCGACTCACTGACCGAGGTGTTGAGAAATGTTTTATCGACGACGGCGATGTCGGTGCCGCTGCTGGAGTACAGGCGGAGCCATTCGTGCTCAAAAGAGCGGGAGAAGCCGACCAAAGCGAAAAATGCGCCGATTGCCATACCGATTCCGCATAGGGTCAACAGAGTCCTGAGACGCCGGCGCCAGAGGTTCTTCCACGCAAATCCGGTGAAGGACAATTGGGAGGCCATAATGTTGAGGTGAGTCCTCACGTATTTGGATTTGGAGAAAGGTCTATAAGTGTCATTTTATCGGGCAGCGGCAGCAATGTCCATCCGTCTGTGGAATTCGCGGGAATTTCGTATTTGTGAAACCGGCGCCCGCTGCGGACTAGAACGGTAATGCCCAGGGCCTCCGCCAGAAGCGGTAAAGGAAAAGACGTCCAGCGAGTTCGCCAGCCAGTTCGCAATTAGCCGCGAACTGGATGCAACCCATCGAAGACTCACATTACTGTTGGTACAAAAAAGCTGCCCCTCACCTGCTATACTAACTATTCCGCTGGTTCAAAATCTGGGGCAGACAAGGTAAATGCCGAGGCGGTCGGTTTCATCCCCCGCGGGTCGGCTACGCCGGTGGAGTGCTCAGTTGGTGAAAAAATCTTAGGACCGTATCGACAGTGCAAATCTCCTTTGCACGCTCTGAGCGCGAATCGTATTTGTATGAAGTAACACCGAAGGAATTCATGGAACCATCTCCACCCCACGCGGATACAATCGCGCATACCGCCGGCGAGGAGGCCGCAACCTTGCCGCAACCCCCTTCGCCCATCCCCGAGCTAACGTCCATGCGCGCTGCCCTCCTGCTCGCCGGCATCTTTGCCACCCTGACATTCCTGATCCACTTCACCAGTTCTCTCTGGGGCTCCCATCTCGGCTACGGCTTCTTCCGAGACGAGCTCTACTTCCTCGTCTGCGGTCATCATTTGGCCTGGGGCTACGTCGATCAGCCTCCACTGGTCGCCTTGCAAGCCCGACTTGCCGAAGCGATCTTCGGCCTCTCGCCCACCGGCATTCGCATCTTCAGCTTCGCCGCCGGTGGAATAACCGTTGCCCTGACCGGCCTGCTCGCCTGGCAACTCGGCGGCCGATGCAGCGCGCAAGTACTGGCTATGACCGCTGTCCTCGCCGCTCCCGTCTTCCTCGGCATCGCCAACTATCTCTCAATGAACTCCTTCGAGCCCTGCTTCTGGATGGGCGCCCTCCTTATTGTCCTTCGCATCGCCGAAGGCTCCGCCACTCCCCGCGCCTGGTTACTCTTCGGCCTACTCGCCGGCCTCGGAATCGAAAACAAATACACCATCATCTTCTTCCTCGTCGCGCTTTTATTCGGCCTCCTCCTTAGCCCCCAGCGCCGCATCCTCTGGTCCAAAGACTGTGCTGCCGGAGTCGCCCTGCTCCTCCTCTTGGCCCTCCCTAACCTCCTCTGGCAGTGGGCCCATCACTTCCCCACTTATGAGTTCCTCAGCGGCATTGCTCACACCGACAAGGTCGTCCGGCTCTCCCCCGGCCCCTTCTTCGTCGAACAGATTCAGGTCCTGCTCTTCTCCTCCGCTCCGCTCTGGATCGGCGGGGCTGTCTGGCTGGCCTTTTCACGCGCCGCCCGTCCCTGGCGCTTCGCCGGCTTCACCTACCTATTCTTCCTGGCCCTGATGATGGCCCTCCGCGGCAAGGACTACTACCTGGCCCCTATATATCCGGTCCTCTTCGCCGCCGGCGCCGTGGCCTTTGGCAAGCTCACCCTCCGCAAGTGGCCTCTTGCCGCCTATGCCGGCGTGCTGGCTTTCGGCCTCGTCATCGGCTCCGGCCCCGTCGTGCTCACCCTTCTGCCGCCGGAGCGCTACATCACCT
>CAWJDN010000247.1:0-5789 GCA_963840985.1 uncultured Acidobacteriaceae bacterium
AATGCGCATCAGTAATGTAGCTCGAAATCAAAAAGCTCGAATCGACATATGCGTTCAATAGCGGCTATTCTCCCGGTCAGCAATGAGATCGGCAACTGGGGTCAGGACACGGTCTCCAAAGATAGCCCGGCGCCGAGCGGCAAAATCCGGCCACTCGACAGGGCGAGGTTTTGGCGGAGTTCGCGGCACCAGATCGCCTAGCACCTCGTTCCGCTCGCGCACTTCAATCTGCACGCCAGCCTTGAGCCAGGCTTTGACCTGACGAGTGTCGCGAAGCTTTCGAAGAGTGATACTTTGCATACTCTACAATGTGACACATAATGTGGCACATTGTCAAGAGGGTTGTACGATGCGTAATTAAATCAACTATTTAGACCACTTTTCCAGCCGCCATCCATACATTACCTTGAGTTCTTCGGTGCGATGCCTTGTGACTGCTTCAAGGCAAGCAACCTTGACCATTGGAGCGGCACTGCCTCCTGTGTAGAGATCATGCTCTGCAGAACAGTTAGCGTCACGAAACTGAATCCAAAGTCGCTGAGCTTCTCGCAGATTCGCAAGGTTATTTCCGTCCACCACAGTCAGAATCCAACGGTAGAGCTGATTCAACTCTGCATCCGACTTCTCGTAAGCATGATAAAAACAAGCTGTTTTTTCCGCTCCCGATCCAGCTTCCTGACATGGTCCATCTTTCGCATTCATGTGTTGCGCTGAACAATAACTACTGAAAGTAAACCAGATTGACACACATAACAGGCATACTCCAAGAATCTTAAAACGCATCCTTGTCACTCCTTTCAATCCTTTATTCATACCTCAGCGCCTCAGCCGGCAGGATGCGTGATGCAGCCGACGACGGATACAGCGTGGCCAGCAGCGAAATTCCAATCGAAACAACGGAGACTATGATGCCATCGAGGGGGCGCGGGGCGAAGGGTAGCGTGTCGATGGAATAAACTTCCGCGGATAAGTGGATGAAGTGATAGTGGCCTCCTGCCCAAGCTGAAAGATAACCAAGAGCAAGGCCGACGGCAGTCCCGATGATGCTGATGAGGAAGCCTTGCAGCAGGAAGATGCGGCGGACCTGCGCGGGCTGAACGCCGAAGCTCATCATGACGGCGATATCGCGAGTTTTTTCCATCACCATCATGGTGAGGGCGATGAGGATGTTGAGCGCGGCGACGATGACGATGAGCGCGATGATGATGAAGGTGACCACCTGCTCCAGCTTGAGGGCGCGGAAGAGCTCGCGGTTCTGCTCCATCCAATTAGAGGTCATGAAGCCGCGTCCGGCCTCGTGCTCGATGGCGCGGCCGATAGCGGGAGCGCGATCGAGATCGTCCACCTTGAAGCTGATGACGGAGAGCAGATCGGGCTCGCTGAAGAGGCGCTGAGCTTCAGAGAGGCGCATGAAGGCCATGCCCGAGTCGTACTGATAAAAACCCGACTGGAAGATGGCTGCGACGCGGAAGCGCTGGTACTTGGGCGCAAGGCCGAGCGGAGTCAGTTCGCCCTGCGGGCTGGTGACGAGAACGCTGTCGCCCACTTGCGCGCCGATGGTTTCAGCCAGATCTTTGCCCAGCACCAGGGCCGGGTATGGAGCGTTGATCCAGCCTTCGCCCGGAACCTGTTGTGCGAGCTTGTTGCGCGCCTCCGGTTCGAGATCTTTGGCCGAGCCGGCGGTGATTGTGCTGAGCAGGCTGCTGACCGTCCGCTCCTGGTCGGGGATGATGCCCTTGATGAGCGCGAAGCCGGCGCGAGGGCCGCGCGAGACCAGCACCTGCCCGTAGATTCCCGGCGCTGCAGCGGTGACGTGGGGAACGCGGCGCAGACGGGCGAGCAGCGGCTGCCAATCGCGAATGCCGTCCGACTCAACGCGCATCAACTCCACCTGCGCCGAGGCGCCGAGGAGACGCCCCTGGAGGTCTTGCCTCATACCGTTGGTGATGGCCAGGGCGATAATGAGCGCAGCCACGCCCGCGGCCACACCGGCGATAGAGATGATGGTGACCACGCCCACCACGGCTTGACGCCGCTTGGCCTTCAAATACCGGGATGCTACGTACAGCTCGAAGAACATTGAATCTATTCTACTTGCGCGACTGCTTCTGTTGACTTATTTCTCTTCCGCGGCAATCACCGTCTTGGCCACGCCCGCATTGTCGTGCCGGTCGTATACGCGGACGGTGATCAGGTGTTCACTGATCTTGTCTGCGACAACATCCAGGAAGATGCGCAGTTCGTAGTGCTCGCGACGGGAGTCGGAGATGCGGCCGACCGGTTCAATGTACTGCCAGGGACTGGCGTCAAGCGAATACTCGGCGCGGACTATGGGCGAGAAGGCATCTTCAGCATCGAAGACCACGCGGAACTGCTTCGCGCAGGGCGAATGTTTGCAATCGTCCTCGACGGCATGAAACGCGGAGATGACCGGCGGCGTGGTGTCCACCTCGAAGCGGTCACTGATTTTGTCACCGGTGAGGGCGTCGCCGGGAGTGTGCGAGGGTGCGTCAGAGGCAACGACCTTGATCTGATAGCCGCCATCGGGAATTAGAGTAGCGTCAAAGCTGTAGGCCTTGTCGGTGAGTTTGTCCTTGAGCAGCCGCCAGACGGTTTCGCCGTCTCCGCGCAGGTAGAGGGAGTAGGTCAGCTCATCGCCGTTGTCGTCGTGCGCCGCCCAGCGAACGGTGATGGCGGTGCGATCTTTGGCGGCCTGCAAGGGCGAGTTGGCGCCGGCTTCGAAGCTCATTCCTGCATTCTGGTTGGAATTAGGAAAGGCAATGTTTACCGTGGCCGGCTGACCGGCGGGCTGATTCTGGCCGTTCCAACGCGCTCCGGGCACAACTATCAGATCGTCGACAACCGGAGCGGCGTTGACGGGCAGGTAGTTGACGCCCACGCCGCCCAACGTTCCATTCGAGCGGAGCACGGCCTTCCATTGCAGGAAGCGGCCGGCGGGCGAGGCCACCGCGCCATCCTTGAGCGGCTGCCAGTCAGACCATCCCCAGTCGCTGCGACTCTCTCCGTTGCGGCCACGCGCGGGCTGCTCTACGTTGCCGGTACGGGTCAGAAGTTCGTAGTTGGCCGAGCCGGGCTGGACTTCGACGCGGCCAAAGCGGGCCAGCGCTCCAGCGTCGAGCACATCGCTGGCGTATTCGTGCTTGTCGGTAGTTGCGGCCAGGCGGCAGAGCTTGCCTGTGTTGCCGGTGCCGATGAGGATGCCGTCCGGCTGGCCTTTTGTTCTGGGAATAACGGCCAGACTTAGGCCTTGCTGCGCCTCCAGGTGGGCGATGTCTGCGTAGCTGCTGTCGTCGGCGATGCGAAAGACGCGGCCACGGTTGCCGGTGAGAACGAGCAGGCCATCAGGGCGCGCGGCCAGTGCGTAGACGATCTCGTCCTTGCCGGACCAGAGCTTGCGTGGGGCCTGAGCCAAATCTCCAACGGCTGGCGGCAGAGCGTAAATCTCGCTGCCTTCGGGCAATGAGGCGCTGGTGTTAGCCGCCTGCATTGATCCCGGCTGCATCATGGTTATCATGGCGCCCATGCCGGGTCCCTGTATAGTCAGCGGCGGCAACGGGTTGCGACTCTTGTCACCTACGCTGGCCGCGTAGATGGTTCCGTTGGCGGAGACAGCGACTGCGGTAATCTCGCGGCGGGGCGCCTCGAAGAGAACGTAGCCTTTGCCCTGCGGGCTGATGCGATAGACAAGGCCGGAGCCGTCGGTGCCTGCGATCAGATTGCCCTGCCCGTCCCAGGCAAGCGAACGAATGTGCTGCTCGTCGCTCTTGAAGAAAACTTCGGGCTTGGCGCCGGGCTTGGAGAGATCGACGCGGTAAACTGCGCCCGGTCCGCCGGTGGCAATGTACAGGCGGCCGGTTGCATCGAAGGTCAGCTCCCAGATGTAGTGCGATTTTGCTGCGGGTTTTTCCGGGGTTGGGATTTTGTCGGGTGTTGGCTTTATGTCGGCAGCTTTGCTGGGGGCCGTGGCTTCGCCAGCCGTTGCGTCGTCCAGTTTGGCTGCGTCGAAAACCACTGTCGCGCTGGATTCGTCCTGCTTGGCCGTTGCGTCGGGCTTGAGCCGAAAAACCTTGCCGCTGGGCAGCGTGGCGGCGTAGAGCGCGCCATCGGGGCCGAGACGGACGACCTGGACAGAGAGATCTTTGCACTCGAAGAGCGTAATCGCCTTGCCGTCTGCGGCGATGCGCAGCACGGTGGCTGGCGAAGCGGTTCCCACGTAGGCCGTGCCGAATTTGTCCACAGCAACGGACCAGACGTAGGTGGAGGGCGTGGTGGCCAGCTCGGCCAGACTCGGCCCGGTGCGCAGGTGGCCGTCGCTGGTGAGCGCGACCCCTTGCGGCGTGCCTTTTTCAAACTCCTCCAGCCGCGACTGGGTCCACAGGTGCGTTCCCTGAGCTGATGCGAGCACAGTGGCAGCGGCCATCATGGCCACGGCCAGCGCGGAGAGACGGAAGGCAAAACGGGAGCGGTGAGTCGTGAGGAAGGAAAGAAACATTCTGGGGATGAGTTTACTAAAGATGGGTAAGCTCGGTGTTGATAGGACGGCACAGCTGGCACCTCGGGTACCCCCACCCCTATTCCTGGATGCAAAATCCTTGTTTTCTTGAGTTTACAAGGAGGGTTGCGCTGCAAAATATTGAAAACAATGAAGTTCCTTGCAAAATATTCCAAGATAAAGAGTTACGTGACGTTTCGGCCTCTGTTGGCAGCTTCCGGAGGAAAGGTGGTGCGAAGAGGACGTGCCGGGATGATGTTTGAAGGAAGACTTCTAAAGATCATTATGCAACGAAGAGGTGAATTAATCTGCAAGGGACTAGCCCTCCAGGCAGACGGCACTTGCGCATCATAGGGTTCGTGGTATCCCAGGTCCCCAAATGCAAGGGACCTGGGGCACCCGGCTTTTATAAAATCCGCCTTACAATCGAAAGTTCTTATGTTTAACGATCATACGTGTGAAAGCGCGTAACAACAACGCATATACCGAGTATGTTAGGCAGTTAATCATGACCAACAATACTGTCGTTATGAGACCCGGAATGGTCCTAAGCCAATCGCCTGGCAATATCACTGATACAGGCCATAGTACATACATAAAGTCTATATGGCCGCAAATGAGAATCCCCGCCACTCCGTAACACGACAGAACTATCACGACACACGCAGCTATCAGCCCAAATGCGCTGCCTATCAAAATTGCTCGACGATTCGCCATATTTTTCTTTCAGATTGGATCCTACTTTAAAACACGTCGCCTGGTGCCCCATCCTTTAATCGTTCTTTGATTCAAGGGTGTGAAACCACGAACCTTCAGCGAGCGAAGAGCGAGTAGTTGGCCCCACCGCAGGTGGTCAATGCCGGAAGTGACGCATACCGGTGAAGACCATAGCCATGCCCAGCTTGTCGGCGGCTGCAATGACTTCTTCGTCACGGACGGAGCCTCCGGGCTGGATGACGGCTGTGGCTCCGGCAGTGGCTACGGCTTCAAGGCCGTCGGGGAAAGGGAAGAAGGCGTCGGAGGCGGCGACGCAGCCCTTGAGCGGCAAAATGGCCTTCATCGCGCCGAAGCGTGCGGCATCCACGCGGCTCATCTGGCCCGCGCCGACGCCGAGGGTCTGGGCAAATTGCGACTGGGGGCGCGCGTAGACGATGGCGTTCGATTTGACGTGCTTGCAGACGCGCCAGGCAAAGAGTAGGCTGCGCAGTTCTTCGGCGGTAGGTGGACGCCAGGTGACGATCTTCAGGCCGGGATCGAGCGCTGTCGCATTGATACT
>CAWJDN010000248.1:0-25056 GCA_963840985.1 uncultured Acidobacteriaceae bacterium
ACACTCCATTGGTCGTCACCTGACAACTTGATGTTTGTAATATCACCTAGGGAAGCAGGAGCAAGGAGTAGTTCTCCAGGTCCTGTGAAGGTAGAATGTGCCATTTCACCACCAGCAATCAATTTCTTCATTGAGAACTTGATGGTTCCCTTCAAAGTAACAGTTGGCGACATGGCAATCATCGCGCCTGTATACTCTCGTCAGTTTATCATCCTCACATCAATTGAAAGAACTTAAAAGGGCAGGACACAATGGAAAACTACATACCCGGCTTCGCGGTCAATGGACAGCCCATAGCAAGCTGGAAAGTTACAATGCTATTCGTGTCCCTGTGGCTGATTCTATAACTGCCTCCATTGAAAGTTCCCACATCATCCTGCGTTGTGCTCGCGCCAACGAAGTGTCCAGCTGGCGGGGCGCCATGATCGAGATTGAACGTTTGGCTAGTGTTTAAACCAGGTTTCTCAAGAGGAAAGTCCTCCTCATGGTGTCCTACATATCCGCCTGACGGGGGTGGCTGTTCATAACTGGGTAGCACTTGTGCGGCTTGCTGCTGAATTGGTTGCTGGTACGATGTGCGGTGTGAGAAATTTGGGGTTTGGTAGTGCTGCTGGACTTGCGGAGGCGTTGGCTGTGGTGCTGGGGCCTGGGAATACTGCTGTTGCCCAGGAGGCGTAGGCTGTGGAGGTGGAGGGTAGTGTCCGCCCTGTGGGGGGGTGGGCTGCTGTGGAGGCGGGGGATAGTATTGAGCGTGTGAGGTCTGGGTTGGGGGAGGCGAAGATGGAGGCGGAGCATATTGCTGCTGAGCTGCACCAGGCTTGAGCCAAGGTAACCAAGTAGTCTTCAAGGAATCCTCACCTCCGTTTCCTCCTGGGGGAGCTTCTCATGGTCAGCAAGCTGCTCATTTGGCAAGGCTGAAGGACTTACGAGGATAGTACGACATAGTGATGCCTTTGAAGCTTCGGGAAAAGCTGCAGGTGCAAGATATGAGGTCACAATACTCAATTAATCTTCCTGGAGTCGCGAAAACAGCTGTTCGAGTCGAAGGTTCTGCAGGCAGATTGTCAGCCTCCACAACCCCGCACCACGAATGTCGTCTCACCTCAGCTGCAAATAGCTTATGAGGTTCTCTTTCAGGTGGTTGACTGCAAGAAGATGATACAAACTTCGGGATCGACCTGCAAAGATGGACGGGAATGAGGAAGAATATACCAGCAAAGAAACAGAGCTCAGCTCATCGCAGCAGACATCGGCGGGGACGCGATGCCAGCTTCTTAGCGCGACCAGTCAAAGGCATTGGTGGGGGCTGTGTCTATTTCGAGCGCACGAATGGCGATCCATTGGCCAGGATTCTACTCTGAACAGCCTATCCAATGACATAGCTTTTGGCGAACTAGCATCGTGGACGTCTTGTTGCGATTCTGTAGCCGGGCGCTTAGGGAGGTGGGACACTGGGACGTGGCGGGAACTGCGCGCGAGAGCAGGCAGACTTTGGAAAATTTGGGCAGAGAAACTTCACTTCGACTTTGAAGAGACATTCTACATATGTTGATAGCATGGACAGCCTTGCTGTAATACTCAGAACATCTGAACATCTATTGAACGCACGGAGTGTGAAGCCGAATTGTTCGATTTCTGCGTAGCTTTCCTATCTATGTATTGTACTTCTCCAAGCAACACATGCGAGCAAGGTCTAAAATGACCAACTTCTTATGGCAATGCCAAATATGCATCCGCCACTTTGTCCGGAAATCTGTGGGGCCCCCATGCAACAATCCATCCAATTTCTCTAGCCTTGCTGTCTGCGTCTCTTTCCAACCTGTGCAGAGAAACCGGTCTTGATAGCAGTAACACTTCGTCGAGAACCGCAGGAATTGCAGGTAATGAAGTACAATCTGTTCTCTCCTTTGTTGAGCTCCGTATCTGGAGACCTGCAGGTTTTGCAGGTAACATATTCCACTGATATTGCGTTAGTACACATCATTATGTGGAGGAGAGACTGAGAAGCTCACTGATATATCTCCTCAACACATTCTCAATCTGCTTCTGCTGGAATCGACCCTTGATAACCAGACGTCTGCTACCATCAACGGAACCACTCGTACCCAATTCAGCAAATAAATATGAAGTGACGTGCTCATCAGTTCTCTTCATACGTTTACAAATCTCCGCGATATTGGCGAAAATCGTCTTCTTGTTGCCTTCACGCAGACACTGAGGAGGTGGGATCTTGTAACTTCTTGAGCCGCTGGACGCGTGGTCAGGGTTCTTTTGTGCGAGAAGGGTGAAGAATCGGGAGAGCAAGCTTTCGTAAGGGATCCGTGTCGTGCAGTCGTGTTGCCAGATCCCAGTCCCCTTCTCCATATCACCGTCGTCGACAGGCTTCTTCTCAGCTGCAACCGGAGGCTCTCCTTCTTCTTCCTTGCCTTCGATATCGAGCGCGGCAAGCTTGGCGGCGAATTCGTCCTCGGTGCCCTCTTTTGGCTTCTTGCTCTTCTTCTTCTTCTTCATCGAAGAGAGATCCAATCCACCATCCTCAGCAACCGCCTCGCCACCCTCAGCGTCTCCATCTTCCGGCTTAGGCGTCTTGCTCTTCTTCTTTTTCTTCATGCCCTTCAGCATGTTGGCGACATCGTCGTCATCATCTTTGGCAGGCTCGTCATCGAGGGCTTCAATATGAGGGTCAGTAAAGTCCCCCAAAGCCTGTGATAGTGGCGGCGTACTTGGTGAGTGCGAGAGCGCCGTCGTTGCGGTGTCGTCGCGGCCATCTGCTTTCATCGTGACTGCCCCGTTCTCGTCTACGACCGTGGTGCCTTCGCTGAATGCTACCGACTTGCGTGCTTTCCGCTCTTGTTGAATTTCCTGTGATGTCGTGTTAGGAATTGGATCCGTGGGAGCCGAGGTGGGGTGTCAGAAGGTGGGACTCACAACGTCCGCCATGATTGCGGTTTTCCCAACTGCTGCGATACTCTTCTGGGTTTAGCAGAAGATGGCGATGTTCGCTTTGTCAGAGGATAAAATCTCGAATGTGAAGTTTCGTGGCTGTTTCTGTTGAAGTAGTCCCGAAAAGCCCCCCCCGCACATTTTTAAAATCAAGTTGCGCGCACTGACTCACCAAGAATGATCACGTGCGCCGCTTTGCAGTTCCGGCAAATGGGGATATTTACGGAGGTACGCAAGGTGCATTGCGAATTCACGGGTTTCCACTACTTTTCCTTTCAGTACCCAAGATCCTTTCTCGAAAACGCCCATATGCATCGGCGTGGCCGGCGATAGTGCTTTTTGTGCTGCCCTCCCTCCTTTGGCAAGTTTCATCATCAATCGATCCTCAACATGTCCACCTCAGACTCCTACATCATTCAAGATGCCTCTCCAGAATCATCCAACGACCATGATGACGTCGATTCCCTGCCATCTTCCATAGCTAGCAGTGATCTGGACTCAGAGGAAGAGTCAGATGCCCAAAGAGAGTGGGAGGCCAGTCTGCAGCAACTAGAATTGGTCTTGACGATGGTCATCGTGCCGTATGCTGGGAAATACTTTGGCCGGAAATTTGCATATTGGAGTTAGCCCCCGTTGCATATCTTGCAGTATGAATTTTGCTAACATATATGGTCCTTAGGTTGGGCAAAGTACATGGAGTGGATGTATCCCGTCGAAGTCAGATTTACGAACAAGACCGCCTTCAAGGCTGCAGGGGCTGTGGAAGCTGCGGCTACGCTGTGACGAACAAGAAAGCTTTGCACAAAGATTAGATATCAGTCTATAAGGGGATACTGAGATGAGATAGCATTGGGATGGCGTTATGGCGCAAACGATCGGCAGCTTGTGCATACTGTAGAGTTATGCTTCCGAGCACGTATATAAGAAATGACACAGCACAGCTCTTCTGAACATTCAATCGAGGTTTACAGGTACTGGTTAAATGTCGTGCTGCTTGCTCTGATTCTGATTTCGTCGATGGACATCCTGTTGAATGTGTAATAGTTCTGTTCTGGTTTGGATATTTGAGGAGGCAGTTATATTTTAGGGAAAAGCATAGAAGCATGAACAAGACGACAAGTATCGAAATCCATCCATTATTTCTGCTTTAATTACCCTCCCTCCCCATTCTCAGTATATACATTAGGTATTCATATCGCCATGACCCTTGCTAATCGCTGGTTGCATGCCCAAATAAAAGTACAGCCTAACGCCTCCGACTGCAGGTTGCCCCTATCCAACATGAGACTCGCTCATGTGTGTATGATATCCTCCATGCCAGCCCATACGCAGGCCGTGGACCTTCACCTTCCACCATTTGTCGAAATGCCTGCGTCAGACTCCTTATCCTAGTGAAACCGTCAGCTGAACATGTCCAGTAGTACAACGCGGAAGCAACACAATAAGCAGTCAAGTCGCAGAACGCAAAGGACTGCTTACCGTAGTTTTTAGGCGCGGGAGACCTGGGACATGGACGGACCTTTACGACCAATTCCAGGTCTTCTCATTGACATCGACATTCCACCGCTGGTGAAGTCGAGGATGAGGGAGCCAATAAAGGAAGCGAACAGGAACCAGAAGAATGCAGTGCTGGCTTGAAGTTCTCTGCATCGCTTTTCCGGGTTGTGCGAGCCGTTGGTCAGGCTGTTGGTCGTCACGTAGGCCTGGATTATTGTTAAACAACCTCACTAACATGGCAGGAATTGATGGGCTCTTACCAAGTTGCTGCAGCTATGCACATGGAGTTTAGCAGCCAGAACCACGCCAGCAATGAATGTGAACATTGAGGCGAGCGCATCCAAGACTACCAGGATGATATTGGACATTTCCTGGAAAGCCGCAAAATAGCCAATGAGCAAGACTATCCATGAGAAGACTGCGACGAATATTGCGTAGTTGATGCTTGACGGATTTCCGGCAAAGGCCTCTGCGATGACGTTTCCGACCAAAGCTGTAATGAGAAGTGTCCAGAGGAACTGAGATGTGCGGAGACCCAACTGCCCGATATGCATGATGGCGGTCGCAAGTCGAGATGTGTGGTGAGCGTCTGGAAGAGGTGTGGTTGTAGAAGTGAAGTCGAGAGATGCGCTGTGGATAGCTTGGAAGATGAGATGTTAGAGCAGTTGTGGGCTGAGGGAGGCGTTTGGCTTTAATGCTCAGACGGAGCGATCGGGAGTATGTAATTCGATGATATCACACGCTAAGTCGAAACCTTAGAGTCAACACTGCTCAGATGATGCAGATGATCTGGACTCTGGACTAAGATTTTTGTGCGAAAGGAAGGAGCTACTGTTCGCGACTCGGTTTGTATGCTCGGAGTGTTTGAAGACTTGATTTTGGGTATTTTTTGAAGTTGTGCTTTCCCCTCGTATGAGGCGGTTAATGCTGATCTGGTGACCATGGCAACCACAGACACCCCAGATCTTGTGCAACGCGGATTGCCACTGCTTGACTGAATAGATGAGCTTATAATACAATCGTGCAATACTGGGCCCGTGTCATAGACTCTTTCCTCCGATGTGTTCCAGATAATAATATTCGCCTCGTATGTTGTTCCGCTCGAGTTCCTGACTCAGTCGCAGGTCTGATCAGAAACGTCCAAGCTCCTGCAAATCCGGAGGGGATATTCTGACGTAGGTGGCTGAAACTCTTTTTCACCGCAAATTCGTTCCATTTGGTCTTGAGCTAGACAGCAATAGTCGCGGAGATCTCTTGTGGCGCAATGTGAGTACTTGCAAGGTATTAAGGAAAGGACGCTGTTCTGGAACACTCGTACGCTGTTTGGCTGGGCAGGAAAAATTCGCTGTCTAAACGAGGGGCATGACGACGTGTGGACCTCGGGATTGATTCATAGGCTGTTCCAAAGGGTGTTCAGGCCCTTGCCATCTGCCGGCGGCATCTTTCTTCAGTGCCGCGTGGCTGGACCTGCTAGTTTTCTCCTAACGACTTGACCGTTTACAGCCGCTGGCTCCCAGGTACGAGGATCGCGATGACTGGATGATCATGGATTTTCGAACTTCTTTTGCTTGATGCTGTTTTAACGCGTCGCTCGTGACTGAACCCTTGGGCCTTGTCGCACAAAATGCTCTCGAAATAGGTACACGAAACAACTGCCAATGAAGAACCTAGTACAGGAAGTATCACGTGAAACCCCTCCTCTGGATTCTGACTTTATTCTACTGCAGTGAGAGTTTGGTAGGTCGGAAAACGGCCTAATGAAAACCGTTTCTTGACCCTCTGGGTATACGAGATGTAGAGGTACTGTACAATTGATAGTAGTTCCATCAGTATCTTACACATTATCGAAGTGTCCACGAGTCCGATCATTCCTCACTTCTGCTGTCTTTGCTAGTTTGTTTGGAATACTGAACGAGGTACTCTGCACCAAGCCCAGCAGAGATGACACCTCCAGTCAACCAGCATCCATTGACAAACCACCACCAACAATCCTTGACGCTCTTCAGGTTCACCTTCTTGATCATGACTGCAAGAGTGACCGCAGCACCACCGCAGCTTCCAATGAAGAATACGGGACCAGCTCCCGCAGCCAGGCCAGCACCTGCTAAGAGACCGATCTGAGTAAGAGCCAGACCAATCAAGATCTGCTTCGTCTGCTTGTCATGCTTCAGTGCAATGCTTTTGATCCCTGCCTTTGCGTCATCCTTAATGTCCATATGAGCATATATCATATCGTACAGCACAGTCCAGGCAATATTTGATGTGTAGAGAAATGCTGCTGCCGTCAGAGCTGTGCTGTTCTGTAGTAGATCGACCCCAAGGGCGGGGAATCCCATGATAGCGCCCCAAGAGAAAGTAAGTCCCAGTACAAACTGAGGATAGTAAGTAACTCTCTTGGCTAAGGGATATGTAGCTACGAGTAGCAAGCTGGGTATGCCGTAGAAGAGGCATTGGTAGGGAAACTGGAGTAAAATTCCGAGACCAGTAAGAAGCTGAGCCCCAGTGAAGGCGAGAGCATTGAATGGAGTGACGGCTCCTCGGGCGATTGGTCGCAGTCTTGTCCGTCTAACGTGTGGATCGAGGTTGCGATCCCAAAGGTCGTTGATTGTACAGCCTGCCCCACGCATAACGAGAGCTCCGCTGAAGAAGAGCAGAGATGTTCCAAGTACTGACAGGGGGGAGGCCAAGGGGACCGCCAAGGGAGCGGCAAGGAGTGTGGAGAACAGGCAGGGGAAGAAGAGATAGTAGGCTCCAGTAGGCTTGTCGAGCCTGATAAGTTCTGCGTAAGGGACCAAGGATGCCGGGAGGACCGAGAGTAGACCAGTCTTGGGAGGCTCGTACTTCTCGAGTGGTAGAGATTCAGAATCATGAATTGGGGCTTCTCTGCCATCGGCTATCACCGAAATCGATTTGCCAAGAGAAGGGTAAAAGCGCCTCAGAGGAACAGCAGCTAGGACAACTTGTTGATGATGTTGTGATTGGACCAGAGTGGTGATGATTCTCCCATGGCTGTGATGAAAGCTGAAGGGCACTCGAGGGCGAATGCATGCTGTCCTTACAAACAAACTCCTGCAGCTAATGGGCAGGCGGAACATTGAAGCAATGGCCATGCTTTGGTGAGGCATAGAAAGAGTCTGCCAGAGACTTCCCATTAGTTAGTGACCTGGCTTTTGAGTATAAATAATATGACGAAAGAAATGGGAAAGCTGCAGGATCTTCCAACGTTTGGCTTTCAATTGTTCCATTTCCAGAGGTCCAACCATTCTTCAGGAGGTGTTTGTTGCGTAGGAATAATTGTGATGACAAGGGAGACATACAGAAGATGACTACAAGAAGATCTCAAATTAAGCACACCTGCTTCATTCACCTCATCTACCTCAGTTCGCCATTAAAAACTTCCCCCATCGTCAAGGGAGCATATGCTGAACGAGTAGATGAGAAGACAGTTTGCTGCCTGCTGTTTGGGTTGGCTTGTGGTTGCTTCTACCATTACAGGTTGTAGTTTCTGCGCGGGATGCTGGTGATTGCCCGTCAGAGCGGACGGAATCTGATTTGGGCGAAGTATCAGCTGATTCGGCGCAACACGCGGCGTTACGGCGGCTATATTGTCCATGTCGGGGTGGTGATTGTGGTGATTGGGCTGGCGGGCTCGGCCTTCAATCGCAGCGAGGAGAAGGAACTGGCGCTGCATGACAAGCTGGTTATCGGCTCGTACTCGCTGGAGTGTTTGGGCTTCACGCAGGACTCGAACGCCAACTACACCTCCGATTACGCGCTGCTGGATGTGTCGAAGGGCGGCAAGAAGCTCTTCCAGATGACGCCGGAGAAGCGGGTTTATCTGGCCAGCGGGCAGCCGCAGACCATGGTGGCGATTCACTCGGTTCCCGGATGGGATTTGTATGTGGTGTATGAGGGCACGAATCCGGATTCGGGGCAGCCGATTATCAAGGCGTTTCTGAATCCGTTGGTGAGCTGGATATGGGCCGGTGTGCTGATGATGGTGCTGGGCACGCTAGTGGCGCTGACGCCAAGCCAGAAAGCAGAAAAACAGGGACCAGGGACCAGGGACTAGGGAATAGGGAGCATTGCTGTGCACGGTGGAGGAATTTGAGTGATGACGGAGACGCAAGGATTTGTTGCAGGAGTGCTGCTGCTGATTGCGCTGCTGGTGTACGTTTTTTGGCCGGAGAAGGTTTTCGCCAGCCAGCTGGAGAAGACGCGCCTCGAGTACCTGCTGGAGCGCAAGGAGCAGCTCAACGAAAACCTGCGCGATTTGAACTTTGAATTCAAGGCGGGCAAGTATCCTGAAGATGAGTTCCAGACGCAGCGGACGCAGCTTGAAAACGAGGCGGCGAGGTTGATGGCGGAGATTGAGATTTTGCAGAGGGCGTGATTGTATCCCACCCTAACCGCAAAAACAAAAACGCGGCGAGGGTGGGGCACCCGATAATTGAAACGGAAGTGAGATCGACAGCAATTCAAGGACTTACGAACGATGATGAAGATGACCCGGATTGTTTTTCGCACTGTTGCCCTGAGCGTACTGCTTATGGGCGCGTGGGCGCAGGCCGCCACAATCACCGGCACGGTGACCAACAAGACTACCGGCAAGCCGGCCGCGGGTGATGCAGTGGTGCTGGTGGATGTGCAGGCGTCAATGAGCGAGGTGTCCAGGGCAACAACCGACTCCGGCGGGCACTACAAACTGATTAAGCCGGGCCAGAGTAATTATCTGGTGCGGGTGATCCACCAGGGAGCAACATATTTTATCGCCGCGCCGGAGGGCAACGCGGCGGGCGACATCTCAGTCTATGATGTGGCCGCCAAGGTGGATGGCGTGCTCATCGATGAAGATGTAATTGGCATTGTGGAGTCGGTGAATGGGCAACTGCGGATAGTGGAGCGGTACGCTGTTCACAACTCCAGCATGCCTCCGCGCACGCAGTGGAGCCCGCGCAGCTTTGAGATTGTGCTGCCGGAAGATGCGGTGGTGGAAGGTACGTCGGCACAGCGGCCCGGCGGACTGCCCACCTCGATCAAGATGGATTCCGACGGCCCCAAGGGCCACTACTCCTTCAACTTTCCCATTCAGCCCGACGACGGCGAGAAGAGCACGCTCTTCCAGCTTGAATATGAGTTGCCCTATAGCGGCAAGTTTACCTTTCATCCCCAGGTGACGATCCCGGCCAGAACCGTGTGGGTGATGATGCCCAAGAGCATGATCTTTTCCGCGGGCACGGGATCGACGTTCATCTCCGCGCCGCAGGAAGGCCTTCCCACCTATGTGACCAAGAATGCGGCCCCCGGAAAGCCGTTGGAGTTCACCGTCTCGGGCACGGGATCGATTCCCCGCGATGAGGGTGGTGGGCAAGGCCAGCAGGAGGCAAGCGGATCTGGATCGCAGCCGGGAACGCAGCCGGGCGGCGGGATGGCAAACCCCATAAACACGCCTGATCCGCTGACGAAGTACAAATGGTGGATTCTGAGTGGGCTGATTTTGTTGTTCGCAGCTGGGGCGGGATTTATGTTGCGCAAGCCGGCGACGGGAGAAGCGTTCGATGGCGGAAGGGCGCAGGCTTTGACGTCTCCGGCGGCCAGGAATGCGGCCCTGCTGAACGCGCTCAAGGAAGAGATCTTTGAATTGGAGAGCGACAAGATTGCGGGCAAAGTCACAGCGGCAGAGTACGCGCAGTTGAAGGCGGCGCTGGATACGGTGTTGAAGAGGGCGTTGAAACGGCAGTGAACTGTGGAAAGACGCCCTGCTTCCCAACAATGATCTGCGCGATATAGTGGGAGCAGGAGAATTTTGCATGAAACTGCTCATTTCAAGATTTGCTTTTGTCCTGTTGGCGGCAGTGGTGATTCCAGTCGCCAGCGCGCAGGAGGCGACGACAAAGCCTGCAGCGCCCGCTCCCGCGCTTAGTCCCTCACAAACCCTGCTAAATTACTGGAACTATATGGGCCGGAAACTGACCACGATGGCCGAAGACTTTCCCGAAGACAAATACGATTTCAAGCCCAATCCCGCTCAACGCAGCTTTGCCGAACAGCTTATTCACGCCGCCCATGGCATCAATATCTTTGTTGAGGTTGGCAAGGGCGTGAAGCCGCATCTCGACGATCCGAAGCGATCCGATTTCAAGAACAAGGCGGCGGTGGTGGAGTATGTGCGCAAGGCCTTTGCGGATGGCGCGGCTCTGATTGCCAGCAAAGGTGACAGCGGGATGAACGATCTGACCGTCGATGCCTGGAGCAACCAGCAATTCCGATTGAACGAGCAGGCCTGGTTCTACCTCGAACACGCCGGAGAGCATTACGGGCAGCTTGTGGTGTATTACCGGGTGGCGGGGCTTGTGCCGCCGGAATCGCGCCCCAAGAAGTGACCGGGATATGGACGCCCGTCCGGCGAGAATGTGCCGGACGAGCTATCTGACTGTGAGGATGAACCGGTTTGCGCTTGTGACGCCGGCCTCAGCTCTCAGAACTTATAGACCACACCGAAGGAGGCGCGGGAACTGCGGTGCTCATGCGGGGAGCATCCCGAAGTTGTTGTGCAGGTACCTGGCGGAGGAGGCGGATTAGGAGGAGGCGGATTGGCAGGATAAATAGGCGCGACAAATGACGAGATGATGTCGTCGCCCGAGGCGCGCATGAATAAGTGCTTAGTCAGCCTGTAATCCATGCCGCCGCCGATTCCCCCCGCAAACGAGATATTGGGATAGGCGTTTACGCCACCGATGTGTTCCGCGCCCAGCAGAACGCGGAAAAAACCATCGTAGTTTTTGAAGAGGTGTGCGTGCATCACCGGCCCGAGCAGTACGGCATCCAATGAAGGGGCCAACGTGCTGTTTCGGATGGCAGGGTGCGAGAGGGGGTACTTGTAATAGCCGCCGTCGGCGGTGAGGCCGAAGAATCTGCCCCAATCGCGGGTTACAGAGACGTTGGCTCCCTGCAATCCGTAGCGCTCCTGGTTGACCTGGTTCATGCTGGTGTAGCCGTAGCCTGCAAAAATCTCATACTTGTGGATCTCGACAGGCTTCTCGGGGGCCTCTCTATCTCTGTGATGATGAAGAACATGAAGGAACTGGCTGGAGGCCGCCAGGGGCATGAACGTGGCCGCAACGATGGCCAGAATCGCAAGCAATAACTTCCTCTTCAATTTGGGACTCTCCTCAATGCATAACTTTTCCACTGCTGGCCCTAAGGGCCGGAGCCCTTTGAGCCGCCGCCGCAAACCTGGGCGGCTACCCTCATAGACTATCCACTCCTAGAGTAACCTCTCAGGCCCGGTTCCATGAAGTCCCGGGGTTGATTCAGGTCAGCGGCTTTGCACCGGAACCGCTTCAGAGAGGCGCACGAGCTTGCCAGAGCTCTCCGTAACATTGACTGGAATGCCGCCGGAAAGATAGCGTCCGATGACCTCTGGCCGGGCCCAATCCAGCTCCCAGCCGTCTTCGATGGCCACTACGGTGTACTTTCCGGGGGCGACATCGCGCAGGGCAAAGCTGCCGTCGGAATCGGACTGATCGCGGCGCGTCAGGGCAGGGAAGGCGGCCGGCTCTTTAGGAACCAGTACGACCATAACGCCGGGAAGGCCTTTTTCGGCTTTCCGGGCAAAACCTTCGATGCGGGTTTCGCCCAGGCTCACCGTCACCATCGCCAGCATCGGCTTGTCGGAGACGGTGATCTGGTTGCCGGGATGGCTGTGGTTGCCAATGGTGATGGAGATGATGGGGAGCTGCTTATCCGGGGTGCTGGCCGTTAACTCGTAATTTCCCTGGCGTATGGATTGAAATGAGAATTGGCCATCGCTGTTCACAAAAATCTGTTCCTGCCGATGCACACCTTCAAGAGATTCGATGTTCAGTGTAACTTTATCCGGCAATGAGGTTCCGTAGGAGCTTCTCAGAGTTCCAGAGAGTTCTATTGCGGGTTTGCCGAGATTGGCGTCCAACTGTTGGTTGGAAGTTGCGTCCAGATCGGCAATGCGGGGTGGATCGCCCTGCGATAGCTCATAGTGGCCGGGGGCTACGCCGGTGAATTCGGCTGTGTCGGTTTGTGTCGCGGGTGGAGGAGTGATGGTATCTGTGGAGGCCAGCGAGCCGAAGATGACTTGGCGCAGTTGCGCCCGAGCCGTTACCCAGTTCTGCTTCATGGGCGACTCGGCTGTCAGATGCAGTGCCGGAACTGCGTGGAGGTTGATGTTGGCCTCCTCTCGGCTGCCCGCGGCGAGGTTAATGGGGGTTGCCGATGCATCATCCGTTGTGGAGTCGAAGAAGGTAACGGGGTAGGCGACGTCGAGGGCTGTGCTGGGATCGGCTATCGGCCTTTGCCGGAGAGCGGAGTGATGCAGCGCGTACCAGGGCTGCGCTGTTACCGCTAGAAAGTACTCGCCGGGCGCCAGATCGCCAAAGTCGTAAGCGCCGGTGTCGTCGGTAATGGTGTCGGCTTTTTGGGTGATTTTAGCGCCGGGGTTGTGGCTGTGGGGCTTGAGGAAAAGCAGGACCTTGGCGTTTTCTACCGGGTCGCCGCCGTCGCCGTTGACCACGCCGTGCAGCGAGGCGACGGGCGTCATGCGGAAGATGAGGCCTCCTGTCTGCTGGCCCTCTCCGGTCACGATGGCGGTGTTGAATAGCTCGTGCTGATCGTATAAGGAGAGGAGAAAGCCGCGCCGGAAGGCAACCAGATCGTACTTGGCAGCTACGAGACCCTCCAACACAAACTGGCCGTCGTTGCCGGACTCGACCGAGGCGACGGCTTGGTGGTCTGAAACGGAAAGCGCGGCTACCGTGGCCTGGCTAACTGGTTCGCCGGTAGCCACGTTCACCACCGTACCGGTGATACGGTAGAGGGCGGCCTGCGATAGGGCTGGAAGGCAGAGCAGGAGCAGCGTAAAGAGGCAAACGAGGCGTGTTGCGAAAGACAACCAGTTTTCATTCAAGAAACGCGAAAAGCATCCCTCAGGGGCTAAAGCCCGACCTTCATTTTGCTGTATTTTCGGCACGACTGAAGTCGTGCCCTGACGCTTCTTGCTACTCCATTTACATTTTTCCGCAAGCTGTAGAGTCGTGCCCTGACGCAATCCAGAGATTGAAACAAATTTTCGTGAAGCGTGAAATCTGTTCATTGCGCGGGCACCTCCAGGACGAGGTCGCTGGTGGTTCCGGGCGAAAGGGTGATGGCCTGTCCGGGTGTGGGCAAGGCGGCGAGCGCGGCGGGGTTGTGGTATTCCAGAACCAGGGGCGCGGCGAAGGTGTAGACGTTGTAGCTGCCCGGCGTCAGGCCTTCCAGTGTGATCGTTCCTCCCGAGGAGGGGCGCAGTGTTTGCGGCACGGCATTTTCAGTAGATTCGAAGTCCGGCACCACATAGACGGTATACCAGCGCTCTTCTCCGGGGGCTTGGGCGACGCCGGCTGTGGGCAGGGAGAGCGTAAGGCTCGCGCAATCGTCGCGCAGGGTCAGGTTAATCGGTGCGGTCACGCCTGAAGCTCCGATCACCAGTGGTTCACGAGCCAGGTTTGCGCCGCCAGCTGTGAACGACGAAAGGCAAAGGCCATGCTGCGTGATGCTGGTATGCGCCCAGTAGGAGCCGGAGACCATGAAGGTCGTCCTCAGCTGGCCGGGCCCGATCCCATCGGCATAGATACTTACCATTCCGTTGGAGATTGAATCGCCGGCCTGACTGAGAGCAACGTAGACAGAGCCCGATTCCCCCGAAGTAGAAGTGCCGGGCGAAGGTTGCGTGCCGCTTTGAGTCACGGTGACCTGCAGGGGATTGGCGCTCTGAGCCTGAAGCGGGATGCGCAAGTTGGAAACGTCGTGGCCGGCCACTGAAAAATCCACCTGGCCGGTCAAAGGCGCGGCATCCATGGCGGGGGTGAAGTTTCTGTTTCCAGCCATGTCGGCGGTGATGCGTGAAAAGGTTACGGTGACCAAGAACGAGTAGCTGCCGTCGGGCAGAAGGGCTTGCAGCGCGCGTGTTTCCTGGTCGTATTCGGCAACGTAGGGGAGCGAATGGCCTTGCGCATCGAGTACCTGAGCGGTTAGATTCATTCCCGCCCACGCGGGGTTTTCATCGCCATAACGACGTCCCGACGGAAGCGTGGCTTGGGCAGTGACGGCGTGGAAGGGCTGGAGCGTCAGGGAGAGATTGGCCTCGGCCTCTTGGCCGCCGGCGAGATGAATCTTCGTAGCACCGGCCAGATCTTGAGCATCCCGATAGAACTGGCTGGGGAAGCCGTTGCGCGCCATGGAGCCTTCTTTGCCGTCCGCGGCGAGAAGAGCGACTAGTTCGCTGTCCATCGCGGGCTCGGTATAAAGTGCGTACTCTCCGTCGCCGAGCCGGGCAAAGCGATAAGCTCCCTCGCTGTTGGTTTTGATATTGGAGATCGCTTGCCATGAAGCTCGCCCGTCTTCCACCGTGCGCTTGGCCAGCGTGACGCCGATGTCCTGCGCCGCATCGCCGGTGGAAAGGAGGATGCGGCCATAAATCGCATTGGTAGGCGCCATGGAGAAGATCAGGTCAGGCATCTGGTCAGCGACCAGAATGCTGTGAAACATACCGGGTCCAATTCCCCAACCGGCGTCGCCGCCAGGAAAAAAAGCCTGATCCAGAAAGCCGGGTTTGACGACCTGCACGGTCTGCGGCCCCACTGGCACGCTGGGAATCTCGAAGCGGCCCTCGCCGTCGGTCAATGTGCCGGTGTCGGCATCGCCTTCAATCTGCACCAGGGCACGCGCGAGCGGTGAGCCGGTGGCGGCGTTCAGGACTACGCCATGAAGGGTGGCCGACGCCGACGGGCCCGGCGGAGTGGGGTTGGTGTCAGTATTGGCCTCGGGAGGTTGCGGCGGGCCTGGAGGAATATACTCCTGTGCCGGGAGCAGCGTGGCTGCAAGCAGAAACGCGGCGCAGAGGGCAGGCGTCGACAGCGACGGCGCGTTTCGGCGAGAGGCGCGGTTGCCGCCCGCGCGTTCATGAATTGCAAAAGAGTCCACGCTATATTGTGACGGTTCAGGGCGGGGAAGGGAATCGGGAGTGGGGAAATAACTGCTGACCACTGACAACTGAAAGGGAATCGTTCTACCATGGACGCTGCAACCAGTCGCAGGCATTGCGCATCGGATTTATCGAAGGGTAGTCCAGCATGGTATCGGCAGAGCAGATTGTAGAGGCGCAGGATGGGGAGACGCGCGTCTTGCACCTAGAGGAGGCGGCGGTTTCCGTGGCGAAGGCCAAAGCCGGCCCGGAAGGGCGCGCGGATTGGCTGGAGGCGGTGCGCCGCCAGCATCGCGCCAACTTTGAGCTGTGGCACATCGAGGACGAAGCTCGCGCACCGGGCGCAAGCGACACCGATCTGGCCGGGGTGAAGCGGCGCGTGGACGTGATTAACCAGTTGCGCAACGACCTGGCCGAGGATCTGGACCGCGTTTTGCTGGGATGGCTTGGGCCGAAGGGGCTACCTAACCCGGCCGCGGAACTGAACTCCGAATCGCCGGGGCTGATGATCGACCGGCTCTCGATTCTGGCGCTGAAGATCTATCACACGCGCCAAGAGGCGGAGCGGGCCGGTGCGCCGGCAAGACACGCGGAGCGCAACCTGGAGCGGCTGGCCATCCTTAAGGAACAACGGCGGGACCTAGCGGCCTGCCTGGACGCATTGTGGCGCGAAACGCTTGAGGGAACGCGACGCTTCAAGCTCTATCGCCACCTGAAGATGTACAACGACCCGGCCCTGAATCCGGCCATTTACAGAGCCTCTGCCCAGGCCACAACACCCGGCGGATGAGGCCCACTTGACGGATGGCTTGACGTAAGGCGGGGTTGTGCGTATAAAGGGTGCCTAGTAGCGTAATTCTCAAGAGCTGTTATTTGCCGGCAACGAACCGGCTCAAACACACCTGAGGCATGCAGACGCAGCAAACACACGATGTAAGAGGCCCGATCCTTGGCGCACGACCGCAATAAAGAATCTTCGATCTCCGTCAAGCCCGGCGTACACGCCAGTACAGGCACCGGACCTGCCTTCCAGCACTTCCAGGCAGCCATGGTGGTGCTGCAGCAGGGCAAGTACGATAAAGCGCTGGCTGCATTCGAGAAGCTGCTTGCTACCGCACCGGACGAGTTGCAGGAGCGGTGCAAGATGTACATCAGCATCTGCCAGCGGCAACTGGACAAGCAAGGCCGGACGTTTCCTACGCCCGAGGAGCACTACGACTACGCCGTCTCTCTGTTGAATACCGGCTACTATGAGGAGGCGCGCGATGAGTTTGGATCAATTTTGGCGAACCATCCAGAGGCCGACTATGCCTTCTACGGGCTGGCGCTTCTGGACGCGATGACGGGACGCATCCAGGATTGCCTGGACAACCTGTCCAAGGCCATCGAACTGAACCCCAAGAACCGGCTTCAGGCGCGCGTCGACAACGACTTCCAGAGCATGTCGGACGATCCCCGGTTTACCGAGCTGTTGTATCCCGAGGTGCCCTAGGGTTTCAGTGAATTCCGCGCAGATTTCGACCTCAAATCCTGATCCGGAGCCGCAAACGACTGCTGGGAGTGTGCCTGCCCGCCCGTTGCGCGTGGTGGCCATTGGCGGTGGCACGGGACTGTCAACGCTGCTACGCGGGCTGCGGCGCCATGTAGCCACTTCCAGCCAGGGCGTAGCGGAGGGTGGCCTCGATTGCCGACCTGGCGGCGGTGGTTACGGTGACCGACGACGGCGGCTCCAGTGGCCGGCTGCGCAAAGATTTCAATATGCTGCCACCGGGCGACCTGCGCAACTGCATGGTGGCGCTCAGCGAAGAGGAGGATCTGCTGGTCCGGCTCTTCGGCCATCGCTTTCGCTCGGGCGATGCCCTGGAGGGGCACAACTTCGGCAATCTTTTTGTGGCCGCGCTCACCGAGATTACCGGCGACTTTGGCCAGGCCATCCAATTGGCGTCGAAGATTCTGGCCACGCGGGGGCGCATCTACCCGGTTACGACGGCCAATGCCACGCTGGTGGCGCGCATGGACGACGGCTCGCTGGTGCGGGGCGAGACGAAAATCACCGCCAGCCATAAGCGCATTGCGGAGTTGATGCTCGACCCTCCGGACGCGGCTCCCTTGCCGGAGACGCTGGAGGCTATCGAGCGCGCCGACCTGATCACGGTGGGGCCAGGGTCGCTCTATACCTCGCTGATTACGAATCTGTTAGTGCAGGGCCTGCCCGCTGCATTGGCGCGCGCCCGGGGCGTACGGGTTTACATCTGCAACCTGATGAGTCAGGCTAACGAGAGCCTGGGATTAACCGCGTCGCAGCACATACAGCGGATTTATGAGCATACTCGAGAGCCCATCTTCGACTATGCCCTGGTGAATACGAAGGCCTTTTCCGCAGAGACGCTTGCCCGTTACGCGGCCGAAGGAGCGGCTCCCATCGTCGCTGATATTGAGCGCATGGAGGCGCTGGGCGTGCGCGTCATTCCCGGCAACTTTGCCAGCGAAGGGGATGTGGTTCGCCATGCCGCTGGCCGGGTCAGCAGCGCCCTGCTGGAACTGGGCAGCGCGGCATTGGCTAGCCGGGGCTGAGTTTTCTCTTTCCTACCCTATGGGCGCTGCGATAGAGTGTATGCGTGCGCGGCCACGCGGTTCGAGCTATCCATCAGGAGATTCCATGCACAAGATACGAATTTGGGTCACGATGGGCTTTTTCCTGATTTTTTATACAACTTCTGCGTTCGCTCAGGAAAAGAATCCGGTTACTACTGGCGGGTCATCACCGCTCGTCAATGCTTCTTTATCCGGCAATATGGATATCGTCCGTGATCTCCTTGGAAAAGGGGTTGATGTGAATGGTCGCGACGAGCAGGGCAATTTCCCGCTTTATGCCGCGGTGGCTGGGGACCACGCAGACGTCGTCGAATTACTCGTCAGCGCAGGCGCTGATATCAATGCCTTTGCCAATGTTAACGAGGAAAATGCGAAGCGCATCAAGAACATATTGGAAAATCCGCAAGCGTCGAGGCTTCTGAACCCCGAAATGATGAACTTACTCCAGGCTAAAATGGGAGAAATCGGAGTGACTCCCCTGACGTTAGCCTCGAGGTTCGGTTACACCAATATCGCAATGTTTTTGCTCGATCGTGGAGCGGACCCCAATTTACAAAAACCGGGCAGCAACACGGCATTGATCGAGGCAGCCATTTCCGGAAGGCGAGATGTCATCAAACTGCTCGTCAGTCGGAAGGCTGAACTGAATCGAGTGGGAGCAATCGGACCCGAGACAGCCTTCGGCGTGGTAGGTACCGCCGTGGCCCTTGCGCTGCTAAATGAACAATACGATAGTGCAAGAATACTTATTACAGACGGTGCTGATTTCCAGCTAAACGACCACGGTAGGTTCCAGTGGAAAAAACCATTCAGTTGGGGTGCCTATCAGTTTCTTGTCGCCGAAAAGTTGACAGCCGAGGGCAAAAGCGCCGAAGCAAAGGAAAAGCTCACTGATGCGCTTGCCTCACTCACGGTGGCGCGAGACGAACTTAAGAAGGCAGCGGACAATGCCAATAAGCGTGCGGATGAAGATGACAAGCGCGCGGACGAAGATGACAAGGATGCGGTCGAGGAAGTTAAAAGTGCAAAGAGTGCCGGCAGATGGGCTAAAGTGTCCTCCGTGCTTTCGGTTGTTCCTCCCGTACTTTCGGTTATTGAACCGGGCAATTGTCAATTTCAATCCGGTTCTCCATGCCCGGTTAACGATTTCTACGTCTCCTCACAATCACTTAAGGACGATGCGGAATCACTGCGCGGCCACGCAATATTAGACCACAATATGGCAGCATCAAACCGCGAATCAGCAAGACTAGACCGCGAAAGGGCAGCATCAGACCGCAACTCCGCGCAGGATTTATTGCGGAAAGCGGCCACATGCGAGTCTCGCATTCAAAGTGTAATAAAGTTACTGAATGATGTATCGCGGATTGAAGAAAAGCCTTAAGAAGGCTATCGAATACATACAAGCTCAGCCCATTGTGCTGCCCATTGTAGCGCTAGGCGTGCGCGTGATTCCCGGCGACTTTGCCAGTGAAGGGGATGTGGCTCGCCACGCCGCCGGCCGGGTCAGCAGCACCCTGCTGGAGCTGGGCAGCGCGGCATTGGCAGAGCGGGGCTGAGTTTTCACTTTCCTACCCTATGCGCACTGCGATAGAGTGTATGCGTGCGCGGCCATGAGCCAGCGCAACCCGATAGGAGAGATCATGCGCAAGTTTCGAGTTTTAATCATTATGGGCAGTTGTTTGTTCGCCATGTCGCTTTTTGCCTCGGCGCAAGCCGCAATAAAGCCCGGTTTGTGGGAGATGACTGCCAACATGACCTGGCAGAAATCACCCTTGCCGCCGGGCATAACACTGCCGCCGAGCATAAAGTCGCCCTTTAGTGGCACAACCACCACCACGCAGGTTTGCCTGACCCAGGCCATGATCGACAAGTACGGCGCGCCGGTGTCGCAGGACCCCAACTGCCAATTCACCAACGTCATGATGAAGGCCAATAGCATGACCTCCGTCATGGTGTGCAGCGGAAAAATGAACGGCATGGGAACTGTGGAGTCCTCATGGACAGACGGCAACCACGCCAACGGCAAGGTGCATTTTTCGGGAACGATGCAGTCTGGCCCGAACGCGACGCCGGTGGAATGGACGGGCATCTCTACCTCTACCTACAAAGGCCCGGATTGCGGCAGCGTCAAGCCCCTGCCCATGCCGCAAAACTAGGACAGTTCCAACAGAGGCGGACCGGCAGCAAGAAGCCCCGCAATAGCGGGGCTTCTTTGTGCGTTATTTGAAGACGCAGGGTTTACTTGAGTGCAGTCATCAGGGCATCGAGGGCTGATTGTGGGGGCCGGGTGAGCGACTCGGGCAGAGTGGCCAGCGGATCATCCACTACGTTCAGGAGATCAATGAAGGTGGGCTGCTCCGTATTGATGTAGAAGATGCCGGTGAGAATCTCATCGTTCTCCTGGGCCTCCATCAGGGTGCGCACGGCGTTGGCCTTGTCGGTGGGGTCGTAGTCCTCATGCAGCTTGCGCAGGCGCAGGTTGGAGCCGTCGTGCATCTCCACTTCGTAAATTTCGCCGGAGTCGTAATCGACAGCAATATCGTCGAAGCTGGCCACAAAGCCAATCTCGTTAATGGGCTCGTCGAATTCTTGCATGAATTTGTAGCTCTTGGTCGATCCCTCGTGGTCGTTGAAGGTGACGCAGGGGCTGATGACATCGAGCATCACTGTGCCTTTGTGTGCGATGGCGGCCTTGAGCATAGAAAGCAACTGCTTCTTGTCGCCGGAAAAGGAGCGACCCACGAAGGTGGCACCCAACTGGATGGCCAGCGCGCAGGTGTCGATGGCGGGCAGATCGTTGACCACGCCGGTCTTGAGCTTGGAGCCGAGGTCGGCGGTGGCCGAGAATTGGCCCTTGGTGAGTCCGTAGACGCCGTTGTCTTCGATGATGTAGATCATGGGCAGGTTACGGCGCAGCAGATGCACAAACTGGCCCATGCCGATGGAGGCGGTGTCGCCGTCACCTGAAACTCCAATCGTCGTCATGGTGTGGTTGGCAAGAATGGCGCCGGTGGAGATGGCCGGCATGCGCCCATGCACGCCGTTGAATGCGTGTGCACGGCTCAGGAAATAGGCGGGGCTTTTGGAGGAGCAGCCGATGCCGCTCATCTTCATGACGCGCTCGGGTTCGACGCCCATCTCGAACAAGGCGTCGATGATGCGCTCGGAGATGGCGTTGTGGCCGCAGCCGGCGCACAGCGTGCTCTTGCCGCCGCGATAATCGAGAATGGGAAGGCCGATGTAGTTGAGTTTGGGAGCAGGCGTAGCGGTTGCCATTTAGAGGCCCTCCTGATGCGCAAATTGCCCGGTGATAAATTCAGCATCCACCGGCAATCCGTTGTAGTGGAGAATGCTGCGCAGCTTAGCCGACTGGGCGGCGGGAAGATCGAGCTTAAGCAGGCTGGCCAATTGCGCGTCACGGTTCTGCTCGACCACATAAATGCGCTCATGAGAGGCCACAAAGTCGTGAATTGTCGATGCGAAGGGAAAGGCCCGGATGCGCAGATAATCCACGTCCTTCCGGTAGCGCTGCTTGATCTGGTCGAGACTTTCGGTGAGGGCGCAATCGGTGGAACCGAAAGCTAAGAAACCAATCTTCGAAGCACTGTTCCTGACCATGATTGGAGCGGGAAGCAGTTTGCGCATTGTCTCGAACTTCAGCGCCAGCCGGTCCATCACCGCCTGGTACTCCTCCGGGTTCTCGGTGTATTCGGCCGCATCATTGTGTCCCGAGCCGCGAGTAAAGTAGGAGGCCTTGGGGTGGCGCGTTCCGGGCAGCGTGCGCCAGCCGATGGCGTCGCCGTCCACGTCGCGATAGCGCGCAAAATGGCCCAGCCTGTCCAAGTCGGCGGCGGTGAGCACCTTGCCGCGATCCAAGGGCTTGGCGGGATAATCAAATGGCTCGGACATCCAGTTGTTCATGCCCAGATCGAGATCGGTGAGCACAAAGACCGGGGTCTGCATGCGCTCTGCCAGGTCGAAGGCCGCCTGGGTCAGCTCGAAACACTCCTTGACCGAACCGGGCAGCAGAATCGGGTGCTTGGTATCGCCGTGGGAGAGGAAGGCCGCCGAAAGCAGATCGGCTTGCTGGGTGCGCGTGGGCAGACCCGTCGAAGGCCCGCTGCGCTGCACGATGATGATGACGCCGGGAATCTCGGCGTAGTAGCCCAAACCGCAGAACTCCGCCATCAGCGACATGCCCGGGCCGGAGGTAGAGGTCATGGCGCGAGCGCCTGCCCAACCTGCGCCCAGCACCATGCCGATAGCGGCCAACTCGTCCTCGGCCTGCACCACGGCAAAGGTCGCCTTGCCCTCCGGTGTCAGGCGCAGCTTCTTGAGCAGGTCGGTGGTCGCCTCGATCACCGAGGTCGAGGGCGTAATGGGGTACCAAGCCACCACCGTCACACCGGCAAAAACCGCGCCCATGCCGCAGGCCGCGTTTCCGTCGATGATGATCTTGCCCTCGGTTTTGTTCATCCGCTCGATGAAGAACGGGTCGCGCTTGGTCAGATTCTGCTGAGCATAGTCGAAGCCGACTTTGACGGCGCCGAAGTTCAGATCGAAGACCTTCTGCTTCTTGGCGAACTGCCGTTGCAGGCAGCTCTCCACCACGCCCAGATCGATGGCCAGCAACTGGGCGACGACGCCCACATAGACCATGTTCTTGACCAGCTTGCGCAGCTTGACCTCGGGGCAGATGGAGGCTGTGATCTTGTCAAAGGGAACGGGATAGAAGAACACGTCACCGCGCGCCTGGTCGAGCTTGAGATTCTCCTCGTAGATTGCTGCACCGCCGGCGGGCAGGGCCTGTACATCGTCCAAGGCGGTCTCCGGGTTCAGAGCGACCAGTATTTCGGAGTCGTGCTTGCGGGCGACATATCCATCTTTGCTGGCGCGAATTAGAAACCAGGTTGGCTGTCCGGCAATGTTGGAAGGGAAGAGGTTTTTCCCGCTCACCGGGACGCCCATTGCAAAGATGCTCTTGAGCAAAACGCTGTTGGCGGACTGCGAACCGGAGCCGTTCACCGTAGATACATTGATGCTGAAATCGTTGATTATGCGCTCGCGCGCGCTAAGTGCGCCCTGTTCTTGACCCAGGGCAAGGTCGCCTGTCGCCATTTGGCGGGATTCCCTTCCGATAAACACGGGTAAAACGTCTATCTTTCGCTCAGATGTGATTATAGTCACATGCGCAGGCCGTTGTCTCTGCCCGCAACCACACCTCTAAGCTTTTGATTCCTAAAGACTGGAATGGATTCAACCCATTCCGAATCAGTAATACACGGTAAATAAACTGCCCGAGTGATATTTTCATTAAGCAGATCAACCCATAGCTGCCAAGCGCGCCGAATCCCGGCGCCAGCGCGCGAGTAGCGTCGTGGCGATGATAAACAAGGCCAGCAGAAGGCCGATCCAAAGGCCGTAGATACCCCAGTGGAGGACGAAGCAGAGCGTCAGTCCCAGCGGTAAACCCAGCACCCAATAGCCCACCAGGTTGGCTAGCATGGGCGCTTGCGTTTCGCCCAACCCACGTAGCGCGCCGGTGGAGACGGTCTGTATGCCGTCGAAGATCTGGAAGGCTGCCGCCAGGCCGAGCAGACTGGGACCGACAGCCATGACTTGGGGATCGCGGGTGTAGAGAGCGATGAGCGGGACCGGCGCCACCAGGAAGACCACAGCGGCCAGCAGCATGAAGCTCGTGCCCAGACCCAGTGCGAGCCAACCGGCGCGGCGCGCCCGAGCGGGGTCTCCTGCGCCCACTGCATGACCGACGCTGACCGCGGCGGCTGCTGAGATGCCCAGCGGGACCATGTAGGTGAGGCTGGCGTAGTTGAGGGCAATTTGGTGGGTGGCCAGGGCCACCGGCGTCAACCATCCGGCCGAGAGCGTCGCCAGGTTCCAGGCGCCCACTTCGAGCAGAATCTGCCCCGCCGCGGGCGCGCCCAGGCGCGCGAGTTCCCGGAGCCTGGCCAAGCTGGGTCCGGCCCAGTGGCGGAAGAGCGGATGGCCGCGTCTGCGCTCATAGCGCCAGGCAAAGCCCATTAGCGCCGCGGTCATAAAGATGCGCGCGACCAGCGTGGAAATCGCTGAACCGTTTACGCCCAGTGCCGGAAACCCCAGCTTGCCATAGATAAGCACCCAGTTGCCGAACCAGTTGAGCAGGTTGGCGGCGACGTAGGTGAGGGTAATGACGCGCACATCGCCCACTCCTTGCAGGTAGCGGCGCGTGCCGGCGTAAAGCAGCAGCGGCAGCGTGCCCCAGTTGAGGATGCGCAGATATGCGGCGGCCGGAGCGGCCACCTCGGGCGTGATGCCGAAGGGGGCAAAGCCAAAGCTGGCCAGCGCGGTCAGCAGCATCAGCGGCGGCGTAATGATGCAGGCAAGATAGACGCCCTGCGCCAGCCAGCGGTGACATTCATCGTGGTCGTTGCGGCCGAAGGCCTGCGAAACCAGCGTGTCCAGTCCCAGTAGCAGGCCAATGCCACAGATCGCCGGCGTGTAGTAGACGGCATTGCCGAGCGCTACCGCGCCGATGGCCGCAGGGCCCAGCCTGCCCACCATGATGGTGTCCACGATGCCCATGGCCATCCAGCCCAATTCGCTGAGTGCGACCGGGAGCGCGAGTGCCACCATTGCGGCGAGTTCCTGTTTCCAATCTGCGATTGACGCGCTGCGGACCATTTCACCACTCTACAAGTTCGCCGCCAGCCCGGCCAACATCAACCCAATGAGCAAGACACCGTACGGCGTTGACATGGGCGTGGCCCCGAGGTGCGCAAACAGGGCATCGGGAGACTTCTCTATGAGGCGATGGAATGCAAAATTATTGAAGTTATAATTAAATGCTGAGAGGGTTTGGTCCTGAATGTTTAGTGGCGTGAAATATTGGATGAACCGGCAACTCAGGCGCGCCCCCAAAACCCATCGGATCTATGGCTCTCTCTCGATCACAGAAACATTTCAGAGAATCTATCGCACCAGGGAGTGGGGCGACGATGGCTCGCCCTATCACTCCGGCTCAG
>CAWJDN010000249.1:0-16656 GCA_963840985.1 uncultured Acidobacteriaceae bacterium
CTTTTTGCTTGCCTTTAATTTCAGGCAGTCGCTGCTATTGGTTGCCTACTTTGCAGCGGCCTACTTCTTTTTCTTCGCAGGAGCCTTCTTTTTCTTGGCAACTGCCTTCTTGGCCTTGCCCTTCTTGGCAGGCTTCTTCTTTGCTGCTTTCTTAACGGCCAACTTATTACCTCGTTTGTTGGATTTTCCGGCGCGCTTACCGGCAGAGGCCTTTTTAGCCCCAGCCTTTCCGCCCTTTGCGCCAGCTTTCTTCTTCTTTGCGGCGGACTTTTTAGCGGCCTTTTTGGTCGCAATCTTTTTCTTGGCTGCTTTCTTAGCCGGAGCCTTCTTCTTTGCGGCCTTACGTGGGGCCGGCTTCGATGCTGTTTTTTGCACGCCCACGATCACCGACTCTGCAATTACTCCCTCGTCGTCGTCCGAGGAGGTGAGCACGCTATAGGATTCAACCTCTTCATCCTCTTCAAAGTCGTTGTGACTGGACTCAAACGCGCCCGGCCTATAATTTGCTTCGCCGTCGCTCATCGCGCACATCTTGAACTCTTCCATCCTATTGCCTCCAGCGGCCTGCCGCTGCCATATTTTTCATCTTCATTTTCACTCGGCGGGAAACCCCTTTTCCGCCTGCGAAAATCTACTAGCAATAGATTGCACGCAAACACCATCAATTGACAAGCACGAAATGCAGTTTTTGGAAAATATTATTTTGCCTTGTGCGCCCCGGCGGAGGCCTCGGATTTCTTTACAGAAGCTCTTTCCGCGTTCGCGGTCCCGGATTTCTTTGCGGGAGCAGCGGCGGTGGGGTGATTCAGGGACGGTTTTTTCACAGCAGGCGCGGGGTTCTGCTTTGGCACGACCGGGCGTGTTTGGGGGCTGGCTGAAGAGCCGGTGTCGCGGCGCGCGCGAGCAGCGGTGTGGTGGACGCTGGCGGGGGCGGCCACATACAGCCGCTGGCCGGGCTGTACCTTGGTCCCGGTGATCTTGTTCCAACGGCGCAACTCGCTTAGCGAAACGCCGAAGCGGTCGGAGATGGTTACCAGCGTATCGCCCTTACGCACAGTGTAGAGCCGCGGATGAGACACGGGCTCGGCGATGGGCGGCGTAGGCACAAATAAAGTATCGACTCCCTCAATGCCATCGCGCACGCGTATATGATTGGCCGCGGCCAAAGCGGTCTCTGTCACGCGGTACTTGAGCGCCACTGAAGCCAGCGTATCGCCTGCGGCAACGTGATGGTACCGCCATGCATTGCGCTTGCCTTCGGGGATCAAAGCGATAAGCTTTTGAAAATCTGCCGACGTGCCGCCGGGCAAATGCAGATCGAAGGACGCATTGGGCGGGGTCGTCATGCGCAACAGGCTTGGATTCAGCGCTGTCAACTCTTCCACCGGCACACCCACAAGATCTGACACCAGCCTCAGACTTACCGAGTAATTGATGGTCACCGTGTCGGTCAACACAGGGGGATCGAGCGTGATGTCGTCAAAGCCGTACTGCGCGGGATGATTGGCAATGATGATGGCGGCCAGAATCTCGGGCACATAATTTTTGGTTTCTTTGGGAAGTTCGCCGCGCTTATAGAGTTCCCAATAGTCGGCGTAACCGGTCTTCTGCACCTCTCGCTGGATGTTGCCGGTGCCATGGTCATATGCGGCCATAGACAAATACCAGTCGCCTAGTTGGTCGTAGATGTACTTCATGTAGCGGGCATAAGCGCGGGTGGATTTTACCGGATCGAAGCGCTCGTCCACGTAAGCGTTGCGGGTCAGCCCGTAATATGGGCCTGGCATGAACTGCCACATGCCGCCGGCATGGGAGCGGCGATTGAGGGCGCGGGGCTGAAAGCCGGACTCGGCGACAGCCAGGTAGATGAGATCCTGGGGCACGCCCTCTTCGGCCATGACACGCTGGATCATGGCCTTATATCGGCCGGCGCGCTCGAAGGAGTGGAGCAGGGTGTTGTGGCCTTTCTGGGTGTTGGCGAAGAAGTTGATGTAAGTGGCCACGTAGTCATTGACCACCAGGGGGAGATCGGAGTTGGTGGTAGCCAGGTCGGCGCGGGCCTTGGCGACGATGTTGGGGTCCACCTCAAAGGTCACGTTCTCAGCCACGTCGGAAGGAGTCTCCTCTTCTTTGGGGACAAAGCCGTTTCCCTGCTTGAGAGCTTCCATCTCGAGCGCGTTGACCTCATCCACGATGCGGTCGAACTCCTCTTGCAACTCGGTATTGCTTTTTATGTCGATGCCGCAAGTGAGCATCAGGTCCACGGCACGATCGAATTCCTGCTTAGCCTCGGCTAATTTTCCCTTGCGGTAGTCGGCCTCGCCGCGAGCGTAGGCGTCCTCCACCTGCTGTATCAGCAAATGGACCTGCTGCTGCTGACGGGTAGGCACATGGGGCGGCGGAGCAATAGTTTGAGCAGGCGCTACCGAGTCTGCGTTCGCGCCCAAGGTGAGCGGCGGCGCGGTGGCTTGCGGCCGCGCGCCCTTGGAAGCGCCTTTGGGCGCAGTGGGGTCACAGCCCACTAGCGAGAGAGCCAGCACGGCACATGCGAAGAGTCGGTACAACATTCTGTTAAGGCACATAAGGGAAACAGTTGCTCTATGCCGATGATAAGCTATGGCCTGGGGACATGCGCGCCACAAGAGCGCGAAAAGCCTCTTTCCTGGCCAAATGGAAGCTCGTTTCCTAAGAAATTTTGCGATCATCGCCCACATCGACCACGGCAAGTCGACGCTGAGCGACCGTCTGCTGGAGTTTACCGGCTCGGTGACCGGCCGTGAGATGCAGGCGCAGATTCTGGACGACATGGATCTGGAGCGCGAGCGGGGCATCACCATCAAGGCGCACGCGGTGCGCATGATGTACAAGGCACACGACGGGAACACCTACCAACTAAACCTGATCGATACGCCGGGCCACGTGGACTTCAGTTACGAGGTTTCGCGCTCGCTGGCCTCGTGTGAGGGAGCGCTGCTGGTGGTAGACGCCTGCACAGGGCGTGGAGGCGCAAACGCTTGCCAACGCGTATCTGGCCATCAACCACGGGCTGGAAATTATTCCGGTCATCAACAAAATCGATCTGCCTTCGGCGGACATCCTGCGCACCCAGGAGGCTATCGAAAAAGCCGTAGGGCTGGACGCCACGGACGCCATTCCGGTGAGCGCGAAGACCGGGCAGGGCGTGGACGAGGTGCTGGAAGCCATCGTTCACCGGCTGCCCGCGCCCACCGGCGATCCCAACGCGCCGCTGCAGGCTCTGATCTTCGACTCCTGGTTCGATTCCTATCGCGGTGTGATCGTGCTGGTACGCGTAATGCAGGGCACGATGCACAAGGGGCAGCGAATCCGGTTGATGTCGAATGGGAAGGCCTTTGAAGTGGAGTCCATGGGCGTGCTGATGCCCAAACCGGTGGAGATCGGCGAACTGCTGGCTGGCGAAGTGGGATTTTTCGCAGCGACAATCAAGACTGTCAGCGACACCAAGATCGGCGATACGGTGACCGACGACACGCGGCCCGCGCCAGCGCAGTTGCCGGGCTTTGAAGACATCAAGCCGATGGTCTTTGCCGGCCTTTACACGGTTGATTCGCACGAGCACACGCTGCTGCGCGACGCCCTGGAGAAACTGCGTCTGAATGATTCGTCATTCTTCTTTGAGCCGGAGAGCTCGGTTGCCCTGGGCTTCGGCTTCCGATGCGGCTTTCTGGGCCTGCTGCACATGGAGATTATCCAGGAGCGGCTGGAGCGGGAGTATGAGCTGGATTTGATTACCACCGCTCCCGGCGTGCGCTACCACATCACGATGACCGACGGCAGCGTGATGGAGGTGGATAATCCCTCACGCTGGCCGGAGCCTACCAACATAGAAAGCATTCGCGAGCCGGTGATCACCGCCAAGATTCTTACCAATGAAGAATACGTGGGCGGCATCTTCAAATTGGTGGAAGAAAAGCGTGGCAAGCAGATGAACTTCGAGTACGTGACGAGTACGCGCGTGCTGCTGACCTACGAATTGCCTCTCAACGAGATCGTTCTCGACTTTTACGACCGTCTCAAATCGATCTCGCGTGGCTATGCGTCTTTGGATTACCAACTGGCCGGGGAGTGGGAGTCGCCCATGGTCAAGCTGGACATCCTGGTCAGCGGCGAGCCGGTGGACGCGCTCTCGGTGATCGTGCACAAAGATTTTGCCTACGAGCGCGGCCGGGCGCTGGTTTCGAAGATGCGCGAACTGATTCCGCGCCAGCAGTTCGAGGTGGCCATACAGGCGGCTATCGGCGCTAAGGTCATCTCCCGCGAAACGGTGAGCCCACTGCGCAAAAACGTGTTGGCAAAGTGCTATGGCGGCGACATCACGCGCAAGCGCAAGTTGCTGGAAAAACAGAAGGAAGGCAAGAAGCGGATGAAGCGGATCGGCAGGGTAGACATTCCGCAGGAAGCCTTCCTGGCGATACTGCGCATCGGAGAAGAAGCACAGAAGTAGCTGTAAATCGTTGTGATCCAATTCACATTTTATTAACCAGGATTTGTGGATAACGCCGACAGGCCCGTGTGAACGCCTGCGCCACGGACTTTCTGCACACGGGACAGGGCATTCTGATGATAGCGATTGATAAATAAGGGGTTGCACCGTATAGCAAAAAGAAACAGTTCTTGGCAAGAGCAAAATTTTGAATTACAAGACGGGATTCGCGAAAGTAATCCACAGATTTTTCCACAGGAAAGCGCAGGGGTCAGTGGAGAGCTAAACAGATAAACAGTCGTTGTGAGAGGGATGAAATGCAACGCAGAACGCCAAGAGCCCCGCGATGCGAGGCTCTTGCGTTGTTATTGGAGGCGAAGCTTTTAGTGAACGGGAGGCTTGGTGGCCGCCGGGTGGGCCGGCGCTGGTGCCGCCGCTGACGGCTGGGCTGGAGGCGCGGGTACACCAGACTTCAGGTTGTAGGCGTCGATGACCTGCTTGGTGATATTGGTGGACTCGCTGGCGTAGAGCACAACGGGAGCCTGCTGCTGGCTTCCGGTTGCGTCAAAGACCACCGTAAAGCCCTGCTGCTGTGCGTAGTTTGCCAGTACATCGTAGACCTTGGCGGCCAAGCCGTTGTAGAGTTCCTGCATCTCCGTCTGGAAGTCGTTTTGGGCGTCCTCTGCGGAGCGATCCAATTGCTTCTTTTTTTCGTCGATGGTCTTGGTGCGGGTCTGCTGTTCGGCGGGGCTCAACTTGTCACCCTGCGCCTGCAACTGCTTGGTGAGATTATCGATCTCTGCGGCGAGGGCCTTCAATTGCTGGCGCTTAGGTTCGTACTTATTTTGAAGGTCGGCGAAGTTGCGCTGGCCCTCATTGGTTTGTGCAACAGCCACCTGGAAGGCGATCACGGCAATCTTGGCTGGACCGGCAGGCGCCGCGGCGGCGGGAGTTTGAGCAGCGGCGCTCAGGATAAAACCAGAGGCCAGAGTAACGAGAAGTGCAAGCAAGCGCTTCATGCGAGTGTAATGCTCCTTCGGAATTCCTGTGTGTCTATCCGCGTTTCAGCGCGAATGCAGACTGGCGCCTCCTGAGCAACCCCTCTGTAGATTCCTGAATTCTGTTCCAGAGGGAGCAAAGGCAGGAAATGACTCAGATGGAGACGTCAGCAGGAACTAAATGAATTATAGGAGCCGGGGGTGGGAGCGTCAAACCATCCGGGTGTAAATTTCCCTGTAAAAGCAACAAAATGATGTAAAGGGCACAGCATGAAATCCGCAGCCGTCAGACGAAAGTTCTCAGCTTGCTCCGGCCAGCACAAGGGTCGCTCCTATCGAGCGGCCCTTTTGCTGGTTGAATCGTGCGCCTAGAAGGTGGTAGAGACGGTCAGGCGGAAGGTTTTGCGTGGTTCCAGGAAGGAGTCCCGCGCACCGTAACCCTGGATGGCCTCGCCGTAGGTGAAGTCTCCCGCGCCGCCCTGCGGGAACATGGATCGCGTGATCAACTGCGCGGAGCAGCTCTGGTTCTTGCTTCCAATCCCCAGGTCGCAGTAGGGTTTGTCACTGAGCCGCAACGGGTTATATGCGTAGTAGAGGCGGAATGGGGCATTGATGACCGGCATAATGACGGAGAGCTCAACGCCGGTGGACATGCGCGGGACGAAGTTGGTTCCGGCGATGGGGTGGATATTGCGCTGGAAGCCGACCTGCGAGCCGGGAATAGCGATCTGGCAGGCTCCGCTGGTGTCAAACCCTGAGCATCCGAAGCCACCGGAGATCAACGAATCAAAGCCTTCCGGGCTCTGCTTCAACTGCCCCTTATTTGTGATTACGTTGATGCCGAAGTCGTCGAAGAAGGAGAAGGTAACAGGGCCGGCGATGGGTATGCGGTATTCAGCATTGGTAGTCAGGTTGGTATCGCCGCCGATGGAGGCGATGCCGTAAACCGGAATGGGAATCTTTTCACACTGGTTGATCTGCACCTCGTTTGGAATCTGCGGCACGCAGGTTCCGTCGGGATTGGTCAACTGCAGATAGACGCGTGTGGGCACATAACCGTAAGGGGTAGCGGCACGTATGTCAAAACCGCGCAGGTCGCCCTCGCCGCCGGAGTAGAAGCGGTTGTTGGGCGGAGCCACGTCGCCGCCGTATCCCATTATGTAGCTCAACTGCGCTCGCAAGCCGAGCACGTTTCGCCCAGTGGGCGAAGGCATGAGGTAGTGCATGGGCCGGAACTGCTTGTAAGCTACCATAGGCGCGATATAGCGCACGTTGCCCCAGATGCCGGAGGCCTGCAGGACGGCGGTGTATTCCTTGCCGGTGCGCGGACGCATAGGGTTATTGACGGTGTTGTATATGTAGCTGAGCGATACGTAGCTGTTGATGATGCCTGCCAGCGCATTGGAGCCCTGAATTCCCGAGCGGAAGGAGATGGTCTGGAAATAAGTCTGGGAGGCGGTGGAGAATGCGGTAATGGTTGAATTGCTCCATGAATAAGTGAAACCCACGCGCTGGAATGCGTGGCGCTTGAGCGGATAGCTGAGGGAGAAGTTGAAGCCTTTGGCGGCCTGGTTATAGTTCTGGACCATTGACGCCTGCGCCGCAGACAGGTTAACCGACGTGCCGGTAGTGGCCTGGTAGTTTTTGGCAGCGTTGTAGTCCTGCTTGTTGTTGTAGAGCTGGAAGCCAACGTTCAGCGGGCGGTTGCGCACATAGGGCTGCGTGAAGCCGAACATGAAAGTACGGCTGACGTTGCCCAAATTGCCTTGCAGGCTGAGCGTTTCTCCCAGGCCGAGAAAGTTGTTGGTCGAGTAATTAACGCCAATGAATGCGCCGGACATGCCGCTCAAGCCGCCGTTCATGCCGATAGAGTTTTTGCCCTTTTCTTTCACCTTCAGCAGCAGGGTCACGGTGCCTGCCTCGGCATCCTGCTGTGCGGTAGAGTCCTGATCCACTTTGAGTGGTTCAAAGTACTCGAGCTGGTTGAGGCGGAGCAGGCTGTACTCCCAGAGTTGCGAGTTGTAGACCTGGCCTTCTCCCAGCATCAGTTCGCGGCGGATGACTTTGTCGCGAGTGATACGGTTGCCCTCGAACTCGATGCGCGCGACGTAAAAGGGCTTGCCCTCATCGATGTCGATGTTGAGCGAGACAGTCTTTTTCTGTTCATCAAAGACTGGTTTTGGAATGGCGCCGAAGTTGATGTAACCCAACTGCCCGTAAGCCTTCTTGAGGTTTTCCAAACCCTTGGCGATGAGCGTGGCGTTGAAAAAATCGCCGTCCTTGACCGCAAAGGTGGCGCGCAGCGCCTTGACGTTGGAAACCGCCTTATTGCCGGAAAAAGTGATGGTGCCGAGCCGGTAGCGCGCGCCCTCTTCAATGGGCATGAGAATATCGATGCGCTTGCCCTTTCTGGGGCGGAAGGTGAACCAGTTCAGCCCGCCCTCGTCGCGAATCTGTGTTTTGGGCTCCTCAATGGCGGTGTTGTAATACCCCTTATCGCGGAAGGCTTGGCGCACCCGCTCGGTATCCTCCTCCAACTTGGAGGCATCGAAGGTCTGGGGAAAGAGATTCTCGAAGATGATCGAATGGGGTAAGCCGACGGGCCTCAGGTTCTTCATGGAGCGGCGCAACACCAAGTAGCCGATGTGCTGGTTTCCGGTGAATTTAATGTTGCCCACCTTCACGGTGGGGCCTTCCTTGATGTTGAAATTAACCTGCACGCTGGCCGGCGGGATGGTCTTGATCTCGGTTTTGATGGTGGCAAACTGGTGGCCGTGCTCGGAGAGGATGTCCTTGAGGACGGTCTCTGCCCGTTTAATCTTGGTCGGGTCGTACTGGCTCTCGACGGAGAGGCCGACTTTCTCCTTCTTGAAGCGGTCGAGCACATCGGACTGGGAGACAGCGTTGAGCCCCTTATAGTTGATCTCGCGGATGTTGGGCCTCTCCCGGACAAAGATGTTCAGAATGATGCCCTTTTCCGAGTCCTCGCGCTCGATGCGCACATCGTCGAAGTACGAGGTGTTCCACAGCGAGTTAAAGTCGCGCTCGATAGAGACAGGGTCGAAGGAGTCGCCGACGTGGGTAAAGAGCCGCGCCAGCACGGTCTCTTTGGGTATGCGCCGGTTGCCGATGACCCGAATGGATTCAATGGTCTGCGGCTGCTGGGTCAGGGCCGCGGCGGCGGAGAGCGTCAGCGCGAGCACAAGTATCGTGCGCGCCAGACGACTTGTTGTCCGCGAGGCGCGGGAGATTGAAATGTGCTTGATCTTCACCGGGCGGGAGCCCTGCGCTGAGCACACAGACTGGTGCGGTCCATAGTTCGCCATCACGTTCGGCTTCACGGGAAGAATATCGACACCCTCGTTGCTGAAAATCTGGTCCTGCCTAGAGGAAAAACCAATTTTACCACCCCAGCGATAAGACCTGTCTTACCACCCCAGGAAGCAAAGTCCGCTTCTCATGGACCCCATCGCATGGGTTCCGGTAACCACACCACGGACGAAGACCTGTCCGCAGGGGCCGGTTAAATCGAAACCTATTCCACAGTTTAACGGACGCAGGCGGGTTGGGAGGGTTAATCCTGCCGCCGGACGCCACAACGTCCAAATTTAGACGCAGGAGGGGCGCACATGACACCCTCTCCCGGTCAAAGTTAAGGAGATGGAGCGGGCGACCGGAGTCATGATGCGATTTCTGCTCAGGATAGAACGTGAGTAGGGACCGGGGCCAGATTAGTCTGTAACGGCACCAAAGCGCTCATCTTCCCAAAAATAGACCGTAATTTTGGAATATATTCACGGATACTCTCTTTTCCCTCGCTCCGACTGGCCTCTGCGGTATGCTTCTCTTTATCCGGCCTGCAATCAGGCTTTCCCTGCACAGGGACAAGGCCTGGCCGGAGGAGGCCGGCGAATGGAGATGGAGACAGAACAGCGCCGCAGTCTTTCCATGATCCTGATCCGGGTGATGGTGGGCCTGGTCTTTGTGCTGGAAGGCAGCCTCAAGCTCATTCGCCCCGAGTATCTGGGCGCGGAGCGTTTTGCAGCGCTCGGCCTGCCCTTCCCTCATTATCTGGGGCTGGTTGTAGGGGGGATCGAGATCGGCGGCGGCGTGGCCATACTGCTGAACTTCTATGCCGGCGATGCGGCGCTTGTGCTGCTGATGGTCATTGTCACGTCCCTGATTGCCAACAAGTTTCCCATCCTGCTGGGCAGGCCGCTAGGCCCGTTTCCGCTGGAGAAGCTCGAGGAGTACGGCTGGCTAAGCTTTTATCACCAGGCGCGCACCAATTTTTGCATGGTGTTTGGCCTGCTGGCCATCCTGATCGATTCCGGTCTCAGGGTGGGCCGCAAACGGCGTTGGTACCAGACCGGGCCGAACTAAGAGCAGAACCAGAGTAACTGTGTCCTGTTGAGTTTTGTTCAGGGTCGCCGCTCCCTGATGGTCCCACCCCAACGACAAAGACCGGTCGTTGGGGACCCCGGGATGGTCGCGTCGACTTGAATGTTGTGGTTTCGGGATACATCGACTCTGATTCCGCTATAGCCGGCTGCTGCCGGGCGGTGCTTTCCACCTTTAACTAAGCGCAGGGCAGGCTCTAACAGGGCCTGCCCTTGTCGCAAAGAGGGGAAAGAACGAATGACCTGCAGCTTACTCGACCGGCCCGGCCATATAGAAGACGTAAACCAGCAACGCCACGCCGATGAAGCCGGGAATCAGGCCGCACAGGGCTACCTGAGGTCCGACCAAAGTCCACAGAAAGATCACTAGCGCGATTCCTACGCTGACGCAAACAAGGCCGCCGACCTTCATGCCTTCGCGGGCCTTGATCCTCTTCAACCGCTCCTCTTCCTTCAACAGATCAATGGCTGCCTTGGCGCCCTCGCTTGAGGACTCGGTGATCCGCCGAAGGGTCTCCGACTTGTAAAAGGCCTCGCGCTCCTTTTGCCGGGTGCCGAACCAGACGGCGAAACTGACAAACGTAAATACCGACACGATAGCCACAATCGGGATAAACACGCCGATAATCGGAATTAGAACACCCATTTCTTCCTCCTTGCCGGGGTGATTCCCCATGCGTTTGGTAGGACAGCCAGCCTGTGAATCCGGTTGCATAATTTCAGAAACAGAGCAATTTCGAGAGAAAATGCAACCAGAGCGGGAGAGAGTTGGTCATACTAGAGCGGTTCCACAATTCACGCGCCCTTTTTTGGCATCGTGCAGGGTGGCATTTTCTTGAGGAAAATGCCACTTGAGGGTGGTGGTTTCGAGGTACAACAATTGTAGAACCGCTGTATCTGTAGAGGCATGACCTCAGAATGAACGCCGCAACCAGCGCCGAGAAGAACAGGGCCGACGCCGACCTTGCGGATGTTGCGCGCGTGCTGGATGGTGAGGTGGAGGCTTTCGAGGGAATCGTACGGCGCTGGCAGGGGCCGCTGATCAACATGGCCTGGCGCTATTGCCGTGACCGCGGACGTGCCGAAGAGATGGCCCAGGAGGCTTTTCTGCGCGCCTGGCGCGGGTTGGGCCAGTGGAGGCGGGAGTCGAGCTTTTCCACCTGGCTTTTTGCGCTGGCGGCCAACGTCTATCGCTCGGAGTTGAAGCGATTCCCCGTGGAGACGCTGCCGCTGGAGGCTGCGCCCGAGCCTGCCGGCCCCGCATCGCAGCACAGCGAGTTGGCCGCGCAGATGAGCAAGGATACGATCAGGCGCGCCGTGCTGGCTCTACCCCTGCGCTACCGCGAGCCGGTAGTTTTGTTTTATTTTCATGAGATGGATGTGGCCACGGCAGCGCACACCATGGGGCTGCCGGAAGGAACCCTGAAGGCCCGCCTCTCCAGAGCGCGGACGCTGCTACGACAGCGATTTCCGAGTCTGGAAGAGAAGCACGGAGCTAGGAAGGTTTTCACGTTGGAGACAGGAAAGGAGGCGGCACGATGAATCGAACCAAAACAAACCGCAGTGAAGCCGGGCGCTCGAGAATCGAGATGGAGATCGACCACATTCTGGCCGGCGAAGAGGAGTTGCTGCCCTCCTCGGGCTTTGTGAGCGCGGTGATGGAGCGAGTGCGGCAAGAGGCCGCGCTGCCCGCGCCGATTCCCTTTCCGTGGAAACGAGCGATTCCACTACTGCTGCTTGCTTGCGGAGGCATTGTCTGGAGCACGGTGGAAGTGGTTCGTATCGGTCTGCCGGGGCTCGGCCTGACCGCGCTCGGCCAGTCCGCACAGAGCTGGCTGACGATTTCGCTGCCGCCTCTTTCCACAGTACAGGTGCGTTCGTTGGAGCAGGCGGGATGGGTGGCTATGGCGCTGGGCATTTCGCTGCTTTCCGTGCTACTGTCGCGGCGCCTGGCCGGTCGCGGAGGGCTGCTGTAAAGCGGAACCAGAGTAACTGTGTCCTGTTGAGTGTTGATCAGGGTCGCTGCTCCCTGATGGTCCCACCCCAACGACAAAGACCTATCGTTGGGGACACCGGGATAGTCGCGTCGACTTGAATGCTGTGGTTTCGAGATACATCAACTCTGGTTCCGCTGTAGCATCGACTTCGCTGGAGGTCACCTCGATGACCGACTCCTTCAACCTGGAACGCTTTGTGAGTGCGCAGACTGCGGTGTATCCGCGAGTTGTGGAGGAGCTGCAGGCGGGAGAAAAGCGCGGCCACTGGATCTGGTTCATCTTTCCGCAGATGAAGGGGCTGGGGCACAGCTCGCAGTCGGAGTACTACGGCATCGGCTCGCTGGAAGAGGCCGCGGCCTATCTGCGGCATCCGGTACTGGGCGAGCGGCTGCGGCAATGCACGCGGCTGGTGACGCAGGTGGAAGGACGCGCCATCAGCCGGATTCTCGGCTATCCGGACGATTTGAAGTTCCGCTCGTCGATGACGCTCTTTGCCTGCGCTGCCGAAGAGGGCGGGCTGGACGGCACGGAGTTCATCGACGCGCTGAAAAAATATTTCGACGGCGAGGGCGATGCGCTAACGGCGGCGATGGTGCGCTAGGGTCGCGCGTGCTTGGCTCCAAACTCCCGTAGCTTGGCCAGAGTTGCGGCGGCCTGGCCGGAGTCGATGGCTCCCACGCCCTGCCGGACACCTTCCTTGAGGTCGGCAGCCAGCCCGGCGGCGACCAGGGTTGCGGCGGCGTTGAGCAGGACGATGTCGCGGCGTGCGCCGGGGATGCCGGTGAGCACGTCGTAGAGCAAAGCCTTGTTGGTGGCGACGTCACCGCCGACAAATTGCTCCAGTGTGGCACGGGGCAGCCCGGCCATCTCCGGGGTGATGCGGGCGGCGTGCAGGGTGGATTCACCGCCGGATTCCGATTTCTCGATGCGCGCCACGATGGATTCGCCGGTGGTGGTCAGCTCATCGATGCCATCGGTTCCATGGACGACGAAGGCACGTTTGGCTCCGAGCGATGCCAGAGTTCGGCCCACCAGCAGGACCTTGCTGGGCGCGAGTACGCCAATGACCTGAGAGCGCGCGCCGGCGGGGTTGGTGAGCGGGCCGCAGAGATTGAAGATCGTTCGGAAGCCGAGCGCGCGGCGCAGCGGCCCGAGAGCCTTCATGGCGGGGTGATAGAGCGGTGCGAAGAGAAAGACGAAGCCGGTCTGGCGCAGACACTCGACGGCAAGTTCGGGGCCCAGCTCGATGGGCACGCCGAGAGCCTCGAGGACATCGGCCGCGCCACAGAGCGAGGTGACGGCGCGGTTGCCGTGCTTGGCGACCTTGGCTCCGGCTGCGGCGGCGACGAGAGCCGCGCCGCAGGAGATGTTGAAGGTGAGCGGACCACCGCCGCCAGTGCCGACCGCATCGACCAGCTCGTCGCGTTCCGCATCCGTGAAGGGTAGCGGCGTGACGCGGTGGCGCATGACGTCGACAAAGCCTGCCAGCTCCGGGGCTTGCTCGCCACGGGTGGCCAGCACGGTGAGCAGCGCCGCAGTCTCAACTTCAGGCACGCTGCCGGAGAGGATTTCTTCGAGCACTCCGACGGCCTGCTCGCGGGTCAGAGACGCGCCATCCTGGGCCAGCGGCTTCAACAACTCCTTCAAAGAGTCCATATCCTAATATGTTAACCACCTGCGGTGGGGCCAACTGCTCGTTATTCGCTCGCATGGGCATCGTTTGCCCGTTCTTCAGCAGGCAGGATAGTATTTTGTGTACCGCTGACAAGGCCTAAACTTCCCGGAATCCACCGAGGCCGGTTTTGAATCCCTAACAGAAGCGGAGTGGGCGGTCCCTACCGACATGAAGATTCACGAGTATCAGGCGAAGGAAATCCTGGCGAAGTACGGCGTGGCCGTGCCCCGGGGCGAAGTAGTGAACACGCTGGAAGAAGCTTCGGCGGCGGCGCGCAAACTCTTTGCCGGGGGCGCGAGTGGCGTCGTGGTCAAGGCGCAGATTCATGCCGGAGGGCGCGGCAAGGGCGGCGGCGTGAAGGTGGCGCGCACGCAAGCGGAGGCCGAACAATATGCCAAGCAGATTTTGGGCATGACGCTTGTGACGCATCAGACCGGGCCGCAGGGTCAGAAAGTCCAGCGGCTGCTGATTGAAGAGACAGCCAGCATTGACCGCGAGTTGTATTTAGGGATTGTCTTGGACCGCGTGACCGGCAAGCTGGTCTTTATGGCCTCACAGGCCGGCGGTATGGAGATTGAAGAGGTGGCCGCGAAGACTCCGGAGGCGATCTTCAAGGAGTGCATCGACCCGGCGATCGGGTTCGGCGCATGGCAGGCGCGCAAGCTGGCCTTTGCGCTGGGACTCAAGCCGGCCCAGATCAACGCAGTGGTGGCGTTTTTGCAGGCGCTCTACGAGGCTTTTGTCGAGACTGACGCCTCGCTGGTGGAGATCAATCCGTTTATCACGACTACGGACGACAAGCTTTTTGCGCTGGATGCGAAGATGACCTTTGACGACAACGCGCTCTTCCGCCACCCGGAGATCAAGGCGCTGCGTGACACCGCCGAGGAAGACCCGCTGGAGGTAGAGGCGAGCAAGTACTCGCTTAATTACATCAGGCTGGACGGCTCGATTGCCTGCATGGTGAACGGCGCGGGGCTGGCCATGGCGACGATGGACATCATTCAGTACGCTGGCGGCAGGCCGGCGAATTTTCTGGATGTGGGCGGCGGGGCGACCCAGGAGCAGATTGAGCACGCGTTTGAAATTCTGCTGGCCGATGCGCATGTGAAAGCGATCTTCATCAATATCTTTGGCGGCATTCTGCGCGTGGACCGGCTGGCAACGGGGGTGGTGGCGGCGACGCACAATCTGAAGGTGAAGGTGCCAATTGTGCTGCGGCTGGAAGGCACGAATGTGGAAGAAGGACGCAGGATTCTGAAGGAGTCGGGATTGAATTTTCAGGTTGGGGCAACAATGAATGAGGCCGCGGAGTTAGTCGTAAAGGCAGCAAGCTAGGAGCTCTTTTCAATGGCTGTTTTAGTAGATAAGAACACGCGACTCATTGTGCAAGGAATTACCGGCAAGGAAGGCACCTTTCACGCGATGAGCTGCGCGGAGTATGGCACGAAGGTTGTGGGCGGGGTGACGCCGGGCAAGGGCGGGACGACGCACGAGGGCTGGCCAGTCTTCAACACCGTGGCCGAGGCCGCGGCAAAGACCGGCGCCAACGCGACGATGATTTTTGTTCCGCCGCCCTTTGCCGCCGACGCCATTCTCGAAGCCGAGGATGCGGGGATTCCGCTGATTGTCTGCATCACCGAGGGCATTCCCACGCTGGACATGGTGAAGGTGTGGGCCAAGTTGAAGAGCTCGAAATCGCGGCTGATCGGGCCGAATTGCCCGGGAGTGATCTCGCCGGGGAAGGCCAAGATTGGCATCATGCCGGGGCGCATTCACAAAGAAGGTTCAGTTGGCATCGTCTCGCGGTCGGGGACGCTGACGTATGAAGCGGTGTATCAGTTGACGCAGCGGGGCATCGGGCAATCGACCGCGATTGGCATTGGCGGCGACCCCATCATCGGTACCACGCACATCGACGCACTGCGCCTGTTCAATGACGACCCGGAGACTGAGGCGATTATTCTGATCGGCGAGATTGGCGGCACGGCTGAAGAGGCCGCGGCGGAGTTTGTACGACTGCATGTGAAGAAGCCGGTGGTAGGCTTCATCGCCGGGCAGACCGCGCCTCCGGGACGGCGCATGGGCCACGCCGGCGCCATCATCAGCGGCGGGCAAGGGACGGCTGCCGAGAAAATGAAGGCTATGAGCGCGGCGGGGATTCACGTGGTTGTTTCGCCGGCGGAGATTGGCGCGACGCTGGCGCAGGTGATCGGGAAGAGCTGAAGCAGCTTCCAGCATTTAGCTTGTTCGTGCTGAAAGACGCGATTCGTTACAATGATGTCGCAGACGCAATTTCCTTCGAGGAGAAACTTCAGTGGCGCAACGCACCTTCAGCATTGTCAAGCCAGACGCGGTTCGCAAGGGTTTCACCGGGGCCATTCTGGCGGAGATTGAGAAGGCCGGTTTTCAGATTGTGGCCATCAAGCGGCAATCAATTTCCAAGGAGCAGGCCAGGGGATTCTATGCCGTGCACGCGGGCAAGCCATTTTTTGAGGGGCTCTGCGAGTTCATATCCTCGGGGCCGCTGGTGCTGATGGTGCTGGAAAAGGAGAACGCGATTGCCGACCTGCGCAAGCTAATGGGCGCGACCAATCCGGCCAACGCCGAAGCGGGAACCATTCGCAAGAAGTTTGCTGGATCGATGTCGGAGAACGCGATTCACGGTTCGGACGGCGAGGAGACGGCGGCGTTTGAGATTGGGTACTGGTTTGCGGGGTACGAGCTGATTTAGCAATTCCGCTGATGAAAATGAAGCCCCGTTCAAGCTGAGCCTGAACGGGGTTTCTGTCATGCAGCGAAGATTTTACCGCCGCTTCTGGATTGGACCGGCGTTGATCGTCTTCGGATTGACGCCAGACTTTTTGGCGGCCTTCCGGGCGGCGATGGCGTGCATCTCCTTGCCGAGGCTGGATTGATTGACGCCCAGCTGGATGAACAGGTTGATGACGCCACTGGTACTCATATAGAGCGCCAATCCTGATGCCAGGTTCGCAAAGAAGAAGCCCATCATCACCGGCATCATGAAGGCCATCATCTTGCGCTGCGCGGGGTCCATGCCGGGCGATGGCGTGATGTACTGGGTCAGAAACATGGTGACAATAATAATGCCGGGCAGGATGTA
>CAWJDN010000250.1:0-7565 GCA_963840985.1 uncultured Acidobacteriaceae bacterium
CCTCCATACTCAGCGGTCAACCTGAATGGCATTGTGGAAGTGATAGAAACCGCCAGCAACACGGTTTCTGCCAGCCTAGTACTGGATCCCGCCAACCCTACGAATAGCCCCACCGGCAGCATGAATGCTCGGTGCCCGGTCTATGCCGTCGAAAGCAATGATAGTCAGAGGTTCTTCGTGCTCAACCGGGGCAGCGACACCATTTCAGTGATCAACGCGCAGTTCGGCACACTAGACAACCAATGTCCTCCGCCAACGGGTTGCGTGAACCAGGCTGGACAGACGTATTTCTCCCATCCCATCCTGCCGCTTTCGACCAACGCAGTAACCGCTACGGGCATAACCCCTCCTAACGGGACTACCGGAATGCCCACAACCGCCGGCCCGGTCTATGCCGAGTACAACGCTGCCAAGAACCTTCTGGTCGTAGCCGATTATGATGGCGGAACGATCAGCGTGATTGACGTCAGCCTGGATGAATACGGCAACGATAGCGCCACCTTCGGCACCACATACACGATTCCGGTGGGCAACAAACCCGCCAGTGTAACGGTTCTGCTCGATGGCAGCCGCGCATATACAGCCAACCAGGCTGATCAGACGGTGACCATCGTCAACCTGAGCAGCTACACGGTGGAAAAGACGTTGCCGGTCACCGGCTACCCGCGCAACGTGGTTTCCACCCAGAATTCGGCTTACGGCAAGGTCTATGTGGCATCGCCCAACACCAACTATCTGACCATCATCCGTACCGATCAGGACATCGTGGATACGACTTTGCTGATGGAAGGCGACATCGTGGATGTGCGCGTGACCACACAGAACGGCATCAGCGGAAACAACAACATCGTGAGCCGGATTCCCGGTTACGGCCAGCCCTGCAACCTGCCGGACAACGCGTCCCTGGCATCGCTTGCCGCTTGTCAGACGCAGCCGTAGCCTTAGCATATAAAAGGCATCCAGACAGCCAAAGAGATTTTTCTCGCGATGGGAAGGCTCCTTTGGCTGTTTTTACGTATGCTCTGGAATTTTAGCGTCTGTCTAATTGCCGTGTGAAACGATAAAGAGAATGGCCGCCGGTACAAAAATGCGCTTGGACCTTCTGCTGGTCGAGCGGAGTCTGGTTCCCAGCCGGGAGCGGGCGCGTGCGCTCATCCTGGCCGGCCGGGTTTTGGTCGGCGAGCAGAAGGTGGTGAAAGCCGGCGCCACCGTTCCAGCGGATGCTCCCATCCGTTTGCTCGGCGAAGACCAGCCTTATGTGAGCCGCGGAGGCCTCAAGCTGGCTGCGGCGCTGGCTCACTGGCAGATCACCGTCCAGCACCGCGCCTGCCTCGACGTGGGCACCTCCACGGGCGGATTCACCGATTGCCTCTTGCAAGCAGGCGCCGCACACGTGACCACCGTGGATACCGGCTTCGGTCAGATTGCCATGAAGCTGCGCAACGATCCCCGCGTCCGTCTGCTGGAGCGCACCAACGCACGCTATCTTGAGCCGGGTTCGCTGGGGACACGGGCTGTCGAAAAACGTCTTGCTTTGAAAGGGCATGACTTTAGTCGTGCCGTAAGTGCAGCAGGTTTAACGAGGGCTTTAGCCCCTGAGGGATGTTTTTCGGGCATTTTGCATGAGAACCAGCCTTTGTCCGCTGTCCCTGATGAAACTCCCACCCTTACGCTGCTGGTAATGGATGTCTCGTTTATCTCCGCCACACTGCTGCTCGGGCCAGTCTTGGCCGCTGCGCCGGTGCTCGCCGAGGCCGTCGTCCTGGTTAAGCCGCAATTCGAGGCCGGGCGCGGCCACGTGGGCAAGGGAGGCATCGTCCGCGATCCCGAAGCGCACCAACTAGCCATCGCCCGGGTAGCCGATTGCCTTCGCTCGCTGGGCTGGCAGGTCGTCGAAACCATTCCCTCGCCCATCACCGGCGCGGAGGGAAACCGCGAGTTCCTGCTTTACGCGCAGCGGGGTGATAAATAGGACTCAGCGTAAACTATAGCCGGTTGAGTGTCGAGGCATACAATTATCGCAACAAGAGAAATAACCGGGCGAGTGTTGGGTTTCTGTCCCAAAATCTCGCCCAATTTTCTGTCTGACGGTGAAACTTGGATTCTTATGGTTGCTCCCGCTTGTGAAAAGAAATCCCTAGTAGAACAAGGCCGAGAAGAACCAATAGCGATGCCAAACCGTAACGTGCGGTCCACTCTCCAGAAAGGAGCCCGGATACAGCAAGCAAACGCGCCACGCCAATTAAGATCATGGTAATTGCGACTACGCGGGCACCAATCAAGATAACTGGAATCAGTTCCAGAAACATACGTGGAAGCACGCCGCGTCTGACCAAATACTCAGTAAGTTTTTGCGAACTGAGCAGGCCGATCGCAATGAACAGAAAGACTACAAGGATGACAGAAATTGCTAGCTCTGGGAAATACATAGGCTAAAACCCCACGCGATTGATCCGATTAGCTGAAAGAGGAGCATCGAAAAGGGACCAGATGTAGGTAATCCCGAAGAACCAGAAGGTTAGTAAAACAAAAATTCCTTTTCCTACGTGACCGTTGTAGAATTGGCCGCCACCTGGGAAGATGAAAGAAAGAAGAAATGCCACACCGGCATTTTTGTATATCCCATGGCGTACGGCTACAGGAGCTTGGGTTGCCTGTACGTTTTGAATGATGATCGAGGGTACTCCTGCCGAGTTGCTAACTGCGGGAGCGTTCAAACTAATCCCTCCTGCGGTTTGTGCTTGCAGCGCTCCCGGAGTGAGGTTAGAGCCGCAGTGGCGGCATTTGATTGCGACAGTTAAAATCTGTTCTCCGCAAAACGGGCATGGTTTACTGGCTCGTTCTTGAGTGGTAGCTGAGGTGGCAAGAGGTGCCTCGGATACTGAGGCTTCAGTTGAATCGAGCTTCTGAGAGGGAGTGCCACACTTTGCACAAAAAGCAGCCCCTGAATCTAGAGAAGTGCCACATTGGGTACAATTCATCGTGCATCCTTTCACGTTGTGATGTGTGCTGAAATCAGAAAGTCCATTTTCGATACCAATTAGCTTTCGATATCGATTCGCACGAATTGTACCACTCTTAAGGGGTATTGCGAGAGTAATACTATATTTACGGTTAGCCGTTCAGCTGATTTCGCATGATTTCGCAAGTAAGAAGCTATCTTTCAGAATTGCTTTTCGGCCCTCATCCGTTACACTAATACCGCATGGTTCGCATCGCGATTGTCTGCAAACCGGAGAAAATAGAGCTGTCCCGGCTGCTGCCGGAGTTGATCGCATGGCTGCGCCAGCACGGTTATGATCCGCTGCTCGACCTGGAGGGCGGCCAGTACACCACGGCCGCTCCTGCCATGGACCGCGTACGGATGCCCGATCAGGCCCCTGCGCTGGTCATCGTCCTGGGAGGCGACGGAACCCTGCTCTCCGTTGCGCGTATCTTTGCCTCCACCGGCACCCCAATCCTGGGCGTGAACCTGGGTTCTCTCGGCTTTTTGACCGAGGTCCGCCTGGCCGACCTCTATCCGGCGCTGGAGAGTTGGCACAGCGGTTGCGATGGCTGCCATGTTCTCGATACACGCACCATGCTGCATGCCGAGCTGTGGCGAGCAGGCGCGCTTAGCTCCAACCACGAAGCGCTCAATGAGGTCGTCATCTCCAAGGGCGACATTGCCCGCATGGGCGACTTCGCCGTCGAGCTGGACGGCAAATTCGTGGCTCGCTTCCGCGCCGACGGAGTCATCGTCTCCACCCCCACCGGCTCCACGGCCTATACGCTGGCCGCCAACGGCCCCATCCTGACCCCCGATGTGGACGCCATGGTGGTCACGCCCATCTGCCCCCACCTGCTCACCCTCCGGCCTATCGTGGCGCGCGGCGATGCCTCACTCACCGTCCGCGTCGAAGGCGTCGTCAACCCGGCACTGCTCACCGTGGACGGCCAGAAGGGCATTGAGTTGCTCATCGACGATGAGCTTCGCTGTCGCAAGTCCGCGAACGCCGTCAACCTGGTTCGCATGAGCGGAGGCGGCTTCTTCGAGGCTCTGCGCAACAAGCTCAGTTGGGGCGAGCGGTAAATCTTCGAGGACGCTTTCAAGCGGGATTATCCTGCCTTTGTTCAATTTGTTCAGTCGTACAAATTCATGAGTTCGAACGTGACCATCCAGTACAACTAAGGCCACACTCCCGCTTTTAGCAGTAGGTCACCTCCACGGTCTATACTCTCCTCTGTCGGATTTCTTTTCGAGAGGGAGCACACCTATGTCTTCGCCTGCCGTTGCCTACGCCCACCAGAACCATCCCCGCTTCTTGAAGGAACTCAAGGACCTGCTGCGTATTCCTTCCATTTCCACCCTGCCCGAGAACAAGGCCGATTGCCGTCGCGCCGCCGAATTCATCCTGCGCGAACTGACCCGCATCGGCTTCGAGCATGCCCGGCTCATCGAAACCGAGGGTCATCCGCTGGTTTACGCCGACTGGCTGCATGCTGCCGGCAAACCCGTGGCCCTGTTTTACGGCCACTATGATGTGCAGCCCGTCGATCCGCTGGACGAGTGGCTCTCGCCGCCCTTCGAGCCTGCCGAGCGCGATGGCAACATCTACGGCCGCGGCACCTGTGACGACAAGGGCCAAGTCTGGGCGCAGATTAAAGCCCTCGAATCGCTCATGGCCGCCAACAAAGGCAAGCTGCCCATCAACGTGCGCATCATCTTCGAGGGCGACGAGGAGGTCGGAGGGGAGGGAATTGCCGCTTTTGTCGCCTCCAAGCCCCCCGAGCTGAAGGCCGACTTTGCCCTGATCTCCGATACCGAGCTCTTCGCCCCCGGCCTGCCCACTCTCTGCGTCGGCCTGCGCGGCATGATCTACACCGAACTCGAAGTCCGAGGCGCTAAAACCGATCTGCACTCCGGTATGTACGGCGGCGCGGCCCCCAATCCCTTCGTGACCATTGCGCAGATAATTGCCAAGCTCAAGGACGAAAACGGCCACATCCTCATCCCCGGCTTCTACGACGGCATCATCCCTCCCAGCCCCGAAGAGCTCAAAGCCTGGAGCAGCCTGCCCTTCGACGAGGAGCACTACCGCAAAACCGAAGTTGGCTCGCGCTCCCTGGTGGGCGAGCCCGGCTTCAGCGTCATGGAGCGCACCTGGGCCCGGCCCACTCTCGACGTGCACGGAATCCCCGGCGGCTTCATCGGCGCAGGCGCAAAAACCGTCATCCCCGCTAAGGCCGTTGCCAAGGTCTCCATGCGCTTGGTTCCCGGCATGACTCCGGCCAAGTCCTTCGAACTCTATCAAACTTATGTAAAGAAGATCGCCCCTCCCGGCGTCGAGGTCGAGGTGCGTCTGATTCACACCGGCGACCCCTGCCTGGTCCGCGTCGACAACCCCTACATCCAGGCCGCCACTCGCGCCCTGTATGAGGTATGGGGCAAGGACACGGTCTTTATCCGCTCCGGCGGCTCTATCCCCATCGTCGGCGATTTCGACCGCCATCTCGGCGTGCCCAGCGTCATGATGGGATTCGGCCTGCCCGACGACTGCATCCACGCCCCCAACGAAAAGTTCCATCTCAAGAACTTCGAGCTGGGCATCGAATCCATAATCCGCTTCCTGGAGGAAGCTGGTAAATAATCAGCCGCCCCAGGTCTCCTATACGAGGCCTGGGGCACACTGGAACCCATATTTTCCCCTCTTGTACAAGTTTGTGTGTCCCTAGTGTTCTCTAAACGCGATTGCGGTGCATTCTCAGTGAAGAGCCTTATTCCAAGCCTTGAAGAGGGTTGAAACCAACCGGACCTAATATCAATCCGTAATTTACGCTTCCAATAATCAGACGATTGATACATCTGACTTTGAGTTTTCCGTCTCTGATAGGGCGACCAAAGATAGCAACATTCGGTACGGTGTGGCGGCGTACCTGCTCCGAGAACTGTGGAATCTTTCGGATGGAAATGCCTAGCACAGTTGGAAATGGGACACTTCCTGTGCGGGCCAAGCTGAAGAAAGATGGATAAAGGATTCCATCCAATTGTTCTTCTTGTGCTCTCTTCGCAATTTCCCGCGTAATCGGGTATGAGTGGTCACCAGCCAAGAAAAGCATATGCACGGCCATATCGAGACTTTCAAATTCCGAAACCGTTGTGTCCTCAACAAGCAAGTGTGTGAGGTCCAGCAAGCGCAAATCCCCTATTGGTTCCAACGTCGCAACGAACGCCTCATCGAGCACGGTCAAGCGGCATTCGTGCACGCATGTTTCCAGATCGCGGGATCCATAAAGAATCGGGAGATCGGGTGATTCCAACCGGCCCTCACGCAAGAAAGCTGCCGGAGGACTGTCGTATTCCCCTTCATCAGTCGGACTCAACAGCCCCTTTCTTAGGCGGTAAAACCTCTCACTGGAGCGGAAATCCATCTTGGGATATTCAGCCAAGATCCTCTCAACCACCCTTGAACGGCTTTCTTCCGTTTGTAACGCTTTGAGTGGCTCAACTTCTCCCACCATCCACAGCCGGGGTCCATACAGAAAGAAACCAAGCCCAAGTTTTTCCTCGAAGAGCTTAAGATCGCCTCCGGACCACGAGGCGAGCGTGATTTCCGATTTTCGACGGTTATTGGAGACAATCTCGGGCGCGGCACCGTAATAGCCCCGATACGTACTCCCCCACGTAAAAAACTGCCAAGCGAGTTGTGATGTGAGATTTAGATTGAGTTTACGGCCTTCCCTTTTGCCGCAATTTGGGCAGACAGAATCATTGGTCGCACCTATTGCGTGCGCCCCGAAACGAAAACCTTCGTCACTGAAGCACTCCGAGCACAGTACAATTTGGTCACTCGATGGTTCAGCCATGATGAAATCATATTCGCTAGACTTGGTCAGGTGGTCCATACATGCCCAAACATTAGAACTGGGTGCCCCAGGTCCGGATTTTCGGACCTGGTAATCCAAATTCTCTGCAATCAACTTGACTCTTTGCAAATAGTATATACAATAAACCTATGGGAATTACGTACGATCCCGCCAAGAATGAGCGCAATATCCGCGAACGCGGACTCTCCTTCGAGCGGGCTGCGGACTTCGATTTCCAGACTGCGTTGATCGCCGATTATTCCCGTCACGGCGAGAAGCGGCGCGTAGCCGTGGGGTATCTCGACAAGCGATTGCATCTGCTCTGTTACATTCCCAAACCGGACGGAATCCGCGTCATCAGTTTCCGCAAAACTAACAAGAGGGAGGCGAAGCTTTATGGCAAACCGCAAACCATTGATTGACGAAGACGGCGAGGTCCGTGAGATCACCGCCGAGGATGTTGCCCGCTTTAAGCCCTTCTCCGCGTTGCCAGCGGCTGAGCAGAGAGTGCTGTTGAAGCTCGGCAAGCGCGGGCCGCAGAAGGCGCCCAAGAAAGTTCCCATCTCTATTCGCCTCTCTCCCGATGTGGCCGAGGGTCTGCGCGCCACCGGCAACGGCTGGCAAGGCCGCGCGGATGAGGCGCTCAGGTCGTGGCTGTCAAGGCAGACCTCGTCTCACGCCTAAGTGATCATACCGTTCAGCATCGCCGCATAGACGGT
>CAWJDN010000251.1:0-6865 GCA_963840985.1 uncultured Acidobacteriaceae bacterium
CGCCCACAGCCCAGCCCCTCGGCATTGTGACGCCAATCGAGACTGCCAGCAATACCACTGACGCGCAGATTACGGTGGGCATGTGCCCGGTTTATGCCGTCGAAAGCAGTGATAGTCAGAGGCTCTACGTGCTCAACCGGGGCAGCGACACCATTTCAGTGATCAACGCGCAATTCGGCACGCTGGACTCCTGCACGCCGTTCCTTAATCAGGCCGGCCAGACGGTAAACTGCCATCCCACCCTGCCGCTATCAACCACCGCAGTTACGGCTACGGGCATAACGCCTCCCAACGGGACTACCGGAATGCACACAACCGCCGGCCCGGTCTATGCCGAGTACAACGTTGCCAAGAACCTTCTGGTCGTAGCCGATTATGATGGCGGAACAATCAGCGTAATTGACGTCAGCCTGGATGAATACGGCAACGACAGTGCGACCTTCGGCACAACATACACGATTCCGGTGGGCAACAAGCCCGCCAGCGTGACGGTTTTGCTCGATGGCAGCCGCGCATATACAGCCAACCAGGCTGATCAGACAGTGACCATCGCCAACCTGAGCAGCTACACGGTGGAAAAGACGTTGCCGGTTACTGGCTACCCGCGCAACGTGGTCTCCACACAGAATTCGGCTTACGGCAAGGTCTATGTTGCTTCGCCTAACACCAACTACCTGACCATCATCCGCACCGATCAGGACATCGTTGACACGACTTTGCTGATGGAAGGCGACATCGTGGACGTGCGCGTGACCACACAGAACGGCATCAGCGGAAACAACAACAACGTGAGCCGGATTCCCGGTTACGGCCAGCCCTGCAACCTGCCGGACAACGCGTCCCTGGCATCACTTGCCGCTTGCCAGACGCAGCCGTAGCCTTAGCATATAAAAGGCATCTAGACAGCCAAAGAGGTTTTTCCCGCGAGGGAAGGCTCCTTTGGCTGTTTTTACGTATGCTCCAGCGTTTGTGAAATCTGTTAACTGACCTGTGAAACGATAGAGAGAATGGCTTCCGGCACAAAAATGCGCGTGGACCTGCTGCTGGTCGAGCGGGGCCTGGTTCCCAGCCGTGAGCGGGCGCGCGCGCTCATTCTGGCCGGCCGGGTTTTGGTCGGCGAGCAGAAGGTCGTGAAAGCCGGCGCTACCATCCCAGCGGATGCTCCCATCCGTTTGCTCGGCGAAGACCAGCCCTACGTGAGCCGCGGAGGCCTCAAGCTGGCTGCGGCGCTGGCTCACTGGCAGATCAGCATCCAGGGCCGCGCCTGCCTCGACGTAGGCGCCTCCACGGGCGGATTCACCGATTGCCTCCTGCAAGCAGGCGCTGCGCACGTCACAGCCGTCGATACCGGCTTCGGTCAGATTGCCATGAAGCTGCGCAACGACCCCCGCGTCCGTCTGCTGGAGCGCACCAACGCCCGCTATCTTGAGCCGGGTTCGCTGGGGACACGGGCTGTCGAAAAACGTCTTGCTTTGAAAGGGCACGACTTTAGTCGTGCCGTAAGTGCAGCAGGTTTAACGAGGGCTTTAGCCCCTGAGGGATGTTTTTCGGGCATTTTGCATGAGAACCAGCCTTTGTCCGCTGTCCCTGATGAAACTCCCACCCTTACACTGTTGGTAATGGATGTCTCGTTTATCTCCGCTACGCTGCTGCTGGCACCGGTCTTGGCCGCTGCGCCGGCGCTCAATGAAGCCGTCGTCCTGGTCAAACCGCAGTTCGAGGCGGGGCGCGGCCACGTGGGTAAGGGAGGCATCGTTCGCGACCCCGAAGCACATCAACTGGCCATCGACCGGGTAGCCGATTGCGTCCGCTCATTGGGCTGGCAGGTCGTCGAAACCATTCCTTCGCCCATCACCGGCGCGGAGGGAAACCGCGAGTTTCTGCTCTACGCGCGGCGGGTATATACCCCATAAAACCGCAACTCCGCCTTCAGGCGGAGTTGCGGAATAAACAATACACACTTCAGATAGCTAATCGCTGTAAACGGCTAGACTCCCTTGGGATTGGGGCCATATTCGTTCGCCCCGGAGTGCTGTCCAGTACCGTAAATACAAGCACGATGATTCCGCCAATAATAGGGATCAGACCGAGCAAAATCATCCAGCCACTCTTACCGGTGTCATGGAGCCGGCGCACTGTGACGGCCAGACCCGGAATGAGGATGGCCAGTGCATAAATAAACAACAGACCGAGAATGACTTTGCCGAGCGCATTCTCCCTGAGTATGACGCCAAGGATCTCCAGCACAACGAAGATCAACATGTTAAACAGCGCAAACATCCAATACTCTTTGCGGCGCGACCGCCCGCTGAACTCGGCGTACTTCTTCAATACCATCAAATACCAATTCATCTTCATCCTCCGTTATTGGTTGTCGGTCAAGTCAAGCGCCGCGAGCGCCGCATCCTCAACGCCGTCTCGCCGCACAGTCTGTGAATTGCACCCCGTTTTGGGTGCGTAGCCAATATACACTGGTTTACCCCACAGAGTCGCACACAATTATTTCCGGCGTTTAGGCACACCAGAAAGATTAGCCCCACCGCAGATGGTGGTTGGCCCCACCGCAGCCGTTCCGTTACACTATAGCCGAATGGTTCGCGTCGCGATTGTTCAAACCGGAGAAAGCAGAGCTGGCCGGCTGCTGCCCGAGTTGATCGCATGGCTGCGCCAGCACGGCTATGATCCGTTGTTAGACCTGGAGGGCGGACAGTACACAACAGCAGCCCCGGCCATGGACCGCGCGCGGATGCCCGAACAGGCACCGGGGCTGGTCATCGTCCTGGGCGGCGACGGAACCCTGCTCTCTGTGGCGCGCATCTTTGCCTCCACCGGCACCCCCATCCTGGGCGTCAACCTGGGTTCTCTCGGCTTTTTGACCGAGGTTCGCTTGGCCGACCTCTATCCGGCACTGGAGAGCTGGCATAGCGGCTGCGATGGCTGCCATGTTCTCGATACGCGCGCCATGCTACACGCCGAGCTATGGCGAGGCGGCGCGCTCTGCTCTAGCCACGAAGCGCTCAATGAGGTCGTCATCTCCAAGGGCGACATTGCCCGCATGGGCGACTTCGCCGTCGAACTGGACGGCAAAAACGTAGCCCGTTTCCGCGCCGACGGCGTCATCGTTTCCACTCCCACCGGTTCCACGGCCTATACGCTGGCCGCCAACGGCCCCATCCTGACCCCCGATGTGGACGCCATGGTAGTCACGCCCGTCTGCCCCCACCTGCTTACCCTCCGGCCCATCGTGGCGCGCGGCGATGCCTCACTCACCGTCCGCGTCGAGGGTATCGTCAACCCGGCGCTACTCACTGTGGACGGCCGAAGGGCATCGAGTTGCTCATCGGTGATGAGTTGCGCTGCCGCAAGTCCGCGCACGCCGTCAACCTGGTCCGCATGAGTGGAGGCGGCTTCTTCGAGGCTTTGCGCAACAAGCTCAGCTGGGGCGAGCGGTAACAACCTGCGGTGGGGCAGAATTTTGTGTAATGATGATGCCGACGGATTATAGCAGCAATATTCACTGACGAAGCGTAAGGGCAGGGCTATACTATCCGGCATGAGCCGAAATAATACGGAGGGATAGTGATGAAGCCAGTGAATTGGAGTGCGGTATCTGCGATTGCTCATTCAGTCATGGCACTAGCTGCTATTGGTGCGTTCATCTTTGCTGGTGTACAGATTCAAGATTTACGCGAGGAAGCAAAGATACAGCATCTCGTTGAACAGGTAAATACTTTTGATGGTCCGAAATATATGGAAATTAGAAAATCACTTGCCATTCAGCGCATGGACACAAAGCAGGAACGGCTACAAAAACTTGATCCGGATAATCCACCGACAGCTCTTTACGACGAGTTGAACTTATGTGAAGATTTGGGACTTCTTTCGCGCCATGGCTCTTTGAATCTACATGACGTGTGGGAAGAATTCGCGTACTGGCTATTTCCTATGTACACTGACGCACGACCGGTTATTGATGCTTCCCGTAAAGAAAGTCCCGGCGTCTATGCGAACTGTGTATGGCTTGTCGATAACATTCGATCAATAGAAAATAAAGAAAATGCCGGTGCGGATGACCATCCGAGCGAAACGGCCATCTACGAATTCTATGCAGGCGAAGTTAGCATTCAACCGGGACAACCACTCCAAAAAGGCAGGCATAGTGTTAAAGGCGTGAAGCAATAAATAGCGAGTCAGTTCTCCCGCTTTAGGCAGCGTGCGCCTCCACGGTCTATACTCTCCTCTGTCGAATTATTTCGAGAGGGAGCACACCTATGTCTTCACCTGCCGTAGCCTACGCCCACCAGAACCATCCCCGCTTCTTGAAGGAACTCAAGGACCTGCTGCGTATTCCTTCCATTTCCACCCTGCCCGAGAACAAGGCCGATTGCCGTCGCGCCGCCGAATTCATCCTGCGCGAACTGACCCGCATCGGCTTCGAGCATGCCCGGCTCATCGAAACCGAGGGTCATCCGCTGGTTTACGCCGACTGGCTGCATGCTGCCGGAAAGCCCATGGCCCTGTTTTACGGCCACTATGATGTGCAGCCCGTCGATCCGCTGGACCAGTGGCTCTCGCCGCCCTTCGAGCCTGCCGAGCGCGATGGCAACATCTACGGCCGCGGCACCTGTGACGACAAGGGCCAAGTCTGGGCGCAGATTAAAGCCCTCGAATCGCTCATGGCCGCCAACAAAGGCAAGCTGCCCATCAACGTGCGCATCATCTTCGAGGGCGACGAGGAGGTCGGAGGGGAGGGAATTGCCGCTTTTGTCGCCTCCAAGCCCCCCGAGCTGAAGGCCGACTTTGCCCTCATCTCCGATACCGAACTCTTCGCCCCTGGCCTGCCCACTCTCTGCGTCGGCCTGCGCGGCATGATCTACACCGAGCTTGAAGTCCGCGGCGCAAAAACCGATCTGCACTCCGGTATGTACGGCGGCGCGGCCCCCAATCCCTTCGTGACCATTGCGCAGATCATTGCCAAGCTCAAAGATGAAAACGGCCACATCCTCATCCCCGGCTTCTACGACGGCATCATCCCTCCCAGCCCCGAGGAGCTCAAAGCCTGGAGCAGCCTGCCCTTCGACGAGGAGCACTACCGCAAAACCGAAGTCGGCTCGCGCTCCCTCGTCGGCGAGCCCGGCTTCAGCGTCATGGAGCGCACCTGGGCCCGGCCCACTCTCGACGTGCACGGAATCCCCGGCGGCTTCATCGGCGCAGGCGCAAAAACCGTCATCCCCGCTAAGGCCGTTGCCAAAATCTCCATGCGCCTGGTCCCCGGCATGGTTCCGGCTAAATCCTTTGAGCTATACAAATCCTATGTAAAGAAGATCGCCCCTCCCGGCGTCGAGGTCGAGGTGCGGCTGATTCACACCGGCGACCCCTGCCTGGTCCGCGTCGACAACCCCTACATCCAGGCCGCCACCCGCGCTCTGTATGAGGTCTGGGGCAAAGACACGGTCTTCATACGCTCCGGTGGCTCCATCCCCATCGTCGGCGATTTCGACCGCCATCTCGGCGTCCCCAGCGTCATGATGGGCTTCGGCCTGCCCGACGACTGCATCCACGCCCCTAACGAAAAGTTCCATCTCAAGAACTTCGAGCTGGGCATCGAATCCGTCATCCGCTTCCTCGAAGAAGCCGGCAAATAAGATCGCGCCCCAGGCCTCGCTCAAAACCGAGGCCAGGGGCATATTATGAGAATGATCAGGAGAGGAGCGAGAAGATGGAGAGCTTCGCGATCAAATTCCTATTGCTTGTAGTAGGTGTTATCGTAGCCGAAGCTACACGGCAAATCGTAGACTATATTAAGCGGATTACACCTAAAGTTGAATACTCCGTGTTGTCAGGAATACCGATAAATGTTGAAAAGAAACATTATTGTGCTTACAAGATAAAGATAACCAATCCATCGAAAAAGAAAGTTGAGAATGTTACATTGCATGTGCGTGTGAGCAATCAGGCAATTAAGATGGAGGTGATTTCCAAGCCGGAAGGCCTAGAAATTTGCACGGTCGAGAAAGATTATGGGATTGATCTTACATTCCCATATCTTAAACATGGTGAGGAAGTTAATTTAAAGGCGCAGGTTGAAGGACAATATTACTTTTCAGATTCATTAGGTGTATCAGTTACCTCGCCGAACGACATAGAAGCCAATAGAGTACCCTATGAAAAAGTCAAGGATTCTTCGATATCCAGAGTTCCATATGTCGTTATATCAGTAAGCGTGATTATATCAATAATATTATTTGTATGGATTTGGAAGATCAATACTCAACCTAGCCAAACGGAGACAAGCTTATACGCATATGAAATGTATCAACGCGATTATGTTATTTCAGCTGCGTCGGTGGTCGGATTACCACATATCGCAGAACTATATATCACAGCGTCTGACCCGAAGTATTTTAATTTAGGAGACCTTGCCTACTCTTATTCTGTTGCATCTAAAAATCCAGATGAAATCATGAAATATCGTAAACTAATTTCACTCACACTAGGATCAGTACCAGGGATGTTACCTGAAAGTCAGGCTAGTTTATATTATTCTCTCGGCAAACTTGACCTTTTGGTTTCGGATGAGAAAAGTGCTCTGAGTGATTTTCGAAATGCAATCGTAAAAAATCGTACTATTGTCGAGACAAAGGCAAAAATGGATACCAAGACGAACGAGTTTCTTATCGACAAGGGTCTACTGTAGCCATGTGACGGGTGATCCAGGTCTGACCCAAAATGATCGGGTGCCCCAGGTCAGGATTTTCGGTCCTGGGAAACCACAATCTTCTCTGGCGGCTACTTGCAGAGAATCTCGTTTCCCTGCCTCACTTTCTGAATAACGCCGCATCAACTATATTGATTTCGAACCGGT
>CAWJDN010000252.1:0-13712 GCA_963840985.1 uncultured Acidobacteriaceae bacterium
CATCTGTTGCATAGAATCCCCACCGAGGCATTGCCCTTAAAAGGCATACTAACGGATGTTGCCTGGTCAATTTTGTGGATGGAAGCCCTCCGCTACGTTCCGGTTCCGGCCAGGACCACGCCGATAGTGCGCAGGATGATCTGGATATCCAGCCAGATGCTCCAGTTTTCGATGTAGATCACATTCAGCGAGATATAGCTGTCCGAGGAGGGGTCGTGGCGGCCCTGCACCTGCCACAGGCCTGTGACGCCGGGGGTCACGGCGAGCACCCGCAGGTAAGCGAGCTTGGAGTCTCGCACGTCATTGGCAGGAAGCGGACGCGGACCGACTACGCTCATATCGCCGCGCAGTACATTGTAGAACTGCGGAAACTCATCCAGCGAGTGCTTGCGCAAAAAGTGGCCCAGCCTAGTGATGCGCGGATCATTGGATATTTTGAACAGCACGCCATCACGCTCGTTCATGTGCATCATGCCGTCGCGTTGTATTTCCGCGTTGTGGACCATGGTGCGGAACTTGATGCAGCGGAAGACACGACCTTTTTTGCCTACACGCTCAGAGATATAAAAGACCGGCCCCGGGGAATCCAGCATGATGGCGATGGCGATGGCCAGCAGCAACGGCGATAAAGAAATCAACACCATGCTGGAAAATATGATGTCGAAGCCACGCTTGAGCAGCAGCCTGACCTCAGGCACATGGCCGCAGTGCAATGGAATGGTGGGAAAGTGGCCGATGTATTCTATGGCGCTGTTAAAAGAGAGGCCATCGTACATTTCGGGAACCATGCGCATGGCCACGCGGTGGGCACGAGCCTGCGTCAGAATATTCTGGAGGACGCCGCGCTCGCATGCCGTGGTGAAGAAAATCTCATCTACAAACATGGTGCGCACATGCTGGAAGAGCGTCTCGAACTTGCCCATTATGTCGCTGGAGGTTGCCGCAAAGCGTGAATCGGCGCCTGAAGTCCGACCGCTCTCTGGAGCTTCAATAAATCCCTTGAATCTGTATCCCAAGTGGCGAATGCTCTCCAGATAGAAGCGCAAAGCGACAGCCTCCGGCCCGGTGCCGACGATCAGCACGTTGCGTGTGCCGATGCCGCGCTCGAAGCTGCGGTAGAGCAGCATACGATAAACCAGTCGGCGCAGGCTTATGCCGACGGTGACCAGCGCCACCGTGCCCAGAACGATGGTGCGGGGAATATCCTCGGCGTGCACCATGTAGAGCAAGCCTGTAAGCAGCAGTCCCGAGGTGAGACAGGCTCGTATGCTGAGGAGCTGTTCCTGGAAGATGTTGCTGAGCCGTGTAGGCGTATATAAATTTAACCGCCGGCTGGTGAACATCAGCGAGACGGCAAAGAAACATAAAAGGGCCAGCAGAATTCCCATGGAAAAGCCATGGATGAGCGTGCCGCGCCAGAACCCTCTTGCGACTGACAATGGATCCTGATGCAGCCTGTAAAGGGTGGCAACGACCGCTGCGAGTAGAATCGTCAGCGCATCCAGAAACATCCATACCCAGACCTTACCTTGCGATGCGCGCGCAGAACCCTGTGCCACTCCTTCTTTCATTGCTTGAGGTAAAGTCGCAGACATCGATATTTTTTGCCAGAATCCCGAAGTTGCCATACGCGTTTTTCGGACCTCAAACGATCAGACGGCAGCCAGCAGCAAGGAGTTAGTGGTCATTGGGCCAAGGGGAGCCAGTTTGCCCGGTATCGATGCGAATCCAATGAAGAAGTGCCGGAATTGTGCCGCTCCGGCTTGAATAAAATCCGTTGGTAACAAATTATACAGTACTCCTGGCTGCGGAATCCACGCAATCGCCGTATTTCTACCTCCAGAAAAGCCCGCGTCCACAGATTCGCCTTACTAACAAGCATCGCGCGAAACAGCAATGACAGCAAGAAGAATCTGTTGGAGTGTGGTTACGGCTTAAGAGCAATTTATTCCGAAGGTAATGCGTAGGCATCCAGAGCCAGAAATTGTTGAATATCTGGATCAGAAGAGGTCATGAAACCCTGGAGGGGACCGAAATACAAAGCCCGGCCCTGATGGAGAAAGAGGACCAGATCAGCGAGCCGCTCGGCAAAGCGCGTGTCGTGTGTGACCACGATGCTGGTGAAACGAAGCTGATGCTTGAGCCGCTGGATAAGGTCGCCGAGGTGGCGGGCGATGATGGGGTCAACCATGGTGGTCGGCTCGTCGTAGAGCACCACTTCCGGCTTGGCGGCGAGGGCTCGGGCAATGGCCACGGCGCGCTTGCGTCCGGTGGAAAGGCTGGCCGGCAGGGCATCAAGCACGTCATCGGCACCCACCAGGCCGATAAGCCGGTCCACCGACTCCATAATCTCGTTCTCGTCCATGCCGCCGCGTTCGCGCAGAGGAAAGGCCACGTTTTCGCGCACGCTCATGGAATCGAAGAGGGCGCCATTCTGGAAGACCATGGTGATGCGCTTGCGGATAGCCCTCATACCCTCTTCGTCGAGGACCGTGATCTCCTGGCCATCTACGCGGATGGAACCAGCATCCGGGGTGAGAAAGCCCATCAGCATGCGCAGGGCAACTGACTTGCCGACGCCACTGCGGCCCAGAATGCAGAGGGTTTGCCCGCGATCCACGTAAAAGCTCATGTCCTCCAGAACCTGGCGGCCATCGAAGGAGATGCCCACATGGCTAAAGGAGATGAAGTGCTCCTGCTGCGGGGACTGCTCCGTCATGGTGGGAAAGTCGAACATGGGCTTAGAATCAGCTTACGCGATGGGGGCGGTTATGAAAATACGGTATGTGTTTGGTGCTCTGCTTGGCTTGTATCTCGTGGCTTTGACCGGCCTTTTTACCTTTCAAAGAAACTTTTTGTACTTTCCAAGCCATGAGCATATCTTCTTGAGCGACGCACACGCGAATAGAGCTTTCAAGGAATTCTCCGTTAGGACGGAAGACGGGCTCGATTTGACGGCCTGGTATGCGCCTGCAACCAGCAAGCCTTTCACCTTCGTCTTCTTTCACGGCAATGGAGATCGTTTGCACACCGCGTCGCCTATTGCCGATCCTTATATTGCTGCGGGGTATGGGTTTCTGCTGGCGGAGTATCGCGGATACAGCGGATTGCCCGGCAATCCGACGGAGGCCGGCCTTTATGCCGACGCACGGGCCTATATCAAGGGGCTGATGGCGCAAGGCGTCAAAAGCGAAAATATCATCCTGTTTGGACATTCGCTGGGAACAGGCGTGGCTGTGCAGATGGCCGGGGAATTCCATGTCGGCGGGGTCATGCTGCTGGCGCCCTATCTATCCATCGCAGAGATGGCGCAAGAGAATTTCCCGTATTTCCCCGCGAAATATATTGCTCTGGACCGTTATGAGAACGATAAAAAGTTGAAGAATATTCATGCGCCTGTTTTGATTATGAACGGAGCCAGAGATCAGATCATTCCTCCCTCCGAGGGGAGACAGCTTTATGCCATGGCCAACGAACCACGGCAATTCTATTCACTTCTCGGACGTGGCCATAACGATCTGTTTGACGATGCCGCTCCTCTTGCTTTGGGCTGGGCAAACCGGCTTCGTTAACTTTTCCCTGAGGAGCTAGAGTCCAGCGCTGGTCTCGCATCTCTCAAGATCGAGACATAGGGCCACTCGGCATAGCCTGCCATCGCCAGCTAGCGCCTGCCAGCCGAAGCCGTGAAGTCGCACATTTTGGCCTTTTTGTATCCCACTGCGATGATCTCGGCTGCCCGGTCGAATTCCAACGTCTTACATACGTTCCTGGGAATATCTATGACTATGTCCGGAGGATAGGCGGCTAGCTTCTGGCGGGCGATGGCGCTCTGCATGGCTTCGAAGGCCTGAGAGGCGATTTCGTACGCTCCCCAATCCCGACCGCCGCCGCTTGGCGTGGATGGATTGTGGGGTGGTTGGAGGCGGGCGATGAAGCGATTAATCTTCTCGCGGATGGGCGACGTAGGGGAACGCGGTGCGGCACTGACGACAGCTCGCTCTATCGGAGTTTCAACGGGCCCGTTTAGATTCACGGCGATGGTGATGGCGGATTGATCGCCAAAGGTGGGTGCGATGGGCACGGGATTTAGAACCCCTCCATCGACAAGATCTAAGCCCTTCAACTTGAAGGGAGTGAAGAAAAGAGGTATAGCGAAGGAGGCGCGCATAGCATCGAAGAGACTGCCGGAGCGAATCCAAACCTCCTTCTGGTTTCTTAGGTCAGTGGCTACGGCGGTAAATGAAATGGGGAGGTCTTCGATCAATTTATCGCCCACCAGGCCTCTCAGGGCGTTGATGATTTTCTCCCCTCTCACCAACCCGCTCTTATCCCAAGAAAGATCGAGCAGGGTGACAATGTCGACTTTGGTCAAGGCACGCACCCACTGCTCATACACATCCAGTTTCCCGGCAGCGTAAATGCCGCCGATGACTGCGCCGATGGAGCAGCCGACGATGGACTTGATCTTGAAATCATTTTCTTCGAGCCAATGAATGACGCCAATGTGCGCCAAACCTCGAGCGCCGCCGCTTCCGAGAACCAGAGATACGGTCTTGCAGTTCGCCGTCGACATCTTCTCACCGCATGCCTTTCACTGAGACGACTCGTTAATTCAGGGGCACCCAAAGATACCCGCTGCCTTTGGTGGCGATGCGTCCCATGCCGGGAAAGGCCAGGTGCGCGCCTGCCAGTACGGCTCCCTGCTTTTCCGCCTCGCGGAAAAGCTCGGCACGGTTGGATATAGCCTTGTTGCTATCGGTGTCGAATTGCACGGTCACCTGCGGCCGCGCTAACTGTACATCGCCGTAGTGGATCAGGTCGCCGATGAACCAGACGGCCTCTATGCCTTTGCCGATCTTGTATACCGTGTGTCCTGGCGTGTGTCCGTACTGAGTGAGCGCGGTAACGCCTGGAAACGGCTCCTCGCCAGGAGCAAACGGCTTGCAAGCACCCGCCGCTTCATAAGGCGCCAACAAGGTCTTCAGCATCTCCATGCTCTGCTTGCGTTCCGGGCTGGTTGCCGTTGTGGGGTCGAGCCAGTAATCGTACTCCGCTTTTGACATCCGCACGGTGGCATTGGGGAAGGCGCGCTTGCCATCGGCGGTGAGCAGATTGCTTACATGGTCGAAGTGCATGTGGGTGAGCAAGACCACCTCGATTGAGGCCGGATCAATGCCCGCCTGCTGCATCTTCTCCAGCAAATGCCCCATGGAGCCGCCGTATGCGTCGCCCTTGGAACCGGCATCGATCAGGAAGGTGTGTTTGCCGCTGCGCACTACAAAGGCGTTGATCGAAGTCTTCACCGGAGCGGTGCTGCCAAGTAACTCCTTGATTCCGGCCTCGTCGATTCCCTTGAGCAAACTTGTGTCGAGATTCAGCCAGCCGTCCTGGAGCGCGGTCACCTCCGCCGCGCCAATGTGGAAGCGTTGAAATCCATTGGGTTCCTGCGCCGCCAACCCAAGCGGAAGCATCAACGCCAGCAGCGAGAGTATCAACATTTTGTTCATCGAGTTCCTCCTGTGCATAAAACCGGTTCGAAATCAATATAGTTGATGCGGCGTTATTCAGAAAGTGAGGCAGGGAAACGAGATTCTCTGCAAGTAGCCGCCAGAGAAGATTGTGGTTTCCCAGGACCGAAAATCCTGACCTGGGGCACCCGATCATTTTGGGTCAGACCTGGATCACCCGTCACATGGCTACAGTAGACCCTTGTCGATAAGAAACTCGTTCGTCTTGGTATCCATTTTTGCCTTTGTCTCGACAATAGTACGATTTTTTACGATTGCATTTCGAAAATCACTCAGAGCACTTTTCTCATCCGAAACCAAAAGGTCAAGTTTGCCGAGAGAATAATATAAACTAGCCTGACTTTCAGGTAACATCCCTGGTACTGATCCTAGTGTGAGTGAAATTAGTTTACGATATTTCATGATTTCATCTGGATTTTTAGATGCAACAGAATAAGAGTAGGCAAGGTCTCCTAAATTAAAATACTTCGGGTCAGACGCTGTGATATATAGTTCTGCGATATGTGGTAATCCGACCACCGACGCAGCTGAAATAACATAATCGCGTTGATACATTTCATATGCGTATAAGCTTGTCTCCGTTTGGCTAGGTTGAGTATTGATCTTCCAAATCCATACAAATAATATTATTGATATAATCACGCTTACTGATATAACGACATATGGAACTCTGGATATTGAAGAATCCTTGACTTTTTCATAGGGTACTCTATTGGCTTCTATGTCGTTCGGCGAGGTAACTGATACACCTAATGAATCTGAAAAGTAATATTGTCCTTCAACCTGCGCCTTTAAATTAACTTCCTCACCATGTTTAAGATATGGGAATGTAAGATCAATCCCATAATCTTTCTCGACCGTGCAAATTTCTAGGCCTTCCGGCTTGGAAATCACCTCCATCTTAATTGCCTGATTGCTCACACGCACATGCAATGTAACATTCTCAACTTTCTTTTTCGATGGATTGGTTATCTTTATCTTGTAAGCACAATAATGTTTCTTTTCAACATTTATCGGTATTCCTGACAACACGGAGTATTCAACTTTAGGTGTAATCCGCTTAATATAGTCTACGATTTGCCGTGTAGCTTCGGCTACGATAACACCTACTACAAGCAATAGGAATTTGATCGCGAAGCTCTCCATCTTCTCGCTCCTCTCCTGATCATTCTCATAATATGCCCCTGGCCTCGGTTTTGAGCGAGGCCTGGGGCGCGATCTTATTTGCCGGCTTCTTCGAGGAAGCGGATGACGGATTCGATGCCCAGCTCGAAGTTCTTGAGATGGAACTTTTCGTTAGGGGCGTGGATGCAGTCGTCGGGCAGGCCGAAGCCCATCATGACGCTGGGGACGCCGAGATGGCGGTCGAAATCGCCGACGATGGGGATGGAGCCACCGGAGCGTATGAAGACCGTGTCTTTGCCCCAGACCTCATACAGAGCGCGGGTGGCGGCCTGGATGTAGGGGTTGTCGACGCGGACCAGGCAGGGGTCGCCGGTGTGAATCAGCCGCACCTCGACCTCGACGCCGGGAGGGGCGATCTTCTTTACATAGGATTTGTATAGCTCAAAGGATTTAGCCGGAACCATGCCGGGGACCAGGCGCATGGAGATTTTGGCAACGGCCTTAGCGGGGATGACGGTTTTTGCGCCTGCGCCGATGAAGCCGCCGGGGATTCCGTGCACGTCGAGAGTGGGCCGGGCCCAGGTGCGCTCCATGACGCTGAAGCCGGGCTCGCCGACGAGGGAGCGCGAGCCGACTTCGGTTTTGCGGTAGTGCTCCTCGTCGAAGGGCAGGCTGCTCCAGGCTTTGAGCTCCTCGGGGCTGGGAGGGATGATGCCGTCGTAGAAGCCGGGGATGAGGATGTGGCCGTTTTCATCTTTGAGCTTGGCAATGATCTGCGCAATGGTCACGAAGGGATTGGGGGCCGCGCCGCCGTACATACCGGAGTGCAGATCGGTTTTTGCGCCTCGGACTTCGAGTTCGGTGTAGATCATGCCGCGCAGGCCGACGCAGAGAGTGGGCAGGCCGGGGGCGAAGAGCTCGGTATCGGAGATGAGGGCAAAGTCGGCCTTCAGCTCGGGGGGCTTGGAGGCGACAAAAGCGGCAATTCCCTCCCCTCCGACCTCTTCGTCGCCCTCGAAGATGATGCGCACGTTGATGGGCAGCTTGCCTTTGTTGGCGGCAAAGAGCGATTCGAGGGCTTTGATCTGCGCCCAAATCTGGCCTTTGTCGTCACAGGTGCCGCGGCCATAGATGTTGCCGTCGCGCTCGGCAGGCTCGAAGGGCGGCGAGAGCCACTGGTCCAGCGGGTCGACGGGCTGGACATCATAGTGGCCGTAGAACAGGGCGGTGGGCTTTCCGGCAGCGTGCAGCCAGTCGGCGTAGACCAGCGGATGACCCTCGGTTTCGATGAGCCGGGCGTGCTCGAAACCGACGCGGGTCAGTTCGCGCAGGATGAATTCGGCGGCACGGCGGCAATCGGCCTTGTTCTCGGGCAGGGTGGAAATGGAAGGAATACGCAGCAGGTCCTTGAGTTCCTTCAAGAAGCGGGGATGGTTCTGGCGGGCGTAGGCTACGGCGGGTGAAGACATAGGTGTGCTCCCTCTCGAAAAGTAATTCGACAGAGGAGAGTATAGACCGTGGAGGCGACCCACTGCCCAAAGCGGGAGAACTGACTCGCTATTTATTGCTTCACGCCTTTAACACTATGCCTGCCTTTTTGGAGTGGTTGTCCCGGTTGAATGCTAACTTCGCCTGCATAGAATTCGTAGATGGCCGTTTCGCCTGGATGGTCATCCGCACCGGCATTTTCTTTATTTTCTATTGATCGAATGTTATCGACAAGCCATACACAGTTCGCATAGACGCCGGGACTTTCTTTACGGGAAGCATCAATAACCGGTCGTGCGTCAGTGTACATAGGAAATAGCCAGTACGCGAATTCTTCCCACACGTCATGTAGATTCAAAGAGCCATGGCGCGAAAGAAGTCCCAAATCTTCACATAAGTTCAACTCGTCGTAAAGAGCTGTCGGTGGATTATCCGGATCTAGTTTCTGTAGCCGTTCCTGCTTTGTGTCCATGCGCTGAATGGCAAGTGATTTTCTAATTTCCATATATTTCGGACCATCAAAAGTATTTACCTGTTCAACGAGATGCTGTATCTTTGCTTCCTCGCGTAAATCTTGAATCTGTACACCAGCAAAGATGAACGCACCAATAGCAGCTAGTGCCATGACTGAATGAGCAATCGCAGATACCGCACTCCAATTCACTGGCTTCATCACTATCCCTCCGTATTAATTCGGCTCATGCCGGATAGTATAGCCCTGCCCTTACGCTTCGTCAGTGAATATTGCTGCTATAATCCGTCGGCATCATCATTACACAAAATTCTGCCCCACCGCAGGTTGTTACCGCTCGCCCCAGCTGAGCTTGTTGCGCAGCGCCTCAAAGAAGCCGCCTCCGCTCATGCGGACCAGGTTGACGGCGTTCGCGGACTTGCGACAGCGAAGCTCGTCGCCGATGAGCAGCTCAATGCTCTTCTGGCCGTCTACAGTGAGCAGCGCCGGGTTAACGACGCCCTCGACGCGGACGGTAAGTGAGGCGTCGCCGCGCACCACGATGGGCCGGAGGGTGAGCAGGTGTGGGCAGATAGGCGTGACCACCATGGCGTCCACATCGGGGGTCAGGATGGGGCCGTTGGCGGCCAGCGTATAGGCCGTGGAGCCGGTGGGAGTGGAAACGATGACGCCGTCGGCGCGGAAACGGGCTACGTTTTTGCCGTCCAGTTCGACGGCGAAGTCGCCCATGCGGGCAATGTCGCCCTTGGAGATGACGACCTCATTCAGCGCTTCGTGGCTGGAGCAGAGCGCGCCGCCTCGCCATAGCTCGGCATGCAGCATGGCACGCGTATCGAGAACATGGCAGCCATCGCAGCCGCTATGCCAGCTCTCCAGTGCCGGATAGAGGTCGGCGAGACGGACCTCGGTCAAAAAGCCGAGAGAACCCAGGTTCACGCCCAGGATGGGGGTACCGGTGGAGGCAAAGATGCGCGCAACGGAGAGCAGAGTTCCATCTCCACCCAGGACGATGACCAGCCCCGGTGTCTGATCAGGCATCCGCGCGCGGTCCATGGCAGGAGCGGCCGTGGTGTACTGGCCGCCCTCCAGGTCGAGCAGCGGATCATAACCGTGCTGGCGCAGCCATGCGATCAACTCCGGCAGCAGCCGGGACAGCTCTATTTTCTCCGGTTTGCAGACAATCGCGATGCGATCCATGCGGTTTTAGTGTAACGGAACGGCTGCGGTGGGGCCAACCACCATCTGCGGTGGGGCTAATCTTTCTGGTGTGCCTAAACGCCGGAAATAATTGTATGCGACTCTGTAGGGCAGACCAGTGTATATTGGCTACGCACCCAAAACGGGGTGTAATTCACAGACTGTGCGGCGAGACGGCGTTGAGGATGCGGCGCTCGCGGCGCTTGACTTGACCGACAACCAATAATGGAGGATGAGGATGAATTGGTATTTGATGGTATAGAAGAAGTACGCCGAGTTCAGCGGGCGGTCGCGCCGCAAAGAGTATTGGATGTTTGCGCTGTTTAACATGTTGATCTTCGTTGTGCTGGAGATCCTTGGCGTCATACTCAGGGAGAATGCGCTCGGCAAAGTCATTCTCGGCCTGTTGTTTATTTATGCACTGGCCATCCTCATTCCGGGTCTGGCCGTCACAGTGCGCCGGCTCCATGACACCGGTAAGAGCGGCTGGATGATTTTGCTCGGTCTGATCCCTATTATTGGCGGAATCATCGTGCTTGTATTTACGGTACTGGACAGCACTCCGGGGGCGAACGGACATGGCCCCGATCCCAAGGGAGTCTAGCCGTTTACAGCGATTAGCTATCTGAAGTGTGTATTGTTTATTCCGCAACTCCGCCTGAAGGCGGAGTTGCGGTTTTATGGGGTATATACCCGCCGCGCGTAGAGCAGAAACTCGCGGTTTCCCTCCGCGCCGGTGATGGGCGAAGGAATGGTTTCGACGACCTGCCAGCCCAATGAGCGGACGCAATCGGCTACCCGGTCGATGGCCAGTTGATGTGCTTCGGGGTCGCGAACGATGCCTCCCTTACCCACGTGGCCGCGCCCCGCCTCGAACTGCGGTTTGACCAGGACGACGGCTTCATTGAGCGCCGGCGCAGCGGCCAAGACCGGTGCCAGCAGCAGCGTAGCGGAGATAAACGAGACATCCATTACCAACAGTGTAAGGGTGGGAGTTTCATCAGGGACAGCGGACAAAGGCTGGTTCTCATGCAAAATGCCCGAAAAACATCCCTCAGGGGCTAAAGCCCTCGTTAAACCTGCTGCACTTACGGCACGACTAAAGTCGTGCCCTTTCAAAGCAAGACGTTTTTCGACAGCCCGTGTCCCCAGCGAACCCGGCTCAAGATAGCGGGCGTTGGTGCGCTCCAGCAGACGGACGCGGGGGTCGTTGCGCAGCTTCATGGCAATCTGACCGAAGCCGGTATCGACGGCTGTGACGTGCGCAGCGCCTGCTTGCAGGAGGCAATCGGTGAATCCGCCCGTGGAGGCGCCTACGTCGAGGCAGGCGCGGCCCTGGATGCTGATCTGCCAGTGAGCCAGCGCCGCAGCCAGCTTGAGGCCTCCGCGGCTCACGTAGGGCTGGTCTTCGCCGAGCAAACGGATGGGAGCATCCGCCGGGATGGTAGCGCCGGCTTTCACAACCTTCTGCTCGCCGACCAAAACCCGGCCAGCCAGAATGAGCGCGCGCGCCCGCTCACGGCTTGGAACCAGGCCCCGCTCGACCAGCAGCAGGTCCACGCGCATTTTTGTGCCGGAAGCCATTCTCTCTATCGTTTCACAGGTCAGTAAAAGAGTTTCACAAACGCTGGAGCATACGTAAAAACAGCCAAAGGAGCCTTCCCTCGCGGGAAAAACCTCTTTGGCTGTCTAGATGCCTTTTATATGCTAAGGCTACGGCTGCGTCTGGCAAGCGGCAAGTGATGCCAGGGACGCGTTGTCCGGCAGGTTGCAGGGCTGGCCGTAACCGGGAATCCGGCTCACGTTGTTGTTGTTTCCGCTGATGCCGTTCTGTGTGGTCACGCGCACGTCCACGATGTCGCCTTCCATCAGCAAAGTCGTGTCAACGATGTCCTGATCGGTGCGGATGATGGTCAGGTAGTTGGTGTTAGGCGAAGCAACATAGACCTTGCCGTAAGCCGAATTCTGGGTGGAAACCACGTTGCGCGGGTAGCCGGTAACCGGCAACGTCTTTTCCACCGTGTAGCTGCTCAGGTTGACGATGGTCACCGTCTGATCAGCCTGGTTGGCTGTATATGCGCGGCTGCCATCGAGCAGAACCGTTACACTGGCGGGTTTGTTGCCCACCGGAATCGTGTATGTGGTGCCGAAGGTGGCGCTATCGTTGCCGTATTCATCCAGGCTGACGTCAATCACGCTGATCGTTCCGCCATCATAATCGGCTACGACCAGAAGGTTCTTGGCAGCGTTGTACTCGGCATAGACCGGGCCGGCGGTTGTGGGCATTCCGGTAGTCCCGTTAGGAGGGGTTATGCCCGTAGCGGTTACTGCGTTGGTCGAAAGCGGCAGGATGGGATGGGAGAAATACGTCTGTCCAGCCTGGTTCACGCAACCCGTTGGCGGAGGACATTGGTTGTCTAGTGTGCCGAACTGCGCGTTGATCACTGAAATGGTGTCGCTGCCCCGGTTGAGCACGAAGAACCTCTGACTATCATTGCTTTCGACGGCATAGACCGGGCACCGAGCATTCATGCTGCCGGTGGGGCTATTCGTAGGGTTGGCGGGATCCAGTACTAGGCTGGCAGAAACCGTGTTGCTGGCGGTTTCTATCACTTCCACAATGCCATTCAGGTTGACCGCTGAGTATGGAGGTGTATTGCACTCCATGCCATTTGAATTGGTAATGTTCTGGCTCAAGGCAAAGTCACGCGCCCCGGCACTGATAAGCGAAGGACCCACCACCATCACCGGCGTGGGCGCCAGCGGAATGGAATACATGAAGGTCTCGGGGATCCCACTGAAAACATCGGTGGCGTTTTCGCACACGGTCGAAGGTGGAATGGTTGCGCACAGGTCCGCAGCCCAAAGCCCGGTCGACGGCGAGAACAGGTTCAAGGGCTTTGCCGCGCTGGGCAGCGTGGTGAATGAGATGTTCTTGGCCTGCAGTGTGGTGGATACTGGGATATTAGTGATGGTGCCGTCGCTGTCGTAGGTATAGCCGTTATATCCGGTTTCGCTCAGGGTAAACGCGGTCGGGCCGGGACCGATGGGCGCCGTGGCCATAATCGTATCTCCGGCGTAATCGATGATCGTGGCGATGCCGGGCGTGGTGGGCGAGGGGGCTGAAACCACCACCGCTAACGACTTCGGCTGAGGGGCTGGGCCACTGGGATTGACGGGGTTAACCACGGGCCGGTAGTTATTTCCACAGCCGGTAACCAGGGCCGCAGCCGCAAAGATCGCACCCAGGAGAACCAATCGCACACGCGTCTGACTAATATTCATGCGTAAAAGCCTCATTCAGTCCTTTACCTGCTTACCCTGTGATTGTAAATCAGTGGGCCGGGGTTTTGACGCGGGAGGGGCGTGAAAGGGTATCGAAACCGCCAGATTAGGGCGCCGGCCCGCAACATGCTTCGCAGGTTACGATGGATGCGTGACGCAAATCAGGTTGCTTTGGCAATCCAAGCTGGTGCTGCTTCTGGTGCTGCCCTTTGCGGGCGCCAGCGTGGTGCTGCAGGCTCACTGGTGGGCAGTAAACTACCGACCGGCGGCGATCTGGACGCTGGGCCTGAGCCTGCTTCTCGGCCTAGTGGTCCTGCAACTTGGCGCGACCACACTGGGCGGGGCCTTTGCCGGCGCGACGATCACCGCCAGCCTGATGTTTTCCACAGTGACTTTCACTCCCGGCGAGTTGTTTGCTTATGCCCCTTGGCACACCGCCCTGACGCCCGTACTGGCGGTCTTTGTACTCGCAGATGTTGCCACACGGCTTGGCCGTGAGCAAAAGATGCGACTAGGCACGGCGGAGCGGCACGGACGCACGGCGGCGCAGGTGGCGGCCAACCTGGGCATGGCGGCTCTGGCTTGCGACGGAGTAGCGCAGTCGTGGCTGGCCGGCA
>CAWJDN010000253.1:0-13571 GCA_963840985.1 uncultured Acidobacteriaceae bacterium
TCATCGAGCGTGAAGGACGTGCCGGCGCTAGCCGTCATCGTCGCCGTGACCCGGTTTTGGTTGTAGAACAGAGCGCCGGGACTGATGCGGAAGCCGTGATAGGGGAAGGGATAGAAGTCCACCGAGGCGCCTGCAGTGGCTAAGTTGAACTTGCCGCTGGCTTCAAATCCGTTCGTCGAGATGTTGTCGACTGTGTAGTTGAAGAAATTGCCGACGCCGCGAAGGTTCATATAGCGATTGGCGATCACGGCAACCTGCATATTGATGCCCATGGCCGAGACGCCCCCACCGATGGCCATGCGTGAGAACGGGGCGGAAGTGGAAGTCGGGGGAACCCAGACGTGAGTGGAACCTGCGGTGACGGCGTACTGGTCGATGGGCGAACGCTGCGCGACGCCATTGCTGGACTGTGCGGGCAGGCACGCGGACGAGGAGAGAATGATGAGGGCTGAGCAAAAAAGAGAGTGCTTCAAGGTGCCTCCAGACAACAAAGAGTGGTGCAACGTAGAAGAGTCAATCTATCTTTCGGCTGGAGGACGCGCAAAGTTGAGGGAGGACGATCGCCCCCCCGGTACCCCGGTTACCCCGCCCAAGATGTTTTGATTAGCTCTCAAAGCGTAGCACGAGGCATACAAGCAGAAATCCGCTCGTAACCTTTCGTGTGATTACCTTTGTCATTTGCGGAGACAGGCGGGTGGCCGTTTCGCGAAGAGGGGAAAACGTTGCCCCGGCAAAATGCCATAAGCTGTTGTGCATGGTGAGGTTCGACGAGGATTTAGAGAGGCTTGCAGCACTGCGCGACCGGCTGCTGGAGTGGTACGGCCGATGCCGCCGCGATTTGCCCTGGCGCCGAAGTTCCGATCCCTACGCCATTTGGGTTTCGGAGATCATGTTGCAGCAGACACGGGTCGCGGTTGTGGTGGAGCGCTACCAGGCGTTTGTTGCGAGATTCCCGACACTTGTTTCGCTGGCTTTGGCTCCGGAGCAGGAGGTGCTGGCGCTGTGGAGTGGCCTGGGCTACTACCGCCGTGCACGCATGCTGCACAAGGCAGCAAAGTTTGTGGCCGAGAACTTCGCCGGTAATTTGCCGGTGCGTGCAGAACGATTGGAGTTGTTGCCGGGCATCGGCTCTTATACTGCGGCAGCGATTGCGAGCATTGTTCACGGCGAACGCGTTGCGGTGGTGGATGGCAACGTGGAACGCGTGATATGCCGTCTGGCGGGATGGGACGCGGGCAGCCGGAAGGGCGGCGGGGCAGTGCTGCGCCGCAAGATCACGGATTTGGCTGGGCGATTGCTCGATCCGGTTCGTCCCGGCGATTTTAACCAGGCAATGATGGAATTGGGAGCGACGGTTTGCTCGCCGCAGAATCCGCACTGCCTTGTTTGCCCGCTGAACGTGGACTGCAAGACGCAAGGTGAACACAAAACGCCGCGCCGCGCGCCAATGATCAGCTGTGCCGTGGGGCACGCGCTTTCTGTGCGTACTGCGCAGAGCGCGGCGAAGCGGCACGTGCGCGGATCGTGCAGCCGCTTGGTGAAGAAGGCCCAAGGCGACCATGTCAAGCGATAGAAGATCTGCGTGAGACGATAGCGGCCGGTGGCGCGGCGCGGCAGAATAATGGTCTGGAAAGCATCGAAGAGCACTGCAAACAGGCATGCAATGCCGGCAAACATGGTGACGATACGCATCGATTCTCCTATTCTGGAGCGTTCCGGCCAGGTCTTTGACCTGCGCTCATTGACTGTATCGTACGACAAAACCGGGGAGACAATATCTTGCTAAGCTCAGTTCGGAATTTCCACTTTCTGAAGGTCGCATCGAGGTGAGTGCTTGTTTCTGGGATACAGCCCTCCACCGCACCCGACATGCTAAACGGTCTCATTCAGGCGGTGTTGCTGGCTCTTGAGCAGCGTCTGGCCCAACTGCGCGAAAACCTCCGCACGCCGGAGTTGCGCGATGAGTTTGAGCAGACGAACAAGTTTAGGCGGGAGTAGGAAGGCTGAAATAGAACGTCGTGGAAAATCAGTCGCTACTGATGTCGATTATTTCGGATATTTATTTGAAACTATACGCCGTTTCGCCTCAAAATACACATTGCAGACAGAAAAGACAATTGTATTCTTGTTCTTGAGTAGGACTTCGTCTCCCGGTATCTCGATTGTTCCCCCAGTTATATTCGCTGGCTCATGACCGAGTGTAATCTGTGTAATCCTGAGCGCTCTGATGCCGAGTTGTTGGAAGTTCACCTGCGAACTGTTTACGCTGCCACCAGAATTGTTGTCATGGAACTGCTGGGCACTTATTACTTTGATCTGAACGCTTGGATGAGTGGTGACAATATTCTTCCATCGAAAGCTGTCGGCAATGTATTCGATTTCAGTCCCAATCAATTCTTTGGATTCCTTCTCTCCCCAACAACAAATCGTAGACGTGAGCAGGTCCCTCGTCACGACCCATCTTCCGCGCAACTGTACCGGAATTTCCTGTGCAACCAGACTTGCGGACGCATTGACGAAGAAATACAGGAGCAACATTCGCTTAGCCATTTGATCCCATTGTGCCTCAAAATTGGAACACCGACTCCAAATGCCCCACACTCGCTCTTGAGATGTGGGAGTCACCTATTCCTGTTCCTCCGCCTTGACCGCCGCCGCTTCCTTGGCCGGATCGATGGTGTGGAAGCCCTCGCTTTTGGCGGCTTCAAGCAACTGTTGCGATGCAGAGACGAAGATAATCTCCGTGGCCTGGAACATGTCGCGAGCGACGATGGCTGCGCCTAGTTGCAGTGTGTCGGGCCAGCGCAGGGTAGTGCGATCGAGGAGCTGGCGTGCGGCTTCGAGCACTGCCGGGTTGAGTGGTTCCTGCACCATGCGCGCGGCCTCCATGCGCAGGCTGTCGAGCGCAGCCGTGGCGTCCTCCGGGGTGATGGCGCCCGCCCGCTCGCGCCGGCGAATGGCGCCATAGACCTCCAGAGGCGTGGAGGCCGAGATCAGCTTGCGGTTGTCCTCGACGGCTTCCATCAGGCTGATCAGGGCCTCGGTGCCCTGCTCCTGCACAAACAGCTTGGCGAAGGCAGTGGACTCAAGAAAGTAGCAGCTCACAGGTTCCCCCGTTCTTCCTCGATGGCGTCGGCGATGGAGTCGCCATGCGCTGTAACCGGATGGAAGCGCTGCGCCTCTTCTGGCATTCCCGCCTCGGCGCGATTAAGGCGAATGGTGGTGGTGGGATAGGCTGGCGTCTTGGGGTTGGCAATCTTGCTGGTGACCACGACGCCGCGTTGGATAGCCTCGGCCAAAACGGCCTGGCGCGACTCCGGATGCTGATTCCAGCGGTAAGCTTTGCGCGGCAGAAAAGAGTCGCGGAACCACTTCAGGGCGATGAAGGCGTGTCCGCCCCGCTCCGCCTCGGCCAGTGCGGCGCACAGTTCTTTCACGCGGGCGTCGATGTCGGCTGGAATAACCGCCTCCTGCCCGTCTTCGTCCTCGTCGAAGCCAGATTCTGCAGAGGCGCGCGATGCTCGCGCCGGACGCGGCGCAGCCTCCTCGCCGTCAATGCGCTCAAAGTAGATGCGAACTTCGTCTTCTTCCGGCGTCCATGCGCTTGCCATGGCGTTGCGTCGTTTGCTGCGGCCGTTTTCGCCGCACAGCTCCACAATCGCCTCGTAGCCCGGAGGCGCCAGAAAATGCAATGCTTGCACCAGGCCGGGGTCGGTGCTGAACGACAGCTCGTTCAGGGCTTCTTCAATCATCTCTTCCGCGTCGGGAATACTCAGGCTGTTCACATCTACGCTAATCGAGTCAGCTTTTGTCGATTTCATTTTTTCATCTCCCTATGCCGCTTCCCGCATCAATCAACGCGCCGCGTCCCCGGCAGGTCGATGGCCTGATTCCGGGGTTAGGTCGCGCAAGAGAGGAAAGGGAGCAGCGTAAGCTCTAAATTTCACTCATGTTTACAGAGGATTTGCTTTGCCTATATTTCATTCGTCGGCATAGATCCAAGAAAAACTCTAGCTAATTCCTCTGTTTCAAGCTAATCAGACTCCAGTGTAACCGATAAAGCGGCCATTTTGCGCTGGGCGGAAAAAAAAGCTGCGCGCGCCGTTCAGAGCCTGGAGATCGCCAGCCGGTCCAGAATGTGCGAGCTGGGCGAGTCCTCCAAAAAGCGGAGGCAAATACTCTACCCAGCCAGCATAATATTGCACGACAACCTTCCCAAAATGGCCAACCGGCCAGTTAGTTGCAAAACTGGAATTCAAACCAAAAGTTTCCTGCACCCCAGCCGTATTTTTCCGGCGCAAATACCTAGACTGAATTATCCAGCGCGAACGGAAGGTATCCATGGTCGTCAAGACACAAAGCAAAGGACTCGGCGTCACCGGGCTGCATGTTGGCGCAAGCAATGTCCGGCGCTATTTCCCCAAGAACATTTCGAGTGTCGAGCTACAGTTGGATCATCTCCAGATTCAGTGCGGCCTGAAACCCAATTTCTGGCAAGGCGAACCGGAGATCTTCGACCCCCGGCTTTGCGCCTGGCTTGAAGCCCGGTACTTGCATACAAAAGTGGCTCTAGCGCCCATCCCGCTGGCCATGATTCCGGAGGGAAAGAACTCTTTCCGGTTGCAACCGGTCAGCCTCAACAGACAGGCCCGCCCCAAGCCGACCTCTGTGGCCCAGCCCCCTATGACCGCAGCTTGAGGCCCCGCCGCACCGGCCCGCAATATGGTTGCTGCTTGGCGATGGCTTGCTCCTGATTCCTAATCCCTAATCACTATTCCATAATCCCTGTCTCTTGATAGACTCAAACTGCAATGACTCTCGCCCAATTACAGAACACGATTGAGCGCCACTTTGCCGCGGGCCCAGGCGCCATCGGCGACGAGTCCGCCATGAGGGCATTTCTGGTGCTGCGAGCGGCTCTGGAAAGTGGTGAGGTGCGCGCCGCCACGCCCGACGCCGGAGCACCCTCCGGATGGCGCGTGAACGCCTGGGTCAAGCGAGGCATTCTGCTGGGCTTTCGACTAGGCGTGCTGCAGGAGTTTCCCGCCGCGGGCTTCTCCTTCGTGGACAAGAGCACATTTCCGGTCCGCCAATTTGGCTCGGGCGACGGCGTGCGCGTGGTTCCCGGCGGCTCCGCAGTGCGCTCCGGAGCATACGTGGCCCGCAGCGTGGTTTGCATGCCGCCCATGTACATCAACGCCGGGGCCTGGGTGGACGAGGGCACGATGATCGATTCGCACGCCCTGGTCGGCTCCTGCGCCCAGATAGGCAAGCGCGTCCATCTCAGCGCCGCCGCGCAGATTGGTGGTGTGCTGGAGCCGGTCAACGCCAACCCGGTCATCATCGAGGACGACGTGCTGGTGGGCGGCAACAGCGGCGTTTACGAGGGCTGCATCGTGCGCAAAGGCGCAGTGCTGGCCGCCGGAACCATCCTCACGCGCGGAACCCCGGTCTTCGATCTGGTTAAAGATGAAATCCTGCGCGCCGGAGAAGAGCTGCCGCTCATCATCCCCGAGAATGCGGTGGTCGTCCCCGGGTCACGCGCCGTCAACAAGGGAAAAGGCCGGGAGTGGGGCTTGAGCCTTTATGCGCCGGTGATCGTCAAGTATCGCGACGACAAAACCGACCTGAGCACCGCGCTGGAAGACCTGCTGCGATAGCAGAGGCCTTAAATCGAGCCCACTGAGCAGGATGAGCCAACTCCCAAAGCCAATGAGTGTTAGCATCGAATCAGACAGATGCAGACAAAAAAGTTGAAAATCATTCCCCTGGGCGGACTCGGCGAGTTCGGCATGAACTGCCTCGCGCTCCGCTGGGAAGACGACATTATCGTGATCGACGCCGGGCTGATGTTCCCCGAGTCGGAGTTGCTGGGAGTGGATATCGTTGTCCCAGATATCAGCTACCTGGTGGAAAACAAGGCTCATGTCCGCGCCATCATCCTCACCCACGGCCACATGGACCACATCGGCGGCCTGCCCTGGATTCTCGGCGAAATTAAGGTCCCCGTCTATGCCACCGAATTCACCTTGGCCTACGTCGAGGGCAATCTCGAAGAGAACCAACTGCTCGATGAAACCGAGTTGATCGAGATCGTGCCACGGGAAAAATTCACCATCGGCCCCTTTACCATCGAGCCGATCCACGTTACTCACTCCCTGGTGGACGCCGTTTCGCTGGCCATCGAAACCCCGGTCGGCATCATCATTCACACCGGCGACTTCAAGATCGATCTTGCGCCCCTGGACGGCAAACTCTTCGACCTGCACACCTTTGCCGAGTACGGCAAACGTGGCGTGCTGGCCCTCTTGCAGGACTCGACTAACGTTGAGCGTTCGGGTTACACGCCCAGCGAGTCGGCAGTCATTCCCCGCCTCGACGAGATTTTTTCGCGCACCAAAAAGAAGCTCTTCTTCACCTGCTTCTCCTCGTCCATCTACCGCATCAGAATTGCTCTGGAGTTGGCCCGTCAGCATGGCCGCAAGGTGGCCGTCATCGGACGCTCCATGATGGAGTCGACGGAGATCGCGCAGGACCTGGGCCACATCGAGGTTCCCCAGGGACTCATCATCAATCCCGGCCAGATGCGCGACTATGCGCCTGAACAGTTGATGCTGCTCATCAGCGGCACCCAGGGTGAGCCCATGAGCGCGCTGAGCCGTGCCGCTGTGGACAACCACAAGCACGCTCGCATTGAGCCGGGCGACACCGTGGTGCTCAGCTCGCGCATCATTCCCGGCAACGAGAAAAGCATCTTTCGCGTCATCGACCACCTCTATCGCCGCGACGCTCAAGTCATCTACGACAACGGCTCCAACGGCCTGATTCACGTCAGCGGCCACGGCTCGCAGGAAGAGATGCGCCTGCTCATCAATCTCGTCCGGCCCAAATATTTCATTCCCGTCCACGGCAACTACGGCAACCTGCACAAGCACGCCCGCATCGCCATGGATACCGGAGCCGTGGAGCACGCTATCGTCATTGAAGATGGCGATGTGCTGGAGCTGGACAGCAAGGATATCCGCAAGACCGAAAAAATCACCACCGGCCGGGTGCTCATCGACTCCGGCTCCTTCAACGATGTGGTGGAAGACCTGGTCCTGCGCGACCGGCGCATTCTCTCCGAAGACGGCATCGTGATCGCTTTGCTGGCCATCAATAAGCGCACCGGCAAGGTGGAGCAGCAGCCCGAAGTGGTAATGCGCGGCTTTGGCGGCGCGGATATCACCGAGCAGGCCCGCGAACTGGTCTTAAAAACCCTCGACAGCCTGACCACCGAGGAAAAGTCCGACTACGGCATGGTCAAGGAAAAAGTTCGCGCCGAACTCAAACGCCTCATCCAGAAAACCACCGGAAGAAGGCCGATGATTATGCCGGTGATTCTGGAAATTTGACGTACAACAATAATCTGGGTACCCCACTCTCGCGGCGTCTTTGTTTTTACCGCAAAGTTGGTACGTCATGCATTTGACCGATAATGGAAGCATGGCCGATCTCGTCACCCTTGCCGAAATTCGCGCCGCCGCAGCCCGCATCGCGCACATCGCCGTCAAAACACCTCTGGTCGAGGCTGCCTTTCCCGGCCTCTCCGGCCATGGAACACAGAAACGAATCTGGCTCAAAGCGGAGAGCCTTCAGCCCGTCGGCGCATTCAAGATGCGCGGCGCGGCCAACAAAATCCTCCAACTCACTCCCGAAGAGATTAGCCGCGGAGTGATCACTTATTCCAGCGGCAACCACGCGCAGGCCGTGGCCTACGTGGCGCACGAAGTCGGAGCGAAAGCTGTCATCGTGATGCCCTCCAACGCACCGGCCGTCAAGCGCGCGGCCACTCTGGCGTTGGGCGCAGAGATTGTCGATGTAGGCGTCGCCTCCAGCGAGCGTCTGTCCATGGCCGAGCAACTGGTGCGCGAGCACAGCTACGTGGTCGTGCCTCCATATGACGACCAGCAGATCATCACTGGCCAGGCCACCTGCGGACTGGAGGTTGTCGAAGCCCTGCCCGACGTGGATCTGGTGCTTTCACCGGTCTCAGGAGGCGGCCTGCTGAGCGGCGTGGCCGCGGCCGTCAAGCAGTTACGGCCCCAGGCAAAGGTCTTCGGCATCGAGCCGGAGCTGGCCGGCGACACGGCGGAAAGCTTCCGCACCGGCAAGATTGTCACCTGGGGAGCCGAGCTTGTCAGCCGGACCATCGCCGACGGCCTGCGCACCCAGAGCGTCGGCGTGCGCAACTTTGCCCACATCCAAGCCTTTGTGGACGGCGTCATCACCGTCACCGAAGCGGAGATTCGCGCCGCCATGCGAGCCATTGTCGCCGCCACGCGCCTGGTTCCCGAACCCAGCGGAGCGGTGGCCACGGCGGCCTTGCTCTTCCACGCGGCGGAGCTGCCAAGTTACAAAAAAGCAGTAGCCATCGTCAGCGGTGGCAACGTCGCGCCGGAAGTGCTGGCCGAAATCCTCACTGAAGTTTGAAAACACCGCCGAATCTGAGAAACTGCATATGAGGTATGCTTTTCTTGTAGATTCAAACTAGAGTTTGGCTCGTTTTCCGCAGTTTGCAGGCTGAATTGGAAAACCCCACCAACCGCATGGAGGCCTCTTGAACGTATATCTTCAGTCCGTTTTGCTGGGCATTGTGGAAGGCTTGACCGAGTTTCTTCCGGTCAGCTCGACGGCGCACCTGCGCATTACCGAAGCGCTGATGAAAATCCCGCTGGACGACGCCTACTGGAAGATGTACACCATCGTCATTCAGTTGGGCGCGATTCTGGCGCTCATGTTCCTCTTCATGGGCCGCATCGTCGATTTCACCCGCACCTTTCCCAAAGGCGAAAAAGGCGACCGCAACTGGTTGACACATCCGATCTCGCTCACGCTAGTCGCCTTTGCCTGCACCTCCGCGCCCGCGCTCCTGCTGCACAAGTGGAGCGAGAAGAACCTGGGCAGCCTCAACGCGATGGCCCTTGCGCTGTTCATCGGCGGCATCGTAATGTGGATCGTCGATGTCTGGAGCAGCCGCTACGTGGCCAGCATCACCCATGTGGAAGAGATGTCGCTTCCGCAGGCCATTTGGATCGGCCTCTGCCAAACGCTCTCGGCCATCTTCCCCGGAACCTCGCGCTCCATGTCCACCATCGCCGCCGGCCAACTCGCCGGACTCGATCGGCCATCTGCCCTAGAATTCAGCTTCCTGCTCTCCATCCCCACCATGATCGCCGCGACACTTTGGGACCTCCTCAAGGAACTTCATCCCAGCGGCGGCACGGCGGCGCACGTGGTCATGACCGCCAACAACTGGATCGTGCTCATCATCGGCCTCGGGGTTTCCTTCATCGTGGCCCTGGGAGTCGTCGAGTGGTTTTTGCACTGGGTGCGCAAGCACGGCTTCACCATGTTCGCCATCTACCGCATTATCCTGGGCATGGCGCTGCTGCTGTGGGGAACGAAGTACATCGGCGCGTGATTTCTCCGGAGAAGCAAGTATGGGGACGACGAAATTGTAGTATGATGTAGCCATCATGATGGCTCGTACACAAATCGCCCTCGAAAATGAGCTTCAGCGGCGTGCCCGCCGGCGCGCCGGCGATCTTGGCATCTCCTTTGCAGAATATGTTCGGCGACTTGTCGAGCGGGATCTTTCTCATCCCAAAGCAGTTATGGAAATTGAGGCACTTTTTGACCTAGGGAGCTCGGGCGGCTCCAACATCGCTAGGCATAAGCACGAGATGATCGAAGAGGCATTCGATTTTGAAGCCGCCGCTTCATCGCGCAACTCGATGCCAAAGAACGAGCAAGTCCTCGGATGAGCCTCTTTGTGGACACATCGATTTGGTATGCAGTTGCGGATTCCTCCGACTGTGACAGTGCTTGCGCCAAAGAGATCGTCAAGTCAGGCGAACCGTTGGTAACTACCGACCACATTCTGGTTGAAACCTGGATGTTGCTGAGCCGTAGGCTTGGCGGCGACGTTGCTGATCGGTTCTGGAGGATCATCCGCGAGGGAGCCGCAGCCATTGAAATGGTAGGCCCTGCGGATTTGGAAACGGCTTGGCAAATAGGTCTCGATTGGAAGGATCAGGACTTCTCCATTGTGGATCGCACCAGCTTCGCGGTGATGTGCCGACTGGGCATTGAGCGCGCTGCATCTTTGGACGACCACTTTGCAGTATTTCGCTTCGGTCCGCAACGCCGCCGGTCCTTCACCATCGTTCGATAGAAAACTCTCCCGCCGGGGGTCCACACCGTGGTTCCCCCGGCCTTGTTTTGCACATAATCCGCTCCTCCAACACCGATAATAGAGATTGATCTGGGAGTTTTTGCCCGCTTGACCGGCTCGTTCGCGGCAGATTTCCAGAGGGTCCATCGAGACGGAGCGCCCTTGCCATGAAGCCCCTTCGCATTGTTTTAGCGCCGACGAGCAACCGGCCTCTGAACATTTTTCTGGGGCTGGTTCTGGTGCTGGTCGCGCTGCTCGTCCTGCTCGCGTTGGCCTCCTATCATGCGACCGACTCCTCGTGGAACACCGCATCGGGCGCCACCGGACCAGAGGCCGTGCGCAATTGGATCGGCATCTTTGGCGCATCGCTCAGCGACCTGCTGCTGCAGTCTCTCGGAGTGACCGCCTTCTTCATTCCTCTGTGGCTGTGCGGTTTGGGATGGACATGGATGCGTTCGCGCCCCGGCGGCCTGGCTTGGCTGCGCTGGGTGGGCGCGCTGCTGGCGTTGGCCTTTACGCCTGCCGTGCTGGCGCTGCTGCCGGGCGCTGAGCGCGGAGGCCGGATGTGCCTGGGCCAGCAGGGCCTAGACCAGCCCGGGCAAGTGCATGCAGGGAACGGTTCATATTGCTCATCCTTCGCAGTTTGGCCGAACCGGATGGGGCGCCTCTGCCCTCCAGCGGATCGAGATGCAACAGGAAGTGCCCGGACCTTCCTCTAAGGAAGTCTATACGAAAGGCGGTTGCTTTGCGGACACGGAATTGTGTTTTTTTCGGAGGGGGTCCGTTTGTCAACCGACAAAAGCGCCAGCCGAAGCACAGTTTCCGCCTTGGATTGACGCGGAAATAACTTCCTTCTTTCTCCCCTCTCCCCTGTACTCGGGGGAGAGGGGTGGGGGGTGAGGGGGCGGCGGTCCCCGCCTCCCCCTCACCCCCAACCCCTCTCCCCCGAGTACAGGGGAGAGGGGAGAAAGAGCGGCGGCCAAATCAGGAAGTTATTTCCGCGTCGATCCCTTGCCGAAAGTCAGGGGACCGCCGGCGTCACGGAACTCGGCAGCGACCCAGGCGATGAGCGCCCGTCGCGTCGAATTGCCAGAGGGAGCCGTCCGCGAAGATCATGTCGAGCACCTCGAGATGTGGGGCTGGTGCCCCGCCGATGTTGTAGATCACGCTGTGGTTGCTGGCTGGTCCGAAGGCCACCCCGGCCGACAGCACGCCCTGCGCCATGCCTTGCCGAAAGCGTCGAATCGCCGAACTTGCCCATTCTGAGAGACGACATCCAGCACCTCGCCGCCTGGACCGAAGGCCACGCTGCCCGACACGACGCCGCTGCTCAGGACGTGCGCTCCGAGGGGATCGTACTGGGTGAGCGTGCCGGCCGTGTTTACCACCTCCAGGACTTCGCCGAGGGGACCGAAGGCCACGCTGCGAAGTGGATGCCGCTGCTCAGGACGTGAGCGCCGAGCGCATACCGGGTGAGGGTGCCGTCGAAGGTCACCACCACCAGCACCTCCCCCTGCGGACCGAAGGCGACACTGGCGGATGCGGCATGCCGCCGCCCAGAGCGCGCACGCCCGTGGCGTCGAACTGGGTGAGGGTGCCGTCGGCCGTCACCACGAGTAGCACTTCCTGGCCCATGGTGAAGGCCATGCTCACGAGGGTGGTGGGAGCGTCGGCGCCGGCGGGCAGGTGGGCGTGGGCGTGGGAGTCGGCGTGGGCGGTGGGGGCCGAGGTTGGTCAGGCTGAAACTGGCGCCGAGGCCCGCGACGCTGGCCGTGATCGTGCGTAGCCCGCCGTGCCGTTGGCCGTCGCCGTGACGCTCGCCTGTCCGCTCAGGTTGGTCACCCCCGCCAGCGACAGCGTGGCGCTGAGCGTGGCGCTGGCTCCACTGGCCGGAACGGTGAAGGAAATCACGGCGTTTGGGACCGGATTGCCGGCGCCGTTCTTGGAGTGTGACCTGCAATGCGATGGGATAGGTCGTGCTGACGGGGGTGCTCTGCGGTGTGCCGGCCGTGGCGGTCAGTGTGGCCGAGGTGTCTGTCGTCAGGACGCCGCCGACGTTGGCGTTACTGGCGGCGGTGTTGCCGCTGAAGGCGGTAACGCTGTGCCGAGCGAGAGAACTGTCGCAGTGCCGCCCACGCTGGCACTATAGATGAAGACGTGCCGCCATTGCCGGTGCCGGCGCCCGCGCCTGGCGCCTCTGCTTGCGCCGCTGGTCGCCGCGTTGTTGGTGAGCTGTTGTTGATCAGGTACAGGCGCCGGCCTGGAACAGGGCGCCGCCCAGGCCGGTGCCACCGCCGCCAATACAATTGCCACTTGCACCATTGCCGCCTCCAAAACCGGCGGTGCCGCCCGGCGCCGGGGTGCTGCCGCCACCCCCGCCGCCGAAGCCGCCGTTGCTGCTGGTGGTTGTCGCCACCACCGCCGCCACTGGAACCACCGCCGCCACCGAAACCGCCGTCGCCACCGGCGTCGTCGCCACCACCGCCGCCGTAACAGCCACCTTTGCCGCCCATGCCCCCGTTGCCGCTGCCACCACCGCCGCCGAAGCGGCCGTTGCCGCCGTTAAAGCCGCAGGCGTTCGCTCCGTCGGAACTGCCGGAAACCCACTCACCGCCACCGCCACCGGCATGGCCATGGCCGCCTGCGGGTGAGCACCATTGCCGCCGCCGGTACTGCCCATGCCTCCGGAGGCGCCGCCTCCTCCGCCAATGGGCTGGCCTGTGCCGCCGGCGACATGCCGCCTGTGCGGAAAGCCACCCCCACCGCCAAAGCGGTTTCCGCCTGCCCCAAGGAAGCCACCGCCGCCGCCCGCCTGGGCCTGGCCACTGTTACCGCCCGCGCCGCCGCCGCCGCCACAGGGAACTGCTGCGGCTCCTCCCTTGGCGTTATTCCCGGAGAAGTTGACGTTGGTCAGGGTCACGGTGGTAGCGGCGGGAGTGCCGTCAATCAGCAGGCCGCCGCCCAGGCCCGCTCTGCCACCTCCGCCAGAGCCTCCCTGAGCCAGGCCACTGGCAATGGTGACGTTGGCGATGCCGACCGAGCCCTGAACGATAAAGAAGGGCCGAAACAAATGGTTGCCGCTGATGGTCAGGTTGCTCTGCGCCCGGTCCGTCGATCAGGAGGCTGCCGCTGCCCGTGGTGAACAGAGGCGGCAACATCGCCTTGAGCGTGATTGTGCCGGTCACCTGGGTGAGGTCGATAATATTCTGGTCGCCGGGGTTTTGGTCGGCCTGGAAGATGGCGTTGCGCAGGTCGCCGGGCGTGCCGGGACCGAGCGGGATGGACGTACTGTTGGTCAGCCCGGTGTCGCTGGTCAGGCTCACGACAAACTGTGGCCGGGGCGAGGCGCGGTTCC
>CAWJDN010000254.1:0-4604 GCA_963840985.1 uncultured Acidobacteriaceae bacterium
GCAAACGAGAGTCGGCTTTCAGCTACTACGGACCCATGTCGTTGATTTTTCTATTGGTGGTGTGGGCGGCCGTGATGGTGGTGGGATTTGCGCTCATCTATTACGCGCTGGGAAGCCCCTTCACCGACTCCGCGCAAGGGCCAGGCTTTCTATCGGATCTCTATGTCAGTGGAACCACAATCTTCACGCTGGGACTGGGGGATGTGACGCCGCGTAATCCGTGGGCACGCGAACTGGTCATTCTCGAAGCCGGTACAGGGCTTGGATTTCTCGCTGTCGTGATGGGATATTTCCCCGTGCTCTATAGCGCCTTCTCGCGTCGTGAAGTGAGTATTTCTCTGCTCGATGCGCGGGCCGGCTCTCCCCCAACGGCTGCGGAGATGATGCGCCGCCATTCTTATGAAGGCGGCCATGGCGCCCTTTCTCTTCTATTGGTCGAGTGGGAACGTTGGTCCGCGGAATTGCTCGAGAGTCATATCTCTTATCCGCTGCTCTGTTACTTCCGCTCACAGCACAACAATCAGAGTTGGCTCAGCGCATTAACCGCTGTGTTGGACACTTCAGCACTGTTGGTTGCCGGCGTACGAGGCCACGAAGCGCGTCAGGCTCAATTGACCTTTGCCATGGCGCGCCATGCAATGGTTGATCTGGCGCAGATCTTCTCGCTCAAGCCAGCCCTCAATGCTCCAGACCGGCTTCCCCCTGAGCGATACGAACAGCTTTACATGCTGCTCGGCCAAAACGGCGTCAGTGTATGCCGCGACGGCCACTCCATCGAAAGGCTTCGGGAGATGCGTGTACTCTACGAGGGCTATGCCAAAGCGCTCAGCGATTATCTCTGCATGACGCTCCCGCCCTGGATCGCCGACCAGCCACGCAAGGACAACTGGCAAACGGTGGCCAGGTTGCGAGCCCAAACCGAGGCTGCCAACTCGTCCTCAGGTGAGGCAGTCCCAATCAACGAACGACCGCATACTATCGCCACTGTTGAAGATGATAGACACGACTTCTGAATACCCATCCAGAAACAGTGTTGTTGAAGGGCACGGGCTTCACCTGTATGTTAGGCGCGCTCTTGCCATTCGCCCAAACACCGCTTCACTCTCGTCGCGTAACTCCGGCGTGCGCAGGTTATCTCTCAGGGGAGCGAGGCGCTATGCATGCGCGTGCACCGCATCCTTGCATACCTCTGCCAGACGTCCGATGCCTTTCCGAATCATATCCGGCGAAGCGTTGGAGAAGTTCAGGCGCATGAATCGCTGACCGCTCGAATCAGGGAAAAAATCCTGCCCGGGCACAAAGATCACCTTGCGCAAAAGCGCTTCGCGCAGCAACTCGTTCGTATCCACACCCTCGGGACAGGTTACCCAGAGAAACATTCCTCCCTCCGGATGTGTCCACTTAAATCCCGGAGGCATGGTTTCCCGAAGTGTCGCATCCATGATCGCGTAGCGTTCCCCGTAGGCTTGCCGGATGCGCTCAATGTGGGCGCTGCTGTCGAAGTCCGTCATGTAGCGATGCACGATGCGCTGGTCCAGGCTTGATGTATGCAGATCGGCCGCCTGCTTGACAATCGTCAGCTTGCGGCGAATCTCCTCGCGAGCAACCACCCACCCGATTCTGAGTCCGGGCGCGATGATCTTTGAAACAGTGCTGAGATAGATAACAATTCCTTCGGTATCCAGCGACTTGATCGGAGGAATCGTCTTCCCTGCGTAACGCAGGCATCCATAGGGATCGTCCTCGATAACAATCAATCCATAGCGAGCTGCGATCGAATAAAGAGTTTTGCGGCGCTCCGCGGCGAGCGTCCTGCCTGTTGGATTCTGGAAATTCGGAATTGTATAGAGGAACTTAGGCCTTTCGCGCTCGATCAATGCAGGCAACTCCTCCGGAATCAGCCCCTGGTCATCGGTAGGGACCGTGGCAAAGCGGACCTCGAATGTCTGAAACGCCTGAATGGCGGCCATGTAGGTCGGGCTTTCGGTCAGGACGCAATCTCCCGCATCCAGAAAAATCTTTCCGGCAAGATCGAGCGGCTGCTGGGAGCCGGTCGTGATGAGAATATCTTCGGCAGAGCATTCGATGCCTCGTCTGCGGGATTCGGCTGCCAGGATCTTCCGCAGCGGGGCATAGCCCTCGCTGGGGCTGTATTGCAGCGCGGACGCGCCGGTCTCGTGAAGGACACGCTCCGCTGCGGAGAGTACATTGTCCACAGGAAAAAGTTCCGGCGCGGGCAGGCCTCCGGCGAAGGAGATGATCTCCGGCTGTTCGGTAACCTTGAGAATCTCGCGGATGGTCGATGTATGCACACTACCCATTCTGCGCGCGAACTTGATCGTCATATCCTTACTCCCGCCGAAATTTATTCGCCTGCTCGAACTCCTCGCGCAACTCCGTCGTGCGCAGGTTTTCGCGCAGGTGGGCGAGTCGCTGCTCCAGCGCCAGCAACACAGCTTGAACCGCTTCCGTGTTGGTGAGTGCGATGTCACGCCACATGGAGTAGGGGCTGGCTCCCAGCCGCGTCATCTCGCTGAGGGCGCGCCCGCCTACATCTTTCAGCTCCGGCGCATCGCCGACATTCTCTTCCAGCAGCGCGCTCAACGCCGTAGCCACAAACTGCGGCAAGTGGCTGACCCATGCAACCAACTCATCGTGGCGTGCGGGGTCGAGATCAAGAGTCTTCGAGCCCATGGCAACGACCCACTCCCGCCAGTCTTGTACGAGTGCCGCGGCAGATGATGAGCGTTTCCATGTGGGAACATCGGTAAAGAGCCAGACGCGGTCGCGAAAAAGTTCCGCGTCGCCCAGAGCCGCTCCGCCCCGTTCCTTGCCCGCCATCGGATGCCCCGGCAAAAATGCCGCGCGCTCCGGTGTGTTGTAGAGACGTCCGGCGGCGGCAGTGATCTGCGCCTTGGTGCTGCCCACGTCAGTGACCAGATGCTCAGGACCAAGCACTCCAGCCAGCTTCTCCATAAAGTCAAGCGTCGCGTAGATCGGCACGGCCAGCAACACCACCTGGCTTGCGCGCGCTGCCTGCATCGGGTCCGTTGCAATTGAGTCAATGGCTCCAGCCTTAAGCGCCAGCCGCGCCCCCTCCGCACCCCGGTTCCAGCCCACAATCGAGCCGTGGAAACCCGCCGCGCGCAACGCCAGCCCCACTGACGTGCCCAACAACCCCGTGCCCAAAATGGAGATGCGCTCGATCATGGTTTCCTTGCCTTCTTCCAACAAACTTCCTGGTTTTGTTCCAATTAACTCATACTTCAACTTGCTTTGTAACAGGGCACGACTTCAGTCGTGCCGAAAATGCCGCAGAATATTCCGGGCTTTAGCCCCTGAGGGACGGAGAGTTATCAATCAAAACTCGACCACTCTCTTCAAAATGTGCCACTTCACCACGGGAAACCCCACGCAGCATTGATGGCTGCCAGCTGATTTCACCCTGCGAAAAGCCTATGTAAAACGCACCACTGCGGCCTAACTTGATCATACGAGACGCTGTCGAATCGAAAGTTACCGGTAGATATACCATCACCGACCCGCGCTTCTGAGCCTTGGACTCTCCGCTGAACCAAACGAATGCCGCATCTTTGTCGATGTCCGCAATTCGCCGTGTAAGTGCTTGTTTGCTCGGACACTCGATATGCAGAGGTGCCGCGGCCACCGTCTCTTCAAAATCCGGTCCTACAAACATCCGTTCCGCAATTACGCGATGCGGAACAAATGGCGGTACGTGCAAGCGCGCCTTATGAGTGCCGATGGAGGCGAATTTTCCAGCAGTGAATGTTCCCGCAAAGTGCATCCACTTGGGTCCAAACCAATTGTCAATCCGGATGACGTAGAGGTGCGCAGGCTCATATTCCTGAGCAACGCCAATGGCAATCGCTCGTGCCTTTTCTATGAACTCAGCCGAATCTCCTTGCTGCATAGAAATGAACTCTGCAACAGCATCGAACATTGTTACCTCCGGACAGGGGCTAAAGCCCGACCATTATATTATGCAACTTTCGGCACGACTGAAGTCGTGCCCTGTTACAAAACAGTCGCCTATCCATGTCTTATGCCGGGCTGACCTTGAACGCATAAGCATAGTCGCACGGCTTTTGCGAGGGAAGATCGATGCTCACTCCGTCCGCATCGCGATTCCATTTCAGCTCTCCCTTGTACCCAAGAAGCTCCACCTTCCCAATCTGTTTTGGGTAATGCGGCGAGTTCAATCCCAGCGACTTCACCACCAGCTTTCCATCACCGGGCCATGCGAGAGCGATTGCGTAGAGCAGATCGCCCTTTTGAGTAAAGCGAATGTCCCCCGCCGCGAACGTATGCTTGTGCAGCGTATACATCCCGCTCTCACCGCCTGGGGTGGGGCCTTCGCCGAAGATGCGCCAGGGACGTGTGCCATGGATTGCCTCGCCGTTGATCGCATTCCACTTGGCAAGCTCATCAAGAAACTTCAATTCGTCATCGTCGGGCTGGCCGTCTCCCGGCAGCGGGATGCTCAAAAGCAGATTGCCGTTCTTGCTGACAATGTCCACCAGCACGGGCACCATCTGCGCTGCGGTCTTGTACGTGTGATTTTCGAAGATCGACCGCTTGTAATG
>CAWJDN010000255.1:0-46995 GCA_963840985.1 uncultured Acidobacteriaceae bacterium
CTCGCCAGAAATCAGAACTGCCAGCGTGATTCCCATCGTGTAATGGAACGGTGTGGCGTACTTCTTCCACGCCGATTGAAAATCTAATGATGCTGACTTAACAGGCTCTGTATGCGATGTCATGAATGTTTGGGACTCTCCGTAGATTATATTCTGTGCTCCAATTCAGCTAACCCCTATCCCTGATGCAATTGTGCTGAAGTGGCGCCAACGCTATCGTTCGCCGGCAAGGCATCTGAAAATTCCAGCGTGTCGCCGGGTTGCGTCTGCGTCTTGCGAATTGTGCCGGACGGAAGTTCGAGCACGGAGTGCGCCAACAGACAGGCCGATAGCCGCCATGCAGGTACTGCGCCCACTAGCTTTCTGATGCGATTCTTGCGGTCCAGATAGATAAGGTCGATGGGGAACCTCATCCAGAAAGTATGCACGGCTTCACAGGGGCGTATCCACAGGCCCTCTCCCGGGGCAAGGCAATCGCGTCCCAGCAGGCCTTTGTTGCGCTTTGCACCGCTATCGGCCACTTCCATGCTGGTGGCGAGCACCGTATTACGCGTCAGGTTCGAGACCCGCAGGCGGTTATCCTGGGGAGCTTGAGGGCGTGAAGCGAGGTAGTTCCGCAGCCCCGTTGCGATCCAGCGGAACGGATTCATACGGAAACCTCATTGCGATGCGGGCGCGGCCGCGGGAGCAGGCGCAGCGGTGGTGCTCGCTCCGGTTGATCCAGCGCCAAAACTTGTCCCTCCGCCTTCAACTACCAACGGCGTCTCCGGCTTCAAGCTGTCAACCAGCTTCTCCACCGGCATGGTGGACGGTGGTGGGGTTGGAGTGTTGGCAGCGGTCTTGGCATCCGGAGTATTCATAGGTATGCCAGAGTTAGGCGGCAAGAACTTGGCTGGAAGCTTCAAATCCGGCGTCGGCGCTCCAGCCGGAATGGGAGCTACGATTTCCGGCGTCACGATCACGATCAGCTCGGTGTTCGCTTTGGTCTTCTGCATCGACTGGAAGAACTTGCCGAGAACGGGAATGTCTCCCAAAAAGGGTATCTTCTGGAAGGTTTCGGACTCGGTATTGTCCAGCAGGCCGCCGATGACGAAGCTTTGTCCGTCGGCCAGCTCGACCTCGGTCTTCACCTTCCTGGTGGTAATCGCAGGCACTTCAAATCCGGAGATTTCAACGGCATCGGAAAAGTCCAGGGCGCTCACTTCCGGGGCCACCTGCAGACGAATCGTTCCGCGGGGAGTAATGGTGGGAATGAAGCTCAGGCGAACTCCATACTCCTTGAACATGATGGTAACTGTAGCCGCGGTGCCTGCTCCTCCGCCCTGTACGATGGGATAGGGATATTCTCCGCCCGCCAGGAAGCTGGCCTGCTTGCCGTTGGACGCCAGCAGGTTGGGCTCGGCAAGAACCTGCGCCCCGATGGTGGACTGGAGAGCCTGAATCGTAGCGCCTATATTCAGACCGGGGTAGAAGACGGAGATATTCGTCGGACTCGTTCCTCCGCTCACCGCGGCGCCGTGCTGCCAGTAGGAGTAGTAGTCGTTAACGAACCGGTTGAAATTCCGCCGATCGTGTTTCCAAAACCGTTACTGAAAATATTGATGCCGAATTGCGACGCCTTGCTGCGGTCAACGCTGATATAGCGAACCTTGAGTAAAATCTGCGGGTCGGAGGCCGGCACCAAAACATTGAGCAGGTTGACGACTTTACCGCCAGTGGAGGCGATCTTAACCGCGCGATCGGAGCTGTTGAGATCCTTGACCGTGCCGCGAAGAAAGACTGCGCCGTTTTCGGAGCTGACACGCAGGGAATCTCCGGGAAGCTCTGTCTTGAGCTCGCGGCGGATCGCGTCCAGATTGTCGTGCAATAGAGACGCGCCGGGACGCACCGTCACGTTGAAGAACTGACGGCCGCCGCGGATGTCCCAGATAATCAGGTTGGTTTCTCCAGCAGCCTTACCTTCCACCATGACCTCGGTTGGGCTTGTTGGATGGACTTCGGCGATTTCGCCCTGACCGATGGCAACCCGCATTATAGGTAACGCACAGTCGACCAGTACGGTCTTGCCCACGGCTACGGAGAGTTCATTCGCCGAGTCTTGAGTGGATGAGCCGGCGGGTTGAGCAGGGGGCGGTGCGGGTTGAGCCTGCAAGCCGGGCCAAGCGCAAAGAATAAAGAATAATGCGTTACAACAGACGATGGTAATGACAGTCTTCGCTCTCACTGGTGTCCTCCGGGGGAAGCAAATTTTTCTGTGCTTATCTTCGAACCGTTAAACACCACGACGGTAATATACCTGGGCGGCGCCTTTTTGGCGTGCAGCAGCTTTGTCGGCGCCGCATTCGGGCCCTCAAAGAGGTTGCTCGTTGCCGTGCCGGTAACCGGAGCAACCTTAGTATCGAGCGGATTGCGCAGTACAAGCTGAATTCTCACCTGATTGCTGGCCAGGCTAAGAAGCTCGGCCTGCTCCGGGGTGACCAGCAGGTTGACCACCTGCACCGTCTTCGCTTTGCCTTCAGAGTCCTTTTGATAATCGGTTCCCGCGGACAGAACCTGAATGTTCTGCAGGAGCGTACGCGACTCCGTGCCTAGTTTGGAGTTATCTTGGCCAGGTGGCCTTCCGGAGATAAGTACATCCACGCGCATTCCGGGGGTAACGAAGCCCGATACGTTCACCACCTCATCAACTTTGACGGCGCAGGCTCTCATGCCCTGGGGGATGGTGGCTGCCAATCCGCCGCCGGAGCCGATAGCGGCCAGGCGGTTCTCAATGATGGGTTCACCTTCATAAAGATCCGAGAGGACACCCCGTCCCACTGCTTTGCTTATCTCTTTATCAGGAATGGTGCCCTTGGGAGGCGTACCTGTGATCTCCATGGTCGTCAGGTTATCGGCGGTGAGAATGGCCCCTAGTTTAATATTCGACTTAACCGCAACCACCCGCGTAGTAGCCTGCGGCTTCGGCGCGGCCGTCTTGTTGCTTAGCAGGCGCAAAACCATGATTGTGCATCCGGCGGCAATGACGAATGCCACGAGAAGGATCGCGAGTACTCTTCGGTTCATTTGGAGGCCTGTTTGAACTGGCTAACCGGCCAGCTTCGCCTTTCTGTCTTTTCTAGCAATTGCCGTGCCAGGATGCCTATATCGACTTCCACCGAAATACGCATAGGCCGGGCAGATCGCCAGGCAAGTTTAACCGCGTGTTTAGTGTATTCCCTTTAAGCATAATAGTAACGTTGGATGCAATATTGCATATAGGGGAGGTATCAAAAGAGTCACAGGTTAAAGCCCCTCATAAATGATTCTGTATGAGACTATAATTTAACTCTTGCAGTGGTATGACAAGGCCTTTCTCATTGCTCAGCCGGGCTGAGATTGGCTGAAATGCGACCTCCACGGCAAGAAGAGCGAGGCGCAAGGGAGGAGATTCATCCGGTCATGAGGTCTTCCCCTATGATCACGCTATTTTCAGACCGACCGGAGCCGGGCCGGGGGCCCTATTCCTTTCTTGTTTCCCTCCTGGCGCATGGCGCCACGCTTGGGTTGATCTATTTGGGGCTCGCCTCCGCGCCCCAGGTCAAGACCCCGGCTCTTGCCAAACGATATGACGTGCGGCATATTGACCTGCACACTCTTGAGACTCAGATGCAACGCGCCGCCAGTAGCGGAATCGAGCAGCTTCGCCCGAAAACCCTCAAGAACAAGCTCCAGCCCGGCGGGGGTGCCGCAGCGCAGCCTAAGGTGATGCGGCAGGTTGTACAGGCCCCGCAGGGGCCACAAACGCTGCTCCAGCCGGATATCCCCAAGACTGTGGCGCTTACCCAGGAAATCCCGGTGCCGACAGTCGTGATTTGGGACGGGATGAAGACTTCCGCCAAGAAGCTGGTTCCGCCTATGCCGGAAAAGCCGGCTGTTTCCGACGTACAGCCTTCGGTTCAACTGCCCAACGAAGAAGCGAAGCTGGATGTCATCGCCCTGGCTGCTAATAATCTGGCTACCCAGTCCCAGCCCTTTGTCCCTAGCACCACGTCGCCCCTGGTGGTTCACGGGCCTGAACCGTCGCCGCCTGCCCCGGTAACCACTGCCGAAGGCTCTGCGCAGTCAACTCCCGCTACGGTGATGTCGCTTTCCGATCTTTACATGAAGACTGGGGATGTCACGCTGCCACCTATGAACGAGTCGGCCGCCTCAAATTCCCCCGGTGCGTTGGCGGCGGGGCAGAATGAGGATTCCACGCAGGCAGGACTGGGTAACCCGACAGGCAAGCCGGGTGAGGCAGGTGCGGAACCGGGTTCAGGCAACGCCGGGGAAGCTACGGATTCCGGTTCAACCACCCAGGGAGATGAAACTGCTTCCGGGCAACCTGGCTCCGGGCACGGCAACCAGCCTTCGACCGCCCATATCTCGCTGCCCCATGACGGCCAATTCGGAGCTGTCGTAGTGGGCTCCTCAATGGAAGAAAAGTATCCGGAGACCGCCCCTGTCTGGAGCGGCAGGGTGTCGTATACCGTTTATCTGCACGTCGGCCTGGCCAAGAGCTGGATCCTCCAGTACTCGCTTACCCAGGCCGACAACGCGGCTGCCGCCGGCAATATTACGCATATCGAGGCGCCCTGGCCGTATAACATCATACGGCCCAACATCACGCCCGGCGCAATCGATGCGGACGCCCTCATGGTACATGGATTTATCACGCAGGCTGGCCGCTTTGAGGCGTTGTCCATCCTCTTTCCGCCGGAGTTTGCGGAGGCAAAGTTTGTGCTGGATGCGCTCGCCCAGTGGCAGTTCCGCCCGGCCTCGCAGAATGGACAAAATGTCCTGGTTGAAGTGCTGCTGATTATCCCCGATGAGACACAATAAGGCCTTCTTCCCGGCGGGTCCGATGATCGGACCGGCCGGGATGCAAGGGGTGAAGCTTCAATAGTCTATACGGCGTTATTGGGGATCAACCGCGCCTTGGTAAGGATGGATAGCATATCCTGGAAGATATCGTTCAGGCTATTCATCGTCGGATGATCGGTACTCGTGCAACTAGTGTCCACTGAGTCGAGATTGCTTCCACCGTGCCCACCGCGGGTGGAAGTCTCCTGGTTGGCGTCGGAGTAGAAATCCCACAAACTAGAAGCCATATTCTCCATCGTCGCACATGGTACGACATCGGTAATCGATGTGATGGGGACGTTAAGGGTTCCAGTAAGAACGAGCGGAGTGACATCCGATCCCGAGCCACTGCCATTTGTTATGCCGTTTAGAACCGTGGAATTGGTCGAACCAGTACCACCCGAGTAATAGAGGCATCCTCCATTCTCCGCGCCGTAGGCAACCGTGACCACCGTGGTTCCCCACGTAGAGGCATACTGGGCTGCCGTAATTGCCTGCTGGCAAGCGTCAATGACGGATGGATATGTCCCATTCGTATTCATAACGCTCTTCCCGCCCGAGTTCACGCCATTTGACGTAACCGTCGTGCCCGCCGCAGGAAAAACGTCCGCAAGAGTATTCGCCTGACCGTCGCTGAGGAAGACGATCATGGTCTGCGTGGGCAGGTTATTCACTTTCGGATACGTTGCCTGCTCGGCCTGGAGCGCCGTCTGCGCAGCATAGATTGCTTGAGCAAAGGAGGTAACTCCGCTGGTCGAAATGTTTAAGGAATTCCAGTGAGAATTACTCGTGTTCGGTTCTTGCAAGCAAGGCGAGACATTATCGGCTTGACGCCCGATCGCCTTTACAAGAGTGGACGAGGGGTTTAATCCACTCGCATCGGTGGCCGAGTACCAGTTGGTATAGAAACCATTGGCATCCATATCAGTGGCGCCGTATGTGGACTGGTAGGTTAAAGTTACCGCAGAACCGCCAGTACCATACGTGATTGGCGTGTAGGAAGCGGTTGATCCAGATGCGGGGATATTGGGGGTGCTATACAGCTGGAAGTTAACCGTGCCGCTGCAATTGTAGTTATCCGCGGCGTCCGATGTTGAAATGTTCGGAAACGACATCAGGCCGAAGCGGATATTCGCGTTTGTGGCGTCACAGCTCTTTGAGCCCGGAGGACAGGGATTTAATTTGGCCAGCATACCCTGAATGCCTTGCAATGCGCAATCCTCCGCCGTAGATGCGCCGGTGCAGTTACTGTCTGAATCGCTCATCGACGGCGTAGTGTCCAAAACAAACTCCACAATCCACGGCCTTGCTTCCGCTGGGGTCGCGGTCGCGGTTGCACCCACCGGCAGCGTTTTGTAGCCGAAGATTCTCATGAAATACGTCGGCACGCTGACTGACTCAGTAACCTGGACGGCATTGAGGACGCCGCTGCCTGTGCATGACTGTCCCACGGGCATCACGGCGGTCACGCAGTACACCTTCGCAGGAGGAGAAGTCACAGTCCCCCAATTCGGGTTGTTGGCAGTCGCCTCGAAAGCGGAGACGACGGACGGTGCGGTGCCGCTGGATAGCCCACTCACACCTGCCAGAGAGGCCGCATTGACAACGCTTTGGAGCTGACTGCGCACAACGTATGCGTGGCCAACATCGAGCGTCAGGCCGGATAGCCCCAGCATGGCTGTCAATGAGACACCAACCCACACCATGGACTGCCCACGCTCATCGGATAGTAACCTGCGGACAAAGGAAAAACAGTTCGTTTTCATGTAATTCACCTCGAAAAATCTGTGGTTAACGTTCATGCTTAAGTTCAGTTGATGGAAATCGTCTGAGGAGGAGACGACACGGAAAGCTGACATCCCGAGAGATTGGCTTTGTAGATTCCGGCGGAGCAGGGATAAGTGGCAACTACCGTAAAAGTGCCTCCACTTCCAAAGGAATCTGAATCGCTGGCGCATGTGTTCGCGGCCGTACCAGTAAACGGGCCGATTGTACTGCCATTCAACGTGTATGTGACGGTGATCTTTGCCGGATTGAGAGTCGACGCCGAACCCATCATTTGCGTAAAAACGGCTTGACAGGGATCCGGTATATTGTTCGGGCTATTGCCGGACGTGTTACCTTCAATCTTCAGATACCGCGCTCCAACTTCCACGGCGTCACTCAGCGCCATATAGTTGCTCATGTTAATCCCCATCCAAAAGATGCCTGTCAGGATCAACGCCAGCACAGGTACTATCAAGGCGAACTCAACCAGGGATTGCCCCTCGCCGTCGGAGCGTAAGCTGGCACACAACCGGCTTCCGGTATACAGTACTCTCGCGCCCGCTCTCCCTGGCTCCGTGGCGCGGCAAAAACCGCTCGCTAATTTCAAAGCACGACCGTGCAATTTGCTCAGTCGTTTCATCGCTTACCTCCTTATATATTGCCCATCCCAAAAACGGTTCTGTGGTTAACGTTCATGCTTAAACTCAGTTGGTATAAATGAACTGACTTGCCGTCGCCGAAAGCGTACATCCTGGGACATTGAATCCATAGAGTCCGAGGGTGCAGGGATAGGTGGCAACTAATGTAAAATTGCCTCCCGATGCGAAGTCCGCTGAATTGCCGCTGCAAGTGTTCGCGGTCGCGCCGGTAAACGGGCCGATTTGAGTGGTAGTTGTGACGCCATTCGTTATGGATACCAACGTATATTTGACGGTGAGATTCTGCGGAAGGAGATTCGACGTCGCGCTTGTCATTTGCGCGAAAGCGTATTGACAGGGATCCGCCAAATAATTGGTCATGTTCGTGTTGGGCGCGTTACCTTCTCTCATCAGAGCCGATGATCCTAGTTCCACTGCGTTATTCAGCGCCACATCGTTGAAGGTGATAATTCCGACCGCAAAGATACCCATCATGAGAGCCATTAAGATCGGCACAACAAAAGCGAACTCGACTAAGGATTGCCCCTCGCAACTGGAACGCAGATGTGCGCGAAGCCAGCCGCCAGACCGGAATTGAGCGCATGCTTTACCTGGCGCCACGGGACGGCAAAAACCGTGCCGGATCGCCATAACATGCCCGCACAGATTGCACAGCCTATTCATTGAATTCCTCCTTTCATTGTCGTACATATTCACCCAAATCTAACAACATATTTAAAGTACCTGATTACTTGGGTTACTTAGGTTACTGAGGTTACTCGCAGGTTATGCCCCATCTGCGCCTATCCACTCCCCCTTCGGAGCCGCTCTAAAAATTGCTCGAGTTCCCTTCCGCTCGCGCCGTTCTGCAGCGGGTTCAGCCCACTGTGCGCCGCCGGAGCATCCTGGGGGATGAATTGGAGGCCGACTCCATCGTTGCCCCAGCGGACGGCCCTGGAATGCACGGAGATGGAATGCTCTGGGTTTTCTAGCCCGTCCACATCCGTTTGCAGCGTCATAAGAATCAAGGTACCAGGGTACCAACGTTCCTCTGTTACCACGTACAATCCTGACTTGCTGATGTCCTTAATAATGTGTGCTTTGGGCGCGGCGCCGGTCCAGTAATAGGCAGCCAGACCAGGAAGTGACTCCCGTGGGGCATCTCTCTGATCCGGAGCTGATCTTGGATCTGGAGACCACCAGCGCTTCAACCAGCTCTTCGGCTGCTTGACGTACTTCATCCCCGGCTCGACTAGTTCCATTTCATACGGCTGCTCGATTTTGGAGTGCTCATTCCCGGGGCTAACTTGCACGGAGCGATCTTCAACCAACTCCGCCACGCCCGGGCCGCCGCTCCAAAGCGGCTTCCCCCGCACTAGCACGGCGCTCTGCACTGCGCTGGCAACGCTACTCGCACTGGTAATCCGTTCCAGGCGGTCCTCCATCTCCTCCGCCACGCAAAGTACCAGCTGATCGCCCGATTGTGTCTGCGACGAATAGATAGAGTGGATTGGTAACGCCAGAACAGTTGCCGCCCGTGGACTCGAAGGAGAGACGCGAAATGTAGGGTATGACTCGACTACATCAATGACCTGGCAATCATCATTTAAATAAATCAAATCGAGGGGGGCGCGCATATCCGTCTCCGGTACTCCCCGGAACGGAGCCATCCAAAGGCCTTCACCGGACTTTAGCGCAAGCTTTCTAAACAGACTCTTGAGCTCCGCGCTCGCCAGATCGGCGGTTGTAACCTCAAGGCCGAGAAAGCATTCACGAGTCTGGTTGTATGCGCAAAGCTTGCGTAATTCCATCGAACCTCCGGTCCTCAACGAGAACCCGGAAACCGCGTGCTATCTTACAGTTCCTGTCATTGACTCAGCTACTCAACCTCACGCCTCAGAACTATTCGTGCAAGTCCTTTCTTATCTATCGCTTAACCAGTTGCGAGCCTCTTGCGCCAGCGCCGAGGATACAGATACATTCGCATCACCGACATTTGCGCAGAGGCGCACCTACTCGCACCCGCTGACGGGGTGAAGAACGGAGACAACCATTACCTAAATGGCAATGCCCCCTCAGCGGGATGATCATGTTGGCCGGCTTATTCCGCGTGGCCTTACCGCGCACCGGCCTACCAATAAAACCCGTACTACTTTTTCTTTCCCCGGTGGTGCACAACCAAAACGAGAATCAAAGCAACAGCGAGCACAGCGCAAGCAATCTGAATAATTGTGGCAGTGGTCATGGCAACTCCTCTTTCTTTCAGCAAAACGCTGGTTGCGCTCCCCGGTTTGAGCAAATACGAGCGACACCGGGCGCCATAATGGCGAAATATCCTGTTCGTAAAACCGCGGGCTGGCCAGCTAAGCACACATTTTCACGCTGCCGCCGTAACCAAAACTCTCTGCGCTACTTGACCCGCGTACGACGACGCTGGATCAACACAAACAACACGACTATTGCCAATACAGCGGCAGAAATCTGAAGAATTTGTTCGCTGTTCAAGTCCATTTTGATTCCTCCTTCCCTCAATGATTCAAGCCTGCAAATGACGCCATGATAGAGATAAATGCCGGACCCATTGTAACCACAAAAAGTGAAGGGAAAATAAACAGCACAAGCGGAAAGATCAGCTTGATGGTAGTCTTTGCCGCCGCCTCCTCCACTGCCTGCACACGCTGGGTTCTGAGTGTATCGCTGTGTACGCGCAATGTTTTGGCGATACTGGTTCCAAACTGATCCGCCTGAATCAGCATAGATACAAGATTGCGTACAGAGTCGACTTCGGTGCGTTCCGACATATGTTTCCACGCGTCGCCGCGAGGGCGTCCAGCTCGTTGCTCCAGCACGACAATGCTTAGTTCATCACACAATTCCGGCTGTGCTGCTCTCAATTCCACTGCGGTGCGCGACGTCCCCTGGTCCAGGCTCAGTCCCGCCTCGATGCAAATTACCAAAAGGTCAAGTACGTCAGGAAGGCCGCGCCGAATTTTGCTTTGGCGGTTGGAAATCTGTCTTCCCAACCAGAAGTCCGGGGCCAAAAAACCTATACCAAGAGCTATGACGTACATAAAAATGCCGCCATATGCCCCAAGTCCAGAGGTCCAAACAATGACACAAATCAGGATAGGAGCCAGTACTTTTGTGCCATAGAAGATTTTGTCCGCTGACTCGTCGCGGAATCCGGCGCGCTGTAGCCGCTGCCGGACTACGGAAACCTCGGCCTGGCTTCTGGGCAGAATGTTTTGGAAGTGCCCGATCACGTCGCCTATCGACGTGCCTGTTTGCTGAATGGTGCTCAAAAGGGATTTCGGTTTGGGGCGAGGATTGATCGCATCTGCAATCCGCTTAAGCATTTCTTCGCGATAGAACAGAAGAAGTCCTCCGCTCATAAGCAGCAGAAATACGACAAAAAACGTGAAAATCGCAAATCCCATAACTTCCTTCAAACATCCATGCTGACAATTTTGTTAATGACAACACCGCCAATCACGATCATCACACCAGCCGTCCAAAGCATCTTGATACCCATTGGATCTGTCCACAAGACGCGCATTATCTCAGGGTCGACGAAATATAAAAGGACTCCAAGCACCACTGGAAGGAGAGTGAGTACCCACCCTGTCATGCGTCCTTGAGCCGTATGCACAGAGACCTGCCGCTTGAGGCGGAACCGCTCCCGGATGACGTGCCCGGTCTTGTCGAGAACCTCGGCAAGATTACCCCCGCTCTCCTTCTGAATCATGATTGCTGTTGAGAAAATGCGAAGATCCTGAAGGGGAACGCGTTTAATCAGGTTGTCCAGCGCACTCTTCAGCTCCAAGCCGTAATTCTGCTCCTCGAAACAAGTTTTAAATTCGCAGCCCACCGGATCGGCGCATTCACGAGCTACCGAGCCGAGTGCGGCTATAAGACTATGCCCTGCGCGCAAAGCACTCACCATCAAATCCAGCGCTTCTGGCAACCCCTGCTGAAATTTGTCAAGGCGCTTGCTGCGTTTATGAAGAACATAGGCAAAAGGCGCGGAGCCCATCAGCAATCCGACCGGCAATGCGATGAGGATGGAATCAAAACGCAAGTAGGTCAAATAAGCCGGGAGCGTAAAACACAGTCCACAAGCGGCAACCAGGGTTCCGGCATTCCACTTAAGATCGGCCTGATAGAGCAGGGTATGGAGGATAGGCGCCAAATCGTACTCATGCAGCTTGCGATTGAGCCAGGGAATGCCGCTGATCATGTCGCTCTTGAGAAAATTGACGTCCTTGTTACGCACTTCTGCCGCGTCAGTGGCCAGAGCCGAGTCGAGAGCGGCATAAACCTTTTTGGTTTGTTCAGAGGCGTTGCTGCTGAAGGCGTACAGCAACAGGGCAACAACCGCGAATACGCTTAAGAAGATTACAACAACAACGAATCCCATATCTGTTGCCCTCCCTTCCGATCAATTGACCTGCGTTTCGCGCTCGAATATGGCCGGCGGCAGTACGATACCGGAGAGGCGAAGCCGTTCGAGGAATCGGGGACGAATATGGGTTGGCTGAAATACGCCGATAACCTTGCCGTCGGGCCCGATCCCTTTCTTGTTGAAAGTAAAAATCTCTTGCATGCTGATGACGTTTTCTTCCATGCCGGTGATCTCTGAGACGCTGGTAACTTTGCGCGAGCCATCGCTCAAGCGCGTGGCCTGAACGACGATAGTGATGGCCGCCGCTATCTGCTGGCGAACGGATTTTTCAGGAATATTCATGCCCATCGCCACCATCGATTCGAGCCTGGAGATGGCATCGCGGGGCGTGTTGGAGTGAATCGTGGTCATTGAGCCTTCGTGCCCGGTGTTCATAGCCTGGAGCATGTCGAAGGCTTCCTCTCCGCGGATCTCGCCCATGATGATGCGGTCGGGGCGCATACGCAGGCAGTTAATCAGCAGTTGACGCTGTTTGATCGCTCCCTGCCCTTCAATGTTGGGCGGACGGGTTTCGAGGCGCACGATGTTTTCCTGCGCCAGGCGGAGTTCGGCCGCGTCTTCGATGGTGACCACGCGTTCAGTGCGCGGAATATACTGCGACAGAATATTCAGAAAGGTGGTCTTGCCGGTGCCGGTGCCGCCTGAAATGAGGATGCTGATTCTGGCTTTTACCGCGGAGGAAAGCACCTCCATCATTTCCGGAGAGACGCTCTTCAACTGAACCAGCTGATTGGCTGCCAAGGGGCCTGTTCCGAAGCGGCGGATGGATAAGGAGGGTCCGTCCAGCGCCAGTGGTGGGATAATGGCATTCACGCGAGAGCCGTCGGGCAATCGGGCATCGACCATTGGGGAGGACTCATCCACCCTGCGCCCCACGCGCGACACGATGCGATCAATGATCTGCAGCAGATGTTTATCGTCGCGAAACGTCGTATCTACTCTCTGCAGAAGCCCGTTTTTCTCAATGAAAACATGATCCTTGTCGTTGACCAGGATGTCTGATATCTTTGCATCTCGCAGCAGGGGTTCAAGCGGACCAAGACCAAAAACCTCGTCAAGCAGGTCAGCCTGTATCCTTTCCTGCTCGTCGTAGTTCAGGGGCACACGCTGGTCGGAGATGATCTCCTTGACGATGCCGGCCACCGCCTGGCGCGCCTGACTGGAATTGACGCGCGACAGTTTCTCCAGATCCAGCTTGGAGATCAGGGTCCGGTGTATCTCCGCTTTGTACTTCTCCAGATTCAGCAGTTCCACGTTCTACCTTCCATCAGAACAGGATATTCGTCCACCGCTCCACTATTCCAAAGTGGAGCTCTTGCCAAATAAAGGCGGCAATAAGCCGAGGACTCGTCACCCGCCCAAAGAGAAGTTCACGCTCACCGTGGTCTCTACATCCACCGGCTCGCCATCGAGCAGATAGGGCTTGTAGCGCCAGTTTTGCACGGCATCCAACGCGGGCTGCCGCAACATGGTCGGTCCACTAACAACATGGAGATTTTGGATCATTCCCGTCTTGGAAATAGTGGCTTGAATCACGACCGTGCCTGAGACGCGAGCTTCCCTGGCTATCTGCGGATAAACCGGCGCGGTTTTCTGAATCAGCAAACCACCTGCGACGCCTGCCGAGATGGTCAGTCTTGAGGGTGACGCGATCTTCACCTTGGGCCCGCTCGATCCGCTAAAGACGTTGCCACCCAGGCCTTCTGCGCCGGTCGGAACAAAGCCTGCAGAGGGCGGTGGTTCCTTTCCGGCGAGCATCCTAAGGTCATTTGGTATCCGGGATGGCGTGCTCAGCTGATGGCTCATCATTACATCCGACTGAGTGCGCTGGTAATCTGGCTCTGTACTCGCCGTATTGGTCGGCGTCGTTGTCGTCGTCTTCGTCTGTGTGGGCACCGCCGCGTTCGACACCGCCTGCTGTGGCGTGTTCGTCGTCTGCTGTGGAGCTGTCGTTGGCTTCGGCGCTGTCGAACCAGTCCGCACCTTGGAATAGCCGACAAAGCCGAGGATAAGCGCAAGCGCAAGTGAACCGACGCCGATAAGCGGCATTAGCCCCTTCTTCTTGCTTTGGCTCTCATCCTGGTACTTCTCGTACTTCTCGCTTTTGGGCTGAGGAGGATGAAACATCTGCTCAGTTTCCACATAGGACGCGGTCGATGCGCGCGGAATGTGGCTCGGTATCCGCTCCATTACGGGCGGCGTGGCAACTCGCACGGGTGCGGGGATGACAGGCTGTGCCGCTGGAGAATCTCCGCTATCCCATTCACCGAAATCAGCGGGAAGCGTTGTGGGTGCATTCACTTCTATTTCTTCTGGAGGTACCATTGACCATTGGCTCCCTTCACATAAGTCGCGCCTTTGTAATTGCGCGTTTCAAGTTCGCCTTGCTGGTTGAAGGCTGTTTCGTTGTCTTGCGTCTTCTGCTTTGCGCCGCCTTGATCTCCGCGGACGAAATCCGCATCGTTCATGGTTGGCATAAGCATAGAGATGTTTTGCAACCCTTCCACCACCAGCGACACCGTGGCTTGCGCTGTTGTGTAGTTCGCGGTGTCCGTTGGGGTGAAAGTTGCAGAAAGTGTTTGCGTCCCCACCGCGATCACATTGCCCGCGGAGGGAGTATAGACAAAGCTGCCCGGTATCAATGCCGTGGCATTCAGCTCAGTGGCGCTGAGCGCGGTGCCGTAGGAAATGGGTGCGGGTGTCGGCCATGTAATGATGGGCGTTGCCTTGGTGACAGTGAGCTGAACCGTGGCCTGCGCCGATGCATCATCCGTGCTGTCCTTCGGAGTAAAAGTTACCGAGAGCGTATTCGTACCCGCCGCCAGCATTTCCCCTGCCGCTGGAGTGTAAACGAAGGTGCCCGCGACCGATGCCGTGGCATTCAGCTGAGTGGGACTGAGCACGGTGCCGTAGGAGATGGGTGCGGGTGTCGGCCAGGTAATGACGGGCATTGCCCTGGTGACTGTGAGTTGTGTAGTGGCCTGCACCTCGGGAAAGTTGGAGTCTGCCGGTGTAAAGGTCACCGTGAGCGTATGTGTTCCCTTGGGGAGCATCTCGCCCGCGCCAGGATTGTAGACGAAGGTGCCTGGGACCGATGCCGTGGCATTGAGCTGAGTGGCGCTGAGCGGTGTGCCGTGCGAAATGGGGGCTGGCGATGGCCACGTGATCGTGGTTGGCTTTGCCTTGGCGACAGTGAGCGGCACAGTGGCCTGCACCGCGGCATAGTCCGTTGTATCGGCCGGAGTAAAGACAGCCGAAAGCGTATGCGTTCCCGATGGCAGTATCTCGCCAATGCCAGGATTGTAAACAAATTTTCCCGGAATCGATGCTGTGGCATTCAGCTGTGTGGCGCTTAACGCAGTTCCGTAAGCAACCGAAGCTGGCGCCGGCCATGTCACGGAAGGTGTTGCCTTGGTAACAGTAAGCGAAACGGCGGCCTGCGACCCGCTGTAGTTCACGGTGTCTGACGGGATAAAGGTTACCGAGGGAGTATGCGTCCCCGCCGTAAGCACCGCGCCCGCGGCGGGAATGTAGACGAACTTTCCCGGTACCGGCGCCGTGGCATTGAGTTGTGCGCTGCCCAGAGCGGTGCCATAAACAATCGGTTCCGGAGTCGGCCACGTGATGACTGGCGTCACTTTAGTGACAACCAGTGATACTTCGCCCTCGGTTGTGGTGTATTTCTCGGCATCCGCCGGCGTGAAGGTCGCCGATAACGCATGCATCCCTACTGACAACACTGTGCCTGCGTCAGGAGTGTAGACAAAAGTTCCGGGAACTGATGCCGTGGCATTCAGCTGAGCGCCGCCCAGCGAAGTGCCAAAGGTAATCGAAGCCGGCTTAGGCCAGGTAATGATGGGCTTGGACTTGACGACTGTGAACGTCACAGCGGCCTTAGCCGTGGTGTAGTCCTCGGCGTTAGTCGGAGTGAAGATTGCCGTAAGTGTCTGTGCTCCCGTTGGGAGCACGGCGCCCTCGGCCGGAGTGTAAGCGAATCTTCCCGGAACTGATGCCGTGGCATTCAGCTGAGCAGTACTGAGCGGAACGCCATATTCAATCGGCGCCGGTGTTGGCCATGCGATGGCTGGAGTCGCCTTGTTGACGGTGAGCGTCACGGCGGTCTGGGCAATCGTGTAGCTAGTGGCATCCGCTGGGGTGAAGGTGGCCGAAAGCGTATGCGTTCCCGCCGTCAGCATCTCGCCTGCGGGAGGCGCATAGGTGAATCTTCCCGGAACCGATGCCTTGGCATTGAGTTCCGCGGAACCGAGAACGGTGCCATAGACAATTGGAGCGGGCATCGGCCATGTGATGATCGGCTTCTCCTGAACCGATTTTCCTGCCGGCTCCTGGGCCGCTTTTCCTGCCGTACTGGTTTTTCCGGCCGGCGTCTTCTGCAAATGCCATTCGCCATCAGCGCCCTTCACATAGGTGGCGCCCTTGTAGCTGCGTGTTTCTGGTCCGCTCTGCTGAACGGGCACGCTGGCGACCGGAGCTTTACTTAGGTGCCATTCGCCATCTTCGCCCTTTACATAGATAGCGCCCTTGTAAGAACGCGTTTCTGGTTCAGCCGGTTTGCTGGGAGGAATAACCGGTTTGCTGGGAGGAGTGGCGCTATGTTGAGTCTCCTGTTTCGCGCTCGCCACATCCGCGTGACCCGCTCTGGCTGGCGTAACCGGCTTATGCGGTGATGCTGCCGGCGCGGCGCTCACAGGCGGAGGCGGAGGAGGATATTGGGCGGGCTTGCTGGCAGCCTTTGCCGGTGCCTCTGGCTTAACAATCGGTTTATCGGGGATGGACCCCAAACCTAGCTGCGTCAGTGTCCGCTCATTCCCGCTCGAAGGAGCCTTGGAAGAAAAGCCCCTGCTGAAACTCTTCAGGCTGAAGCCGCCCTTCTTCTCCGGGATTGCGGGCAGGCCACATGCGGTCCGGGCCATCTGATGGATGAGCCGGGAAATCGGCGAATCTTCAAGTGCCAGAGGAATCGCCGTGGCCTGCATGCGTTTCACAGCGTTGTAATCGTTGGGAATCTTCCATTGCGCGGGCCGGGTGAGAGCCTTCGTAATTTGATCTTCGGAAACATCCGAGGAGCGAGGCTCAAATCGATTGAGCACGATCTCCAGCTTGGGAACCGGGGTCGAGAAATACTGTGAGATCAGACGATTTGAGTTGCGCAATCCTGCGATGTCGGCTTCGAGTACCAGGTAGACCGTGGAGCCGTCCTTAAAGAGGTTCGTCCCCATCAAATCGAGTCTGGACCCCATATCGACGACCACATTGTCGAAGTCCTGACGCGCTACTGTGATCAGCCTGTCAACAGCATCTTTGGACGCCTCGTACTGGGGAAACTTGCCGGGAGCCGCCAGCACGGAGACTCCAGAATTGTGCTTGACCAGAAGTCTGGACAGAAAACTCGAATCCAGCCGGCTGAAATTTTGAAGTGCGTTGATGGTCGAGTATTCGGCGACCACGCCGAGATTCAGCGCCGCGACACCCAACGGGAGGTCAAGATCGATCAGCAGGGTGCTTTGGCCTGTCTCCTTGGCCAGAGATACCGCAAAATTGCAGGCCAGCATGGTGACGCCTTGGCCGCCACCAGCGCCGAGAAACACTTGAAGCCTGCCGCCCGTCTTCTTGGGAAGGCGCGCTGCCGGACGCCGCGCCGAAGCCCTGACCAGAGCCTCAGCCATGGTGCTTTGCGCAAATGGCAGGGTGAGAAACTCGCGAGCTCCCGCGCGCATGCAACGGACCAGCAGTTCCGAATCCGCTTTCACCGAGTACACCATCACCGTCGCCGAGCCGTTGGCGCAAATGCTCTCCACAAGTTCCAGAGCGTATTCCGGGTGGCTGTCCAGGTCGATGATGATGACGTCGTAATTCTGTTCCAGCAGCCGGGGCACATCGTCCAGGCTCGGGGGATAAGTGGAAAACTCGCGGATATCGCCCCCATGGCAACCAGCCAGTGCGGTAGACGCCACCTTGCGGCGCTCCTCATCCGGGCCGATTAGCGCAATCGACAGCATGCTGCCGCCGAGCGAATCCGGATACTGATCATCAAGATACGAAGAAGACTCTGAATTCACGGAATTGCTTCCCCCTGACTCCTGCGAACTGCCTTGCGAGTTAGCTGAAAATTCATATGACGACTGCCAGTTAGACATGGTACCTAGCTCCAAAATCTCATCGAGCGAAGAAGGACAACATCGTTCCCACGGCGATTGCTGGAACATACGGCATGTGGCGCTTCAGTAAATCATTGATTGCCGCCTCCGGCTGGCCACTCATTCCATTCTGCTTTTCAGCAAAAACCAAACCGCCCGCCTTCAGCAACAGATTCCTGAAAACCTTGTGATAGGTGATCCAGCACAAAATCATGAGTCCCCCAGCCAGGCTGGTAAAAAACACTGACCAGATCATTTGCACCGGGCCAATCCACGCCCCGATCGCGGTGCATAGCTTTACGTCCCCTCCGCCTGTCCACCCCATAAAGAATGGAACGCCGTAAAGCAGCAGGCCAAGCCCCATACCGGCAAAACATTGACCAACTCCATGCCAGCCGATTGGACCGAGGCCATGCCAGCCAAAACTGTGGCTATTCCCGTCCCAATCATGACGCCACGGCGAAATAACGATTCCGGCCAAAAGGAAAGGAAGCACCAGCCAGTTGGGGACGCGGCGACTACGCAGATCCGTGAACGTCGCCACGGCGAGCACTAGTAACATTGGCCACCAAGCTAGCGAGTGCATACCCTGTATTCCTTCCCCCCATACTCCGGGAAAACATCATTACAGCAACAGACCTACTATTATTGCAATTAACTGACCAAACTCTAAATGTCTGAACCTACCCAAAATCAAATACTTGGAGACTCGCTGCTCCACGTGGTGTACACGGATGTTTACGGGAAAGCGCTCCTGAGTGAAGCGAGACGTATACACACTTCACGTCCGCATCCGGGTCTGCTAGAGCAGTTTACGGGCAAACAGGTCAAATGAGAAGTAGCCAGGAGAACATAAAAACTCTTTAGTGGGGGGTCTCCATATGATTAGTACCCTGAATGCCCCTTACTAATGTAACCATGCGAGTGCACTAAGCGGGATGGCCTGGATTTCAGCGTGCTTGCAATCCTGGAGCGCTCATCCCCCGGTATTCACCGTTTTCAGTGTGATCAAATTGAACATAAAGTGCTTATTTACATATAGATATGGATGATTAAGATCGGTTGATTCACAGCCGTAAAAACCCTTTCATCACTCCTGTTTCAGACCGAAATCCTTAAAATATTTGCCGTTGGGGAAAAAGTACTTATGTAATCTCGACACCACCATCACCTATCGCTACCATCACTTGTTAGAGTTCATCTTTGCCAAATGAGTGCTTGTGGTTGTTGACAAGGGGTATTATGGTTTATGTGACGCCAGAGGACTGGCGCAAGTTGCCATTGGCATCACAGCCGCTGAGGTAGGGCAATGATAGCTTTTACCGCTTCGCTCCTCGGAAGCGGCTTGAGGTGTTTTGGCTAGGGACAGGCAAGGCGATGATTAAAATCGGACTATATTCGGAAGACCGTACGCTACATACGCTGCTTTCCTCAGCCCTGGGAAAGGACTTCGAGATCCTTCTGGAGCCGGATGAAGATAGCATGAATCTTATCCGGGCTGCGGGAGATTGCGATGTCATGATTCTGGATCTGACTTCGCATCATAATTCGTTACAGGAAAGAATTGGCTGTACTCAACGACTGATTGCAACTCAGGTTCCAGCGGTGATCATGGCCGATGATGCACTTCGGTCCACCGCCTTTGAACTGGTTCGGTCAGGCGCCTTTAGCTACTGCCGCAGACCACCCTCCATCAGGGACCTCAAGACCATGCTCAGCCGGGCGTATGAGCACTCCACGCTCAGGCAGCAACTACAGACAGTTCAGCAGCAACTTGAAGTGCCCGGCAGTTGCGATAGGTTGATTGGATCGAGTCCGCAGATGCAGCGGGTTTATCAACTCGTGCGTCGCGTTACCGACCTCAATGCCGCCGTGCTGGTAACCGGCGAAAGCGGAACCGGCAAAGAGTTGATCGCCCGCGCCATCCACAATCTGGGCTCCCGCGCCAGTAGGCCGTTTGTCGCTGTTTCCTGCGGCGCCATCCCGGAAACCCTGATTGAGGCCGAGTTGTTCGGCCATGAAAAAGGCGCCTTTACCGGCACGGTTGGGGCGCGCGAAGGCTACTTTGAGCAGGCTGCCGACGGCACTCTGTTCCTGGATGAAATCGGCGACCTAAGCCTGTTTACCCAAGTCAAGCTGTTGCGCGTACTGCAGCAAATGGAATTCAGCCGCCTGGGCAGCAACAAGCTCGTCCCCTTGAAGGCGCGGCTGATCTTTGCCACTCACCAGGATCTGGACAAATTGGTGGCCGAAGGTAAATTCCGCCAGGACCTTTTCTACCGCATTAACGTCATGCGGATAGAATCTCCGCCGCTACAGGACCATCCTGAAGACATCCCCCGGATTGCCCGGCATTTCCTGCGTCAGTATTCGCAAGTCTTCCAGAAACCGATGGAGGATATTGAGCGCGATGCGATGGCCCTGCTCCAGAGTTACCCCTGGCCCGGCAATGTGCGCGAGCTTGAAAACGTGATGCAGAGGGCCATCATCCTCGCTCCAGGAAAAGCTGTTCGCGCCGAAGATTTAAATCTGCACGTCATCGAGGAGACCGATGTTGACCTCGGCGAAGGCGACATCGACGACGTAGTCGATATCGGCGATTACCACCCCGCCGGCTCCTTTGAACGCCAGCTTCGCGACTATAAGGTCAAGCTAGCCGTAGCCGCCGTGCGAGAAAATAATGGAAATAAGACGCTGGCCGCCCGAAAACTGTGCATCTCCAGGGCTTATTTACATCGCTTGATCAGGCTTGCCGAGCCCGACATCGTCTTCGATCAGGATATACGCGACGTAGCGAATGGTTGATCGCAGCGTTGATGGTTAACCAAGCGCTTTCTCAATAAACAAAGAACAGTCCTCTGCTCTCCAGCGGCTTTTCCATCATTCTGACATGATGATCCAGTCTTACACAAAGCTCTTTCTTGCTAGGTATGCGTGTTGTATTCTTGCGGCCCGGCTATGACCAGCCCACTGTTCTGCCGTCCATGGATATACCAGCAGCACCAGTTCGTTTCATGGCCTTCGCTGTCGGCGGGCGCCGTCAAATCCTTATAGATTACCTTTCCGTAGAGAAATATCTTTTCTTCCCAGGTTTCAATCCGCCTGTATCTTTCCTCCGAGTCGCAAAGACCTCGCGCATCATCGCGGCAGAAAGGCTTGATTGCCGTGGATTCCCCCGGAAGCAGAATGACGGGAGTATAGGGTGCGCCCTGTTTCTCATCCGGATACTCGGGGACGCCGGGAAGGTGCATTTCGTCGATGGCAAGCCTGGTCTGTTCTGCGGTCTCCAGGATTTTGGCCGGAGTACGGCCCCGGTTCGTGGCCGTGATGGTAAAGCTGTTCTCAGCGCTCGGGGACGGCTCGACGGAAATCAGGATCCAGGATCTCTCCGCATTGAGGATAGCCTGAGCTGTCATGAGTGCGACATGAGAGCTGGCGGCGGCGGCCTCGGCAGCGGTTTCCGCGTATCCCATTTGGCGGTTAATCTTTCTCAGCAGAGAGAGGGCTATCATAATGCCGGCGTATCCCAGAATAACCAGCACCAGATTAGCTACCCATGTGATTTGCGCGTGCCGGTCCCAGGCCGGCGGCGCGGGAGTTGGGTTGGCAACGCTGATGTGCGGCGGCCGGATATCCTGAATGCCGCCTTCGCCTTCAGTTTTTGGTGCTGGGCTGGCTGTCTCTTGCGGAGCTTGGGTAGAAGGCGCCGAAAGGGGCGGTGTTTGCCGATTCACGCCACCCTGGCCGACTGCCTGAACAGCATCTGCCGCGGGCGCCTGCGTGAGGGCCAGCATCACCGCAAATATCGCTAAACCCTTCAATCTCATGGGGCAAATGTATCATACGCCTCTCGCAAAGTCCCGCGCGCAAAAGCTGCTTGCAGGGCTGCTGAGGAGGCTGGCTACGGTTCCATCACTTCCACGCCCCGCCAAAAGGCCACATATCCTTTGAGCTTGCGCGCCGCTGGTTTGGGGTCGGGATAGTACCAGGCAGCGTCCGGGTTATCCTCCCCGTCGATCAGCAGCGTCATGTAGCGCGCCTGCCCCTTCACTGGGTCCAGTGAGGTGGTCGTGCTGGGGCGAAAATACTCGCGTTTCAGGCTGGATTCGGGGAAGTAGACATTCCCCTCCACCGTTTGTGTCTTCTCGCTTTCGGCAATTACCTTGCCATTCCAGATAGCTCGTGCCATAAGTTCTTCCGATAATTCCGTCAGGTCTCTCTCTCGGCCAAAAGCGACTCCGATGAGAGGGCCGATATGACATTAGCAGAGATTCGCCGTCAGGTCGAGTCCTGTTCAAGGCTTGGGAGGATAAGAGTACCGGCCGTGCGCCTCCTGCTGGGCCGACAGGCTCTTGCGCCGGGCTTCCACGTTCTTGAGTACTGCCTCGTACTTTTGCGCTGCCGCGGAAAAACGGTTCACCAGCTCGGCCGTCTTCATCAGGAACCCCGGGTTCTTCTCCCGGATGCCGTCCAGGATGGGCGCAAACTTGGCCAGTAGGAAAAACCCTTCGGCGTTGCAATCCACAAACAGCTCCGCTGAAACCGCTCCGTGCAGCACCAGCGCCGCGGCCATCTCCCAATAGGTGAGCACCTGCCGCAGCCATGCGTTGTGCGGGTCGCCGGGTTTCTCCGCCACGGTAAAAAACTCCTCCGCGGTCGCCGGCCAGAACTCGCCCGTCATCCAGGCGCGCGCCTTGCGCATCTCCACCTCGGTACGCAATTCATACAGCCTGAGAATAATTTCGGCATCTGCCGGCGTTGCAAGCATTCGTTCCATCAATGATTTCTCCACAGATTCATATTACTGGATTCGGAGATTGCTCCGCGATCGTTTCCCGGCCAAACCGGCGCTTCTCAACACCCGCGGCAACTTCTTCTTGCCGCCCTTTTTCGCCGCCTATTTTGCACTTTGTTTTGCTGTAGCCTTTACTTCCGTCTCGGCGGATTCTTTCTCTGGCACCGGTCCATGCGTCTCTGCTGTCGGTAACGGCGGCGCGTCGCCGATTCGCTTCGAGTAGCTGCAAACCACGGCGCTCTCCGCTGGCGCAACGCCCTTTCCAGCGCCCTTGGCAGTTTTTTTCTTCGGCGCAACCTCTTCCTCGGCCGATTTTTTCTTGTTTGGGCATTCCATGTAAATTCCCGACCGCAGCGTTTTCTCCACCAGGTACGGACTGCCGCACTTTGGGCACTTCTCCGCCACCGGCTTGTTATTCGAGGTAAAGTCGCACTTCGGATAGTTCGTGCAGCCCCAGAAGATGTTGCCCCTGCGCGCCTTGCGCTCGGCTATGTCGCCTGTACCGCACTTGGGGCACTTCAAGCCTTCAATCAAGTTTTGCTTCACATATTTGCACTTGGGATATCCGGAGCAGGAGACAAACTCCCCATAGCTTCCCTGGCGCAGCACCAGCGGCTTGCCGCACTGCGGGCAATCTTCGCCCGTGGGCTTGGGCGCGGCCACCTTTTGCTGCTGCTTCGAGCTCAGCTTGCGGAAGGTCTTGCAGGGCGGATCCTCGTTGAACCCTGGGCACGACATAAACATCCCAAACGGCCCGCGCCGCAGCACCATAACCCGCCCGCAGTTATCGCAGTACTCTTCCTGCTCGCCTGCCTCCTGTGCTTCCGGCGTGTTCATGTCCGGCTTGCCCGCAGTGTTTTCCTTGGTAAACGTGCAGCTCGACTTGTCTTTCTTGTTGTAGGCCGAACAAGCAAAGAAACTGCCGAACTTGCCCCACTTCAGCACCAGCGGTGACCCGCACAGATCGCACATTTCGTCCGTCTTCTTCTCCATGCGCTTGATGTTGCGCATGTTCTTGCCGGCATCCTTGAGTTCGTCCGCAAAGTAGCCGTAGAAGCCGTTCAGCAGGTCGGTCCACTTCTCATGGCCCTCTTCAATCTCGTCCAGTTCCTCTTCCAGTTTGGCCGTGTAGGCTACGTCGAAGATGTACGGAAAACTCTCCACCAGCAGATCGCAGACCACCATCCCGATCTCGGTGGGATAAAACCGCCCGCTGATCTTGGTCACATACTCGCGATCCTGAATGGTGTTGATGATCGATGCATACGTTGAAGGCCGCCCGATGCCCCGCTCCTCCAGTTCCTTCACCAGCGAAGCTTCGTTATAGCGCGGAGGGGGCGAGGTGAAGTGCTGCTCTGGCTCCAACTCATCCAGCTCCAACTTCTTCACGTTGTCCAGGTTGGGCAACTTGTTGGCTGCTTCGTCCTCCTCGTCCTTCTTATCGGCAAAATCTCGTAGACCTTCAGGAATCCGTCAAAGCGCACCACAGAGCCGCTCAGGCGAAAATCGTAAGTCTTGCCTGTCTTCGCGTTTACGGCGGCAATCTTCGCCGTGGTCACGTCAAAGACGGCCGGCGTCATCTGCGAGGCCACAAACCGCTGCCAGATCAGCCGATAGAGTTTCATCTGTTCTTCTGTCAGATAGCGCGCAATCGATTCCGGCGTCCGCGAAGCATCGGTGGGACGAATCGCTTCGTGCGCGTCTTGCGCATCTTTTTTGCCCTTGTACACATTCGGCGTCTCAGGCAGATACTGCGCCCCCAACTGCTTGCCGATCCACTCCCGCGCCCCTTCAATCGCCTCTGGAGCCACGCGCGGAGAATCCGTTCGCATATAGGTAATCAGGCCGGTCATGCCCTCGGCGCCAATTGCCACGCCCTCATAGAGCCGCTGCGCCACGCCCATCGTCCGCCGCACGTTGAAGCCCAGCTTGCTTGCTGCGTCCCGCTGCAACTGGCTGGTGATGAATGGAGCCGGTGGCCGCCTCTGCTTCTCTGTGGCCTGCACTGAAACCAGAGACCACTGCGCCTTTCCCAGCGCGGCTATCACCGCCTTCATCGACTTCTCATCCGGCAACGCGCTGGCAATGAACTGCTCTTTGCCATCCTTATCCTTACCGTTAGGAACGCGCGCCGGCTCTCCGTCGATGCCAACGAAACGCGCCTTGAGTTTGGTCTCTTCTTGCTTTTCCGGATGAAGCTCAGCGTCCAGCGTCCAGTACTCCAGCGGGCCGAAGGCGCCAATCTCCCGCTCCCGCTCCACGATCAGCCGCACGGCTACTGTTTGCACGCGTCCCGCAGACAAGCCCCGCCGCACTTTATCCCACAGCAGCGGCGAAATCTGGTAGCCCACCAGACGGTCCAGGATGCGCCGCGTCTGTTGCGAATCCACCAGGTTCTGATCCAGATCCCGCGCGTGCTTGAAAGCCTCCTGCACAGCCTTTTTCGTAATCTCGTTGAAGGTCACGCGATGAATCTTCTTGCGCTCCTTGGCCGTCGTCCCTAGTTGCAGCGCCAGATGATAAGCAATCGCCTCGCCCTCGCGATCCGGGTCAGGCGCCAGATAGATTTCGTCCGCCTTGGCCGCCGCCTTCTTCAACTGCGCCACAACCTTTTCCTTGCCCGGAGACACGATCAGCGTCGGCTCAAAAGTCCGCTTCTCCAGCTCCACGCCAAGATCGTTCTTCGGCAGGTCCATGATGTGACCCACCGACGCCAGAACCTCGAAGCCCGCGCCAAGATATTTCTCGATTGTCTTCGCCTTGGCGGGAGATTCGACGATCACCAGTGATTTGCTCATTGCCATCCTTGATTCCTAGTACACTCTAACCTGTCCGGCTTGTTCAATTTGTTCAGTCTGTTGGACTCAGTCCGGCCCGGTTCCGTTGACTTCGCGGACAGTCCAATTTCGGCCCGCATCCCCAGCCGATTTCCCCCTCCGGGAAAAATCACCCGTGAAAGTTGGAAACTACCACGAAACACCGCCTCATTTCCACTCGCGACAGTTTTTTTCTTCTCCATCCGTCCCATTTCTGGGCGCGCAAAATTATTTTTTGCGACCGGATAAATCCCCGCAAACTCCTGTTATTTCATAGTTTTCGTAGGAATGAAAGGCTGCGTTTCTAATACTCTCATAGCCCTGTTCGCTGTCCTTTCACATCGTCCGCACATAATTTTTCCCCGGCATGCACCGGATCCTGCCCGTAATCTCCAGCTCGAAGAGCGCCGTAAACACCTCGGACGAGGTCAGTTGCGTCTCCAGCAACTCCAGAATCTCGTCGATCTGCAAGGCTTCGTCGACGCGCAGAACCTCCAGCACCATGGCCTCCTCGGGCCGCAGAACCTGCTCGGGTAAGAGAGATGCGGTCGTCGGCGATTTGGATTCAGCCGGCGCTTCTGCCTCCAGTTCCAGCCGCACCTGCGAGGGTAGATCCTCCCACACATCCTCCCACGTGGCCACCAGCTTGGCCCCCTGCTTGATCAGCGTGTTGGGAGTCCACGATCCCTTGCTGGTCACGTTGCCCGGCACAGCATACAGGTCGCGGTTCTGCTCAGCGGCGCAGCGCGCTGTGACCCGCGTGCCGGAGTTCTCTCCCGCCTCCACCACCAGCACCGCTATGCTCAACCCGCTCAAAATCCGGTTGCGGCGAGGAAAATTCTGCGGCGCGGGAAACGTCCCCATCGGCATCTCGCTCACAATCGCCCCGCCGGTTGCCAGAATCTCCTCGGCCAGCTTCTTGTTTTCTTTTGGATAAATTACGTCGATGCCCGTGCCCCATACGGCCACGGTGGGCATTCGCGCCGCCAAAGCCCCGCGGTGAGCGCAGGAGTCAATGCCCCGCGCCATGCCGCTGATAATCAGCAGCCGCCGCACAGCCAGATCCCGCGCCAGCATCTCCGCCACACCCGTGCCATACGGAGTCGGATGCCGCGTGCCCACAATCGCAATTCCCGGCCTGCTCAACAGACTAGCCGCACCGCGTACCCACAGCACTGGCGGCGGGTCGTAGATTTCCTTCAGCCGCTCGGGATACTCCGGGCAACTATACGTCACTAGTGTCGCACCCTGCGCCGCCACCCGCGCCCACTCCTCCTCAGCCGCGTGGCGCGCCTTGCCGTCAAAGATAAATTGCGCCGCCTGAGCCGGAAACCGCAACCCTTCCAGTGCCGTCAACGGCAACGTGAAAATCTGGCTCGCCGCCTTCAACTGCTTCACCGCATCCAGAATCCGCTTAGGACCCAGCCCCGGCGCCAGAACCAGTGCCAGCCAGGCCAGCCGCTCCTCATCCAAAGTGGCTGTAGCCGCTGTTGCAATCGCTGCCTGGCCGAGTGTGCTCATCGCTTCGCTTCCCTCTCCGTCCAGTGGCCCTCCAAAGCATGCCCCCTGCAGCGACTCATGACATAGGCTTCCCAGGCTGGCTGAAGGGCCAGACCAAGGCCTTCGCCGAGCCGTCGACTGAATACAGCAACCTGGTTTTCGGATCTGAGGAAGGGCCAGTCACCGCAGCGGCGCTGTAGGAAATTACTGGCCTGAGGCATTGCTACTGCTACTTCAGTGTCCTGAAAATGGACAGTTATTTTTCTTCACAAGAAACCATACCGCCGTTCTTGACGGTTTTGCCCACCTTATTCTTGTAAAACTCTAATGTCAAGCGCAGACACAGCGCCAACGTTGATCAGCCGGGTACGCCGCACCCATGCCCCACTCTCGATTGGTATTCTAAAAGTCGTGATTGAAACTCGCCGTCTGCGCGTGGCCGCCATCGGCTTTCTCAACCCCGCGCCCTTGATGTGGGACTTCGAGCACCCGCCACTGCAAGCCCCGCTCGCCTTCCGCTATCAGATCGATCGCATGTCGCCCTCCGAGTGCGCCACCCGCCTGGCCTCGGGCAAGGCCGACATCGGGCTCATCCCCATCGCCGCCCTGGCCACAACACCCGGCCTGCGCATCCTTCCCGGCTGCACCATCGCCTCCAAAGGCCGTGTACGTTCTCTGTTGCTGGTTCGCCGCGCTACGCAGCGCCTCCATGAGCTGCGTTCCGTGGCCGCGGACATGGCCAGCCGCACCACCCTGGTCCACGCCCGTATTCTTTTTCGCCACTGGAATAATCCGAATGTCCTCTTCATGCCTGCCCTGGCCGACCTTGACTCTATGCTGCAGCGAGCCGACGCCGCCATCCTCATCGGCGACCCCGCTCTGCTGGCTCTCGAGGAGCGTTCCAACCGTTTTGTTCGCACCGGTGAGGAGCTCGTCTACCACGACCTAGCCGAGGAGTGGCACAACCTCACCGGCCTCCCCTACGTCTCCGCCGTCTGGTGCTGCGCGCACGGCGAAAGTTTTGACGAGTCTATCGCCGAAGACTTCATCCAATCCCGCGACCACGGCCTGCAGAACATCGACGCCATTGTTGCCGAGTGGTCCAGCCGCATCGCCATTCCCGATCAGACCATCCGCGCATACCTGACCACCAACATCCACTACATCCTCGACGAAGAATGTCTTGAAGCCATGAAAGTCTTTTTCCGCATGGCCGCCCAGGTCGGCGTCCTGCCGGAGTACACCTTCTCAGTTCTCGAATAGCATCTCTACATATTCGCAAAAAGGCCGATCCCCAAACGGACCGGCCTGCTAAATAATGTTTCGCTGTTTCACTCTTTCACTCTTTCACTTGTTCACTGCTTTTCAAATCTCCCACCTCAGCAGCACCGCCCCCACCGAGAAGCCCGCGCCCACAGCGGCCAGCAGCACCAGGTCGCCCTTCTTGATCTTCCCCTCTTCCAGAGCCGTCTCCATGGCCAGAGGAATCGTCCCCGCCGAGGTGTTGCCGTACTTCTCGATATTGATAATCACCCGCGACCGGTCCATGCCCAGACGGTCGGCCGTGGCCGTAATAATCCGCAGATTGGCCTGGTGCGGAATAAAGCAACCCAGGTCTGCTCCGGTCACGCCATTGCGTTCCAAAATCTTGCTCGTCGCCTCCAGCATCTTGCGCACGGCAAACTTGTACACCGCCGGGCCGTCCTGGTAGATGTAGTGCATCTTCTTGTCCACCGTCTCGTGACTCGATGGATTCAAGCTACCGCCGCCCTTCAGGTTCAGCACCTCGGCCCCCGACCCATCGATCTCATGCACATAATCGATGAAGCCGATCTCGCCTTCCGCACACGGCTCCAGCAGCACCGCCCCGCCGCCGTCGCCAAATAATACGCAGGTCGTCCGGTCGGTATAATCCGTCATCCTCGTGTTCGCGTCCGCGCCGCACACCATCACCTTCTTATGCGCCCCGCTCTCCACCATCTTCACGCCCGCCTGCAGCGCGTACACAAACCCCGAGCAGCCCGCCGATACGTCAAAGCCCCACGCCCCCTTGGCCCCGATCTTGTCCTGGACCAGGCAAGCCGTCGCCGGAAACATCATGTCCGGCGTCACCGTGCCTACGATAATGACCTCAACCTCGCTGGCCGGAATTCCCCGCGCCGCCAGGCACTTCTTGGCCGCCTCCGTGCACATGTCGCTCACGCCCAGCCCCTTGGCCAGAACGTGCCGCTCGCGGATGCCCGTGCGCTCCATAATCCACTGGTCGCTGGTATCCACCATCTTTTCCAGGTCTTTGTTAGTCAACACTTGCGGCGGGACGTAGGTTCCCAGCGCCGTTATCTTCGCGCGGCAGCCCACGATGGGACGAACTCGAAGCGTCAATTCATTTCTCCTAGCGGGTCTTCGGAAAAAGTGCCCATGGCACTAAAAGCGCCGGGTTACCCACTGCGCCCGTACGAGCCCGTTACCGTTGCTTCCTTCCGGACCTGGCGGGGTTGGCGGGATTACGTCGCGTAGGACCCGGCACTTGTAGATTTTAACACCCGTAACGCCTGCCAATCGCTTCCCCGGTACAATCAAACTGTGACCAAAACACCCCCACCCGCTTCCCCGACCGTGGGCTTTATCTCCTTAGGCTGCCCCAAAAACCTCGTGGACTCCGAGGTGATGATGGGCCTGCTGGACCGCGCCGGAGCGCGCCTGACCTCTCATCCTGAGGAAGCCGAAATCCTCATCGTCAATACCTGTAGCTTCATCGATACCGCCAAGCAGGAATCCATCGACACCATCCTCGAAATGGCCCGCCACAAAACCACGGGCGCGGCTAAAAAGTTGATCGTCGCCGGTTGCCTGGTCGAGCGCTATCGCGACGAAATCCGCAAGAGTATCCCCGAAGTGGACGCCGTCGTCGGAACCGGCGAACTCGAAGCGATTCTTGAAGCGGCTGGCATGCAAACTCCCATCGCGGTGTCACCCTTCAACATTCTCACCGGCAGCGCCCACGCCGAAATCCATCCCGGTCAGGAATCTCAGGCCGGGACCCACAAAGCCCACGAGGGAAGGCCCGAAGGCACGCATCGCGAACTACAAGGCCGTTTTCGCCGTGACTCTTGGCAGGGCGCAACTCACCTCCTACCCACTTATCTCTACGACGAAACCACTCCACGTTTCTTGACCACCCCCAAATCCTCCGCCTACATCAAGATCGCCGAGGGCTGCGACCACCCCTGCTCCTTCTGCGTCATCCCCAACCTGCGCGGAAAATTCCGCTCGCGCCGCTTCGAATCCGTCGTCGCCGAAGCCCAGCAACTCGTCGCCCGCGGCGCAAGCGAAATCACCCTCATCGGCCAGGACACCACCTGTTACGGCGAAGATCTCGGCCTCAAGGACGGCCTGGCCACTCTCCTCGGCACGCTCGCCCAAATCCCCAATCTCCGCTGGCTCCGTTTCCTCTATGCCTATCCCAACCGCATCACGGGCCGATTATTGGACACCATCGCCCGACACGACAACATCTGCAACTACCTGGACCTGCCCCTGCAGCACGCCTCGCACGCCGTTCTTAAGCGCATGAAGCGCGGAGGCAGCGCCGAGATCTTCCTCAAGACTCTGGAAAAAGTTCGCGCTGCCATCCCCGGCGTCGCCTTGCGCACTTCGTTCATTGCCGGATTCCCCGGCGAGTCCTCTTCGGACTTTGAACTTTTGCAGGAGTTTATCGGCGAGGCGAAGTTCGACTGGTTGGGCGTTTTCAACTACTCCGATGAAGAAGGCTCCGGCGCATTCTCACTCGACGGCAAACTTCCCAAGCGCACCATCGAGGCCCGCAAAAACAAACTCATGAAGCTGCAGCAATCCATCAGCAAGCGCGCCAAGCAGCAGTGGATTGGCCGCGAGCTGGTCGTGCTCGCCGAAGGCGAAAGCGATGAGACGCCGCTCCTATGGGAAGGCCGCACCCAGTTCCACGCCCCGGAGATCGACGGCAAGCTTTACATCAACGACTTCGGCCCCCTGCCCGCCCTCGAGCCCAGCCGCTTCTACAAAGCCCAGATAACCGAAGCCCACGACTATGACGTAGTCGCCCGCATCCTCAGCGGCCCGCTGTAAGCTGACCTATCTCCCCACCGAAGCCTGAATCGTCACGAGCTGTTGCTGAAGGCTCTTCACGCTGGCCGAAAAGTAATGCCGCTTGATCACCACCGTCGTGCCGTCCGCAAGCTCAATGCGCAGCTCCCGGGAAATCGGAATCAGATTGAGGCTGTGTGTGAAATGCACCAACTGCTTGATCTCGCTCCAGCGGAAGTTGTACTCGGTCAGCCGGAAGCGCCCAAACCAGCCCTGCACGGGAAGCCGGATCGCAATCCCCTCCGGACCGGCGCGAAAGTAGCAGTCCTTCGCAAAGGCGCTCACTACGCGCCCCAACCCGCCCGTCACAACCGCGAGGGCGAAAAAGCCCAGCACCAGGCCGACGAAAAACATCCACCACGCCGGCATATCGCCCGGGTTGTGAGGCGCTCCAGCTTCTCCATTGGGCCCAATCCAGATCAGCAGCCCCGCTGGCACGGCCACAATCAGCCCGAAGATCAACCGCAGAATGCCCACTAAGGCAATCCGCACCGGTGCATAGGTAGTCACATCCTGTAGATTGCTTTGTCTTGCGTCGAACATGGCCGCATTCTCCTCCGAACGTCAGAAGCCTACACGAAAATCCGTCCCTCGGGCAAGCTGTCCCGCCCCACCTTGTACCATAATCATGGATTATTGCCCACGGGAATACGAATGATGGCTGCCAGGAAAAAATCCGTCAAACTTCTCCACTGCCCTACCTGCGGAATGTTGGTCCGCCCCGCTGACGAGGACTTCCCTTTTTGCTCAGACCGCTGCCGCAAGATCGATCTCGGCAAATGGGCCATGGGCGTCTACAAAATCAGCTCGCCGGTTCTCGATCCCGAAGTCCTCGAAGACCTGGGTCGCGGCCAGAAGGAAGACTCCTATGAAAACTGACCGTCAACACGCCACTACTCCGGTCCAAAACAAGAACGGCACGAAGTGCTACTGGGCCTGGACCATCGCCACCTTCTTCGGCGCAGGCTTCGGCAAGCCCGGACCCGGCACCTGGGGTTCTGTGGCCGCCGTTCTCCTCTGGGCCACCTATGCCTGGCTCTTCCATCCCACCCCGCAAGCTCTGCTCATCGCCCTGCTCGCCGGTATCGCCCTCACGCTGATCTTCGGCATCCCCGCTGCCACCATCGTCGCCCGCCAATCCGGCCGCCACGATCCACAATTTGTCGTCATCGACGAAGTTGCTGGCCAATGGATCGCCCTGCTCTTCAGCCCCTTCGATCTGCGCCACGCCCTCATTGCACTTATCCTCTTCCGTCTCTTCGACATCACCAAGCCCTTTCCCGTTCGCCATCTTGAAAAGCTTCCCGAAGGCTGGGGCATCGTCCTCGATGATGTGGGCGCAGGGTTGTATGCTTTGGGTGTAGCATCCTTATTACGCATTTGGCTACGCTTTTGGATTTAGACCCATGCCCCCAGCCAGCACCCAATCCGCCGTATCTCTCCCGCGCATCGACGACGTTCTGCCCGCCGCCGCGCTGCCCGGAGGCGACGTTGAACTAGCCGGCGCAAATCTCGGCCCGGTTGGCTCTGCCTTGCCCGCCGTCCTGGTAGACGGCCACCCCGCCCACTTGCTCATGAGCCGCCCCGGCTCTCTGGCCTTCCGCGTTCCCGATCAAGCCACCACCGGCCTCATCGAGGTTCGCAACCAGACAGGCTCCAGTAACACCGCTCCCTTGCGCGTCGCTCACCAGCTCCTCGAGGGCCTGCACCCGGTCACCAACCCCGCCGTCAGCCGCACCGGCATCATCTACGCCACCATCTCCGGACAGCGCGGCAAGCAGACCCCCATATCCGTCGTGAGCGTCAGCCCCGATGGCCGCGGAACCCCCTTCGTCACCGACATCCTCAACGCCACTGGCCTGGCCTTCTCGCCCGGCGGCGACCTCTTTGTTACCTCCCGCGCCGAGGGCAACGTCTACCAAATCAACGATGCCGGCGAGCCCACGCTCTACGCCGAGGGAATGGGCGTGGCCACCGGCGCCGCCTTTGACGCCGAGGGCAATCTCTTCGTCGGCGACCGCAGCGGCACCATCTTCAAGATCAGCCCTGACCGCCAGATCTTCGTCCACGCCACCCTCGAGCCCAGCCCCGCCGCCTATCACCTGGCCGTCAACGCCGCCGGAACCCTCTTTGTCACCGGCCCCACGCTCTCCTCCAACGACGCCATCTGGGCCATCGAGCCTAACGGCGAAACCCGCCCCTGGTATCGCGGATTGGGCCGTCCTCAGGGCCTCGCCATCTCCAAAGAGGGCGACATTTACCTCGCCGCCTGCCTCCATGGCCGCCGCGGCATCGTCCGCGTCACCCCGCAAGGCGAGGCCACCCTCGTGCTCGCTGGCGCAAACCTCGTCGGACTGGCCTTCTCCCCCCTCGGAACCGCCATCCTCGCCACCAGCGAAGCCGTTTATGATGTGGACTTAGGAGTCGAAGGACTGAGCCTCTTCTAGATGAGGCAGGAATTTGAGAGTGTCGGAAAGGCATTACGGAGAAAAAGTGGGAAAGATGTTTCGAGATACCAAAGCTAAGATCGTCGCGGCCGTCAAATGTTATCCACTTAAGAGGCGTGCTGCTTTTGCATCGTCAATGTGCATTTCGCTTTTGATAGTAACTATAAATTGGCAGTTCGAACCCGCCAAAACGATCTCAATATGTGCTTTTGTGGCTGCTTGCCTATTCGACATCAGAGGGAAATGGTTTATGTTCATTACCGGAATTGGGATCGGCGACATGCTGCTTTATGCATGGATTTCAGCGGCGAGTGGCGTGAGCCACTGACAACTGATCACTGACAACTGCTTTATGAAATCTGAAATCATCGCCGTCGGCTCCGAGATGCTCACCCCCTTCCGCCAGGACACTAATTCCCTCTATCTCACGGAAAAACTCAACGAGCTCGGCGTTACCGTCACTTTCAAAACCATCGTCGGCGACCGCCGCAAGGATCTGGTCAACGCACTCACCGCCGCCCTCAGCCGCGTGGACATCGTCGTCATCATGGGCGGCCTCGGCCCCACCGAAGACGACCTCACCCGCGAGGCCGCCGCGGAAACTCTCTCCCTCACCCTGCGCCGCAACAACGATCAGGTGGCCGCTCTGGCCGCCCGCGCCGCCACATGGCGCATCCCCATGCCCGACAACAATCTCAAGCAGGCCGACATCCTCGATGGCGCAACCCTGTTACCCAACCCCAACGGCAGCGCTCCCGGCCAATGGCTCGACATCACCTGGCAGGGCTATCGCAAGCTGCTCATGCTGGTTCCCGGCCCGCCTAACGAATGCCGCCCGCTCTTCGACGTCGAGTGCCTGCCCCGCCTGCGCGAAATCCTTCCCCCGCGCCACATTGCCAAGCGCGTCTTGAGAGCCGCCATGATTCCCGAGTCTCAGGCCGACAAGCTGCTCGCGCCCATCTACACCGAATACAAGGACGTGGAAACCACCATCCTGGCCAAGGCCGGCGACATCCAGCTCACCTTGCTCTGCTCCAAGCCAAATCTCGAAGCCGCACAGGCTCGCGTCGATGAGCTGGCCGGCCGCATGGAAGAAGCTCTCGAAGACTGGCTCTACTCCTCCACCGGAGAATCTCTGGAGCAGATCGTCCTCTACTATCTCGGCCTGCGCCAGGCCACCCTCGCCGTAGCCGAAAGCTGCACTGGCGGCATGATCGCCGAGCGCATCACCAGCGTTCCCGGCAGCTCGCGCTCCTTCCTCGGCGGCGCCGTCGTCTACTCCAACGAACTCAAGACCGCCTACGCCGGCGTCCCTCCCAATCTCATCGCCGAGTGCGGCGCCGTCTCCCGCGAAGTAGCCGAAGCCCTGGCCTACGGCATTCGCCGCTACACCGGCGCAACTCTCGGACTCGGCGTCACCGGCATCGCCGGCCCCACCGGCGGCACCGAACTCAAGCCGGTAGGTTTTGTCCACATCGCTCTCAGCGACGCCCAGAAAACCGACTCCATCGAGCGCACCTTCCGCGGCGACCGCCAGCGCATCCGCGAATGGACCACCCAGCAAGCTCTCGACCTCATCCGTAGAAGGCTCAGGTAGTCTACAATCCCATTCATTAAAAATCCGCCGTATCTTGACAAATGCACAATAACGTACAAATAATGATAATTGCACGAATACGTGCATCTTAGGGAGCAACTGCCATCAATCGGAAACGTTACTCAGTCATCACCGCAGACGTCGTGAATTCGCGCAATATCGAATCATTCCGTCCCAGGCGGAATAACAAGCTCAAGGAACTCTCCCGACTCCACCTCGAACAGAAGCTTATCCTCTCGCCCTATGCGGTAACGGTTTGGGATGAGTTCCAGGTGATCTTGAGCAAGCCGGAGTATACCCCTCGAGTGATACTGGACTTGCGCCGCCTTTTCTACCCCCTCCAGCTTTGGATCGCGGTTGGGATGGGCTCTGCCAGCGGAACTCATAGTGAGCCAGTCAACATACATGCCGGAGGTGAGGCTTTCGAACGAGCCCGACAAGCCGCTGATTTGTTGAAGTCTGGATCCACAAAGTACCGAATTCTAACCTGCTTTGAATCTGGAGACGAGAGATTTGACACCATCGCCAATACAATCTACCACCTTCAGGACTCCCTCCTTGAAGGCACGACCGACAAACAATGGGCGGCAATCAATATGCAACTGGAGATGGGCCGCCAGGATCTGACCGCCAGGCGGCTGAAGCTGAACATTTCGACCGTATCGCGAAATCTCAAACGGGGTTATTATTGGCATCTGGTTGATACTGTCGCCGCTATGGAGCGCATTATCAAAGCGTATTTCTGACTTGCACGTTTCAGTACAAATCGAGGAATGTGTACACTTTTATGCAACCGATCCAAATAACATTCATGGCCTTGCTCCTGGCGCATCTGCTTGGCGACTTTCTCTTGCAGCCGAAATGGATAATAAGAAATAAGGACAAGAGCTTTTGGCCGCTGATTTGCCACGGCATCACACACGGCATAATCGCATGGATATGCTTACTCGTCTTCACTCAAGTCACATTTATATCTATCCAGAGTCAGGCCGTCGTCATCGGATACGTGGCCGTTCATCTGTTGATCGACGATACCAAATCCCGAATGATTGTTCGTAAATATCTGCTCGATAACTGGAAAACATTTTTATTCGATCAATTGCTCCACGTGATTGTTCTGGTAATCATGGCCTTCATTCTAACCGGGAGCAATCTTACCGAGTTCATTCAAAGTATCCGTCTATCCGCACCTGTCAAAACATACATATTGGAAGTGGTGATCATTTATGTCGCTGTCGTATTTGGCGGGGGATATTTGATCCGCTATTTAACCAAGGGCTTGGCAAAGGACATTGTTGATGAGGCTTCGGCGCACTTGAAAAATGCCGGACTTTATGTTGGATGGATCGAGAGGTTACTCGTAATCACTGCGATTGCAATACAATCCCCCGCTTTGGTAGGCCTCATTCTGACCGGCAAATCGATTGTCCGTTTTCCCGAATTCAAGGAAGCTCGGTTTGCTGAATACTTCCTTATCGGGACGCTCCTGAGTATCTCTTTGTCCGTGCTTGGTGGAATCGTCTTACTATGGTTGCTCTACGGGACAGTATCGCTAAAGTGATATAAACACTGGGCGCCGATTTGTTGGTACCTCTGCCTTTGGCCTCGCTATTGAGATCTGGGATTCCGTCAAACCTCTCCACCCCCGTCTTAACCATCAATATGTGATCCCCATCACCTAAAACGATCCCTCCTCAATGGCACTATTCCCTTACGGGCCATCAGACACGTTTTTTGGCCGTTCTTTCTCCGTTTTCATCCAAGGAGGCCCGCAAGTGAAGCTAAACCCATCTGCATTCGTCGCCGACTCCGAGCTGATCCAGGCGCTCGAGAAGCATGCCACTGCTATCTCCTGTGACACGGATCGCGTTCTCTTCAACCAGGGTGATCACCCGCAAGGGCCTCTACATCCTCGACCAGGGCGAGACCACTATCTCCATGGCGTCGCCCGCTGGCCAGCAGTTGATGTCCATCCAGGCGCGTGCAGGCTCCCTGCTCGGCTTGCCGGGGCTCATCGGCAACGAACCCTATACGCTCACGGCCATCGCCCGCAAGGGCGCGCGGCTCAGCTTAGTCCCTCGCGACAAGTTCAACACCCTCATGCGCTCCGACCCGCATCTCACGCTCAAAATGTTGGAAGTGCTGGCCGCAGAGGTCCGCTCCGCCCGCCAGGCCTTGTCCAATCGTTAGGGGTATCGGATTTGCGACGTCTGTCGCACAAATTCGCTGACTTGATAACTCGCTACTTCCGCGATGCGGAATCTAACTTGCTGATTGTTTCAAACCGAACGCCGCCGCCAGAGCCTCTTCCGGCTCGGGCCGCACGCGAAAGTCGGCATGAGCCTCGGCAAATAGCACCCGTCCATCGCGCCCAATCACATAAGTCGCCGGCAATGGCAGTCGCCAACTCGCCTCGCCATTCACAAACGGCACATTAATCAAAATGGAAAGGTAGTACTCGCGCAGATACTCGGGCACGGTGTACGCCACGCCGAACTTCTCTGCCAGCGCGCAGCCGGGATCGCTGAGCACAGGGAACGGCAGCGCATGCTGACTCACCATGAAATCATTCTGCTGCTCGGTCTGCGGCCCGATAGCCACCATCAGCACTCCGCGCTCGCGGAGTGTGCCGTGCAACTCGCGCCAGGCCTCCAACTCCGTCACGCAATAAGGGCACCACCGCCCGCGAAAGAACTTGACCACCAGCGACCCCAACGCCAGCATGTCCGCGCTACGCACCAGTCGCCCTCGTGCGTCGTTCAGCGCAAACTCCGGAGCCTGAGCACCCACCGGCAGAATCCGCTCCTCGATCCCGCTGGCGAACAGCTCCTCAATCGCCCGCTCGCCTACAGCCAGCCGCTCCGCCTGCACCAGCTCCCGCGTGCGCGCCGTAATCTCGTCGAGTTGATCCTGAAGCGTGGTCATCAAATTTATCGCCCAAACCGCTGCTTCGCGCCCATCCCCATCGCGCCTATGCCGCCGCGCATCATGTTCCGCGCCAGCCCGCCTTTGCCCATCTGCTTGAACATCTTGGCCATCTGCGCGTATTGCCGCAGCAGGTGGTTCACGTCCTGCACCGTCGTTCCCGAGCCCGCCGCGATGCGCTTGCGCCGTGAGCCCGAAATCATCTCGTGATTGCGCCGCTCCTTGGGCGTCATCGAATTGATGATCGCCTCCAGCCGCACAAACTGTTTTTCGTCCACGCTCTTCGAGGCCTGCTGCAACCCCGCAAACGGCCCCACCGAGGGCATCATCTTTAGAATGCTCTCCATCGACCCCATCTTCTTGATCTGCCGCAACTGCTCGCGAAAATCCTCCAGCGAAAAGCCGTCGCCCAGCAGCGCCTTCTTGGCCAGCTCCTCGCCCTTTTTGCGGTCCAGCGTCGACTCGGCCTTCTCGATCAGCGACATCATGTCGCCCATGCCCAGGATGCGGCCGACAATGCGATCCGGATGAAAGGGCTCGAATGCCTCCGGCTTTTCGCCCGTGCCGATGAACTTGATGGGCTGGCCGGTCACGTGCCGAATCGATAAGCGCCGCGCCGCCGCGTGCGTCGCCGTCCATCTTGGTCAGCACCACGCCGGTGAGGCCGAGCCGCTGATGAAACTCCGCCGCCGAGTTGACCGCGTCCTGCCCGGTCATGGCGTCGGCGATGAATAGAATCTCGCTGGGGTTGAGCAGCTTCTTCAGCCGCTCCATCTCCGTCATCAGCTCTTCGTCGATATGCAGCCGTCCGGCGGTGTCCACGATCAGCGTGTCGCAGCCCATATTGCGCGCCTCGCGTCGCGCCTCGCCAGCCAAACGCTCCACCAATGCCGACCCCGCAGCCTCGCCCTTCTGGTCGCCCTCGTAGAGCCGAACCTCAACGGATTTCGCCACCACCTTGAGCTGCTCGCGCGCCGCCGGCCGGTACACGTCCACCGAAACCAGCAATGGCCGATGTCCGCCCTTCTTGAGCCAGGCAGCCAGCTTGCCTGCCGTAGTAGTCTTGCCGGAGCCTTGCAATCCGGCCATCAGAATCACGCTTGGCGGTTGCGAGGCAAATTTAAAGCGCGCCGTGTCCTTGCCTAGCAGCGCAATCAGCTCGTCGCGCATAATCTTGATCACCTGTTCGGAGGGTGAAAGCGCTGTCAGCACTTCGCTGCCCACAGCCTTCACGCGAATCTGCTCGATCAGGTCGCTGACCACGTTGAGGTTGACGTCGGCTTCGAGCAGCGCCACGCGAATCAGGCTCAGCGCCTCGGAGATATTCTCTTCGGTGAGCGTGCCCTGGCCGCGAAGAACCTTGAAGGCGCATTGCAATTTGTCGGTAAGGTTTTCAAACATAGGTCAATTCCAAGTGTATCGGATAGGTCGCCGCTGAACGAGCCGTTGCCCGGTTCTCGGCAGGCAAGCGTAGGTGCGGAGCCCGGTGGCCGCCGGCAATGATTCTTCGCCTGAGGCGTAACGCGAGCTTTCACACTCCCGGTTTCTCGACATACTGAAGAACAGCGATTTACGATAGATGCGGCCCAACAGGGCCGTGCCGGCGCGCGAATTTTCTATCGTGCTCCGGAAAACTGAGAGGCTCCTGGATGAAACGCACAATGAGTTGTACCCTTTTCTTTCTTTTTGCTGCCACAGCTACGTTTGCGTCCAGTGCAACGCTGCCCGACGGCACCGAGTTCCCCACGTGGGAGAAAACCCTGCATTTTTCCAAAACCTACTACGTGGAAGGGCAAGCCAGGAATGCCGATGACAAGGGGCCGGGCACGAAGGAGCGCCCATTTCGCACTATCAACCACGCGGCTCAGGTGCTTCAGCCGGGTGAGCGCGTCGTGATCGCCGAAGGCGTCTACCGCGAGTGCGTGCGGCCGGCGCGCGGCGGAACCGGTCCAGAGGCCATGATCAGCTACGAAGCCGCTCCCGGCGCCAAAGTTGTCGTCAAAGGCGCGGCAGTGGTGAAGGACTGGAAGCCCAGCGCGGGCTGGAACTTTGGCTTCGACCGTGAGACGCACCAGCCGGTAAAGGCATGGGAGCTTCATCTCGATCCGGCGCTCTTCCCCGACGGCTACAATCCATTTGAAGTGGACAACGTGCTCGGCAATCATATGTGGCTCCGCTACGCCGAGGACAATATGTCAACTTATTTCCGGCGGCGCGGCTTGGTGTTTGTGGATGGCAAGCCGCTGGAGCCGGTAGAGACTCCCTATGAACTGTCCGGGCCGTCGCCGCGGTCGATGAACTACTTCACCGACATTCACTGGAAGCCGCTCTTCAAGGAGTTTTCGCCGGAAGCCGGCAAGGTGTGGATCGAAACGAACGGCATGACCCTTCACATTCGCCTGGCCAATGACGACGACCCCGCCAGGCACGTCATTGAAATCACTACCCAGGAGCAGCTTTTTTCTCCGGCGTCGCGTTACCAGGCGTATATCCGCGTGAAGGGCATTACCTTCCAATATGCGGGCAACGGCTTTCCGGTGCCGCAGCGCGGCATGGTCTCGGTCAACCGCGGCAATCATTTCATCTTCGAAGACAACACCTTCGAGTGGGCCAACAGCGTTGGTCTCGACATCGGCAATGAGGACTGGGGCGCCTCGCGGCCGCCGCAACCGGTGGGCTTTGACGTCATACGCGGCAACACCTTCCGCTACTGCGGCATTGAGGGACTGGGCGGAACCGGCGGTCCGCAGTCGACGCTGGTCGAGAAGAATCTCTTCGAGTGGATCGGATGGCAGGACGCGGCCATGATGTCGGAGTCGGGCGGCACCAAGATGCATAATGCGAAAAATCTTCTCTTCCGCAATAACGTGGTCCGCCATATCCGGCACGCAAACGGCATCTGGCTCAATATCGGAAATGCCAACGTACGCCTGACGGGCAACGTATTCGCCGACATTCCCGGCGACGTGAATCCCCACGCCATTCATATCGAAGGCAGTAACGATCTGAACCAGATCGACAACAACATCTTTTCGAATCTGACTGGCGGTATCCTCATCCGTGACACCAACAATGTGATCATCGCTTACAATTTGTTCCTCGACTGCAAAGAGGTCTGTGTCGACACGGTCTCGGGCATCAACGGGCCGCGTCCAGTCGGCGGTCACACCAACGACGTGCACAATCTGATGGTGCACGACAACATCTTCTACAAGATGGGCCGCTCCGCAATCGAGTTCACCAACGCCCGCAATGACGCCGATGGAAATGTCTATGGCAACGCTCCCGGTTTCTTCGGATCCTCTTTCTCGCAACCCTTTCTGCGCGTGAAGTTTCCCGAGCCTGCGGAGTGGCACAACCTGGAATCCTGGCGCGAAGAGCACGGCTGGGACAAGTACGGAACCATGGCGGAGATCACAGCGCTCCTCGATCCGGACAAACTTGTACTGACGATGTCCATAAAGGGCGATGTGAAACGCGCCGCTGCATACAAAGGCATCGACGCGGACTTCTTCGGGAGGCCGGTGAATGGCGACAGAATGCCCGGGCCCTTCGCTGATCTCTCTACGGACTCTCAAACTCGCAGCGTTGACCCGCGATGAAATGAGCCGGTAGATGAGCGTTGTGCGCTTGTCTCCGGCTTTCTCTTGATGGCCGGCACTCATTCGTCATTCCGCCGGCGCAACCAGGTACTGCTCCAACTTGCCGTCGGGATAGGTGTAGGTCGTCAGCCTCAGCCGCTTGCCGGGATAAACAATCAGGAAACTGCGAAAGGTCATGCCGCCGCGCAGTTCGTTGCTGCTCTCGCGGAAGGTGAGCGGCTCGCCCAGCGGCGCCAGGCTCTCGCGGAAATCGGCTATCGCCTCGGCGGTAAAGTAGTCGCTCAAATTCGGCGCTAACAAACTTCGGTCAATGCGCCCTTGTTGCAAATCATGGAAGATCGCGATGGCCTGCTTTTCGGCGACGGTTGGCGGAAATTCGGCCACCACCGGCGCAGCCAGCCGCGCAATCATCACAGCCGCGCCCACCGCATCCTGGTTGGTCAGCACGGTCACAGCCACGCCATCATCCACCAGCACGATATTGTCCGCTACAAATCCGGAAACCTCGCCGCTATGCTCAATCGACCGATGGCCGTCGCGATCAAATACATCGACGCCCAACCCATAGTGCGTCCCCTTGCCATCCTTCAGCTTTACCTCTGTGAACATCTGCTTGTAACTCTCCGGCTTGAGCACCGTCTGCGCGATCAGGCTCTCGTCCCACAGCGCCAGGTCGTGCGCTGTCATAGCCAGCTCACCCGCAGCGAACATCCAGCCCCGGCCCTCCTTGGGCGATAGGTGCAGCGGTCCCAGAGCATTGCGATAATACGGCGTGGCGTCGGCCTGCGTCAGCTTCGTCTCGTCCGAGTTCCACACCGACTGCATCCCCAGCGGGTGGAAGATGCGTGCGGTTAAAAACTCCATGTACGGCCGGCCCGTCACCTGCTCCACGATGCGACCCGCAATCACGTAGTTGGTGTTCGAATACTGCCATTGCGTTCCCGGCTCAAAGTCCAGCGGCTTTTTGCCCCACGTGTCGATGATCTGCTGCGCCGTCTCGTCGTGCATCATGGTGGTCATCAGGTAATCCTCCGGCCAATAGTCCTGATAGCCGGAGGTATGCGAGAGAATCTGCCGGATGGTCACCTCATCGCCGCGCGTCAGTCCGGGAACGTACTTGCCCACCGCATCGTCCAGCGAGAGCTTACCCTCCTCCTGCAACAGCAGAATCGCCGCGGCAGTAAATTGCTTGGAGATCGACCCGATGGAATAGCGCATCTCCGGCGTGGCGGCCACTGCGGGAGTCTTTTTGGTAACCTGCCGCGCCTTGCCGTAGGCGTGCGTGTATGCCAGCTTGCCGCCCTTCACCACCGCCACCGAAGCCGAGGGCACGCCGGTCTGCTCCAACACCTGGACAGCAATCCGGTCAACCCTGCTCTTGAGTGCTGGGTCCAGCGATGCAATCGTTTGCGCCCGCGCCCCAACCGTCGCCAGTGCAAACAACGTCAAACCCGCGCAAACCAACACTCTCTTCAGCTTTTTCATCGTCCAAATCTCCTTCGCATCCGCGTACACTTACAATCCCGACACCGATTAAGGTATCAGGCCAGCCTCATAAGCCGTGTCCTGACATGAACGAGGATTGTTATCAGGATTTTTTACATATTTTTTGAGAAATCCGGCATAATCGTAGTAAACTAGTTTGTTAACTAGATGATTCGCATAATGGCTGCATGGAGGAGACAATGACTACGGTTGGGATCTTCGAGGCAAAGACGCGGCTCTCCGAAATTGTTCGGCAAGTTGAGGCAGGAGAGCGGTTTACGATCACCGTCCGTGGAGAAGCAAAGGCCCAGGTGGTCCCGGTCCCTGCCCCAACCCCCGTCCATTCTCCTGAGGAGGTCGAGGCGGCCTATCAGCGGCTCAGGAACCCGCGCATCAAGGGAATCTCTCACGAAACGATTCGGGCGTGGATTGAGGAAGGTCGTCCGTGATTCTGATTCTCGATGCCTCGATGGCGCTGGCTTGGCTGCTGGAACGGAAAGATCAGCGCGAAGCGGCTCTGGCCGCAGATGCATTGGATGTGGTGCGCGCCGCGGGGGCGATAGTTCCAGCCCTATGGTTCGCGGAGGTAGCCAATGCCCTCTTGCTGGCAGAGCGTCAACGAGTGATCACTGCACAGGAGTCGGCAAGTTATCTTGCCGAGTTGTCGCTCTGGGAGATTGTTCAAGATTCCGTTCCGCCTGCATCAAGCCTGGCGAATTCCATTCAACTCGGCCGGATCTACAAGCTCACCGCCTACGACGCCACCTACCTTGAACTGGCCATGCGCCGCGCCGCCACTCTGGCTACCTTCGACAGCAAACTGGCCGCCGCCGCGAGAGCGGCCGGCGTGCGCGTCTTTGGCGATCCGGCGTAGGCATATTGCTGGTCATTTCGAGCTGCACAATTATGATTACAGCGCAAATCCTCAGTGCACTCCTGGCGGCAGCGGACCATGCTTCTCCGGCTTCTTGAAGAGCCAGGCGGCGGCGGCGCAGAAAAACGCCAGCAGCGCCGTCCAGCGGAAGACATCCACATAGGCCATCAGCGCAGATTGCTGCTCCATCAGCCCGTAGACGAGCCCCATCGATCCGGGCCGGGCCTGCGCGGGGCCGAGATGCTGGCCAAGATAGCCGGTGATGGCATACGCCTTCTGCTGCAAGACCATGTTCGACGAGCCCAGATGCGCGCCGATCTCCGTCTGGTGCAGCGCCGCGCGACGAATCAGCGCCGTCGTCGCCATCGAAATTCCAATCGACCCGCCAATGTTGCGCAGCATATTCGCCAGCCCCGTCGCCGCGCCCATATCCTTGTTGGGAATCGTGGCCATCATCATGGTGGACATGGGCACAAAGACAAAGCTCAACGCGAAGCCCGTCAGCAGAATCGGAATCAGCAGCGTATACGGACCGATGTCCAGGTTTACCGTGCCGAAGATCAGCGCGCAGATGCCAAAGCCCAGAAATCCCGCACAAAGCAGCTTGCGGTTGTCGATGCGCGATCCCAAAATGCCGATGATGGGCGAGCCGATGAACGAGCCAATGCCGCGCGGTCCCACCACCAGGCCGGCCGTAAATGCCGTATAACCAAGCACTTCCTGGTAGTAAAGCGGCAGAATCGCAATCGTGATGTAGATGCACATGCCCAGCAGAGCCAACAGAAAACAGCCGGTGCGGAAGTTGCGGTCGCGGAGTACATGCAGATCGACCAAACTGTGCGGATGGGTCCAGGAGTGCCAGATCCACAGCACAAGGGAAACCACCAGCGCGGCCACCGCCCAGCGCACCCACGCTGCGCCAAACCAGTCGTCCTCCTGGCCCTTATCCAGCACGATCTGTAGGGCGCCGGTCCACACCAGCAGCAGGCCAAAGCCGATATTGTCGAATGCGCCGACCTTGGCATTCTTGATGTAAGGCGGGTCGTAAACGAAGCGGCTGATGAGGATAAAGGCCAGAATCCCAACCGGAATGTTGATGTAGAAGGCATAGCGCCAACTGAAGGTATCGGTGAGCCATCCTCCCAGAGTGGGCCCGATCACCGGCGCCAACACAATCCCTAATCCGTATGCTGCCATGGACATGGAGCGTTTCTGGATGGGAAAGCTCTCCAGTAGTATCGACTGCGAGAGGGGCTGCAGCGCCCCCCCGCCGGCCCCCTGCACCACCCGCGCCAGCAGAATCACTGCCAGCGAGGGCGCAGCGCCGCAGAAGAAGGAGGCCACAGTAAAGATGGTCACGCAGATCAGCAGGAAGCGCTTGCGGCCCCAGCGGCGGGCAAACCAATTGGAGGCGGGCAGAACCACGGCATTTGCCACCAGGTAGCTGGTCAAAACCCATGTTGCTTCGGAGTTTGATGCCGATAAGCTCCCTGCAATGTACGGCAAGGCGACCGAGGCGATGGCCGTGTCCAGCACCTCCATAAAGGTGGGCAGCATCACCGAAACCGTTACCAGCCATGGGTTTACGCCCTGGGTCAAGGGGTATCGGACTTGGGCGGCGGCGGTCGTCATGGAGCGGAACCTTTGAGATTAAATGATGGGGGTTCTGGCTGCCAGTGAGAGGAGCGGTGTCTGTGGGGCATTTGCGGGACACGTAAGACATCCCTGTGCACCGTAAGACATTTGTGGGACATCCCAGCTCGCCACAACGTACGAGGCACGCTGGGATGTCAAATGGAGGGTGGCCTTCGGTATACACTTTTATGCTCTTTGGAGGGCCTTTTTGGGCGGCAAAAGGTGCGCATCGAAGCACATGAATTTCTACTACGAGGGCAGTTTTTCTCCATACTTTCGTCATATATACAGAAATTACATTAACTTATTATTTATGAATAGGCTAAAACAAATCATCTGACCATCATTGCAGAAGATTTCGTGGAGTTGACCTAGTCTTGACCTAATCAAGTTGAGGGGATAGCCGTCCAAGCTGGCTCGTTCGGACACCTGAGGACGGTTTCCAGGGGGATTACTAGTCGCGATTCGCATTTTCTTCGCTTTTCACAAAATGCGACAAAATCGTGCGTCCTGCTATCTAAAGAATATTTAGGCGTTGGCTATACTTTTGCCACGTTATGTGTTACTATAGTTCGGGTTTTATGAGAAATGGTAATCACACTGTTGAATTCGCTAGCGAAAGAGGCGACATATGCGGAACCTTGCCATCTGTGGACACCTGTTGCTTGCGCTCTATGCGTTTATCTGCGCGAATTCTGGAATTTCCCAACCTAACCCTCCTCAGCCCCAGACAATCATTTTCGTCCTGGTTGACGGAAGCCAATTGACTGGCACAGTTTTGAGCCAGAGCCCGAAGCAAATTGAGATCATTACGAATAGCTTTCATACATCTGGCGAGCCTCCTGTCCATGTCGTATTGGACACTGCTAACATTGCTTCCTGCTCCATGGCAGAGCCGAGCGTCATTCCCTTTCAGAATGGCAAGCTCATTTGCACTGCAGCGGTTACTGTGATCCACTCCGGATTTCAGTCGGCTTCACTTTCCTTGGGTTATATCGGATCTGCACAGCGGGACGAAAGCGCCAAGGGAACGATCACCCTTGCAGGCTTCCAGAGTCTGAATAAAACGGGGTCTTTTCGCGGAAAAACTTATTCCTTTCTCAATGGTTCCTACGATGACAAGTGGAAGTCCACGCCGTTGTCTTCCAATGTCACGCATACATATGAGGGTCTCCTGACACAAGGCATCTTCAGCAAACCAACACCTGCTTCCAAGTGTTCTTCTGACGACTATCCTTTTGCTTACCAATTGACAGGTCACGCCTATCACAACAACAGCCAGGGCATTGAT
>CAWJDN010000256.1:0-11443 GCA_963840985.1 uncultured Acidobacteriaceae bacterium
CTATCGAAGCGCCAGACCGGACGCACGCTTTATCTGCTCGACGAACCCACCACCGGCCTGCACTTCGATGACGTGCGCAAGCTGCTCGAAGTCCTCCATCGGCTCACCGATCTGGGCAACACGGTCATCATCATCGAACACAACCTCGACGTGATCCGTAACGCCGACTGGATTCTCGATCTCGGCCCCGAGGGCGGCGAAGACGGCGGCCGCATCGTCGGCCAGGGCCGCCCCGCAAAGATTGCCGACACTCCAGGCTCCTTCACCGGCCAGTTTCTCAAACGCTATTACACCTCCAGCGGCGGCCGTCTTACGCCTTCTGAACTAGACGATGATTCAACGAATGTTGATTCAGCCGTCATGCAGGACATTCCATTTACTACGCCACGGTTTGTAGAGGAGCCCGCCATGCGCAAGCGCACAATCGCAAAGAAGACCGCCCAACATGCTTCCGCACCCCGCAGAAAGAAGACGGAGCTGCAATGAACAACTTTGAATCCACGCCGCGGGAACCGGAGCAAAATTCGTTTTCCGCGTCCGGCCAGGTTCTGCCGCAATCTTCTCAGACAAATGAAGAAACAGCGGAACTATTTCGGTCCTGGTCGCAACCCGAGGTCATACCGCCCACGCGCATCCCGCATCTCGGCCACCTCGCCTTGCTGATGGCGTTCCTGTTCTTTGGGTCTGTGTGCATGATGGTGCTGTTGTTTACTGCCATGTACTTCCACCTGGATGGCGTCTCCACACTGGATCAGATCAAGACAAATGTCCACTACCTTCTAGGCAGCGAGGCGATCCTCTATCTCGTTGCGCTGGCCGTCAGCATTCCTATTTTTCCACTGCTTTGGAATAAGAGTTTCTTTTCTGGAATCCATTGGCGTGGCGCAACGGCTCTCCAACTCGGTTGGCGATTGCCCACCATCTCTTTGGGCTGCTTTATACTCGCCATGCTCGATCAGGTGCTGCTGCCCGGACCGGAGCACGCCCCCATCATAGAATTCTTCCGTTCTCCCGGCGCCGCGTGGCTGATGTTCGCCTTCGGCGTCACCTTCGCGCCTTTCTTTGAGGAGATGTTCTTCCGCGGCTTCCTGCTACCCGCCCTAGCCACGGCCTGGGATTGGGCAATCGAGAAGAGTACCGGCAAGCTCGCCCCCCCGCTCGACGCCAACGGCCATCCTCGGTGGTCCATCTTCGCCATGGTGATCGCTTCCGTCCTCACCACGATTCCCTTCGCCCTGATGCACGCCGATCAGCAAGGATATTCGTTCGGCCCGTTTCTTCTGCTGATCATCGTCAGCTTGATTCTCTGCGCTGTGCGACTGGTGACACGCTCCTTGGCTGCCAGCACAATGGTTCATGCCTGCTACAACTTTCTGATTTTCACTACCATGCTGGTAGCCACCGGCGGATTCCGGCATTTCGATAAGATGTAAAACGCGTCAGATTCCTCTTGACCTGCGTTACGTTACGCACTACACTGGATTGTGATTCATTCCTTCCGCCACAAGGGGCTGAAACGCCTCTACGAAGACGATGATCCGCGAGGCGTGATGGCGGAACATCTGACGAAGCTGCGTAATATCCTCGCGCGCCTGGATGCTGCCGGTTCAGTTGAAGATATGAATCTTCCTGGCTTCAACCTGCACGCGCTTAAGGGACTGTATAAGGGCTTTTGGGCAGTCACGGTTCGAGCCAACTGGCGGGTGATTTTTCGATTTGTTGAAAGCGATGTATTTGAAGTCGATTATCTCGATTACCACTAAGGAGGTTTTCCCATGCCGATGAAGAATCCGCCACATCCCGGCAGCGTAGTTCTCTGCGAATGCATTGAGCCGCTCGGTCTCACAATTACTCAAGCGGCGCAGGCCTTGGGCGTCACGCGCACCACTCTTTCCGAACTCGTCAACGGCCGACGCGGCATCTCGCCGGAGATGGCCGTGAGGCTCTCCCAGGTCTTCGGCGGAAGCGCGCAAAGCTGGATCACGCAGCAGGCTCACTACGATCTTGCGCAGATTCCCACAAGCCGCATCCGGTTAAAGCGTCTGGCCGTTGCCTGACCCCTGACCTGCCGCCCCATGGACTTCTACGAGAAAATTCGCAGCCTGCCCACCCAGCCCGGCGTGTATCTCTACAAGAACGCCGAGGGTACGGTCATCTACGTAGGCAAGGCCAACAATCTGCGCGCGCGTGTCCGCTCGTATCTCTTGGAGTCATCGCAGGCCGACGCCAAAACCGGCTCTCTGATGCGCGAGGCCGTCGATCTCGACTACATTCTTGTCGGCAACGAGTCCGAGGCGCTTGCTCTCGAGACCAACCTCATCAAGGAACGCAAGCCGCGCTTCAACATTCTGCTCAAGGACGATAAGAGCTATCCCTACGTGAAGCTCACCATGGGCGACCGCTTTCCTAAAGTCTTCGTCACCCGCCGTCTTCTGAAGGACGGCGCGGCCTACTTTGGCCCCTACTTTCCCGGCAGCCTGGCTTACCGCGTAGTCGAGCTGATTCATCGCAGCTTTCTCATTCCCAGTTGCAAGGTCGATCTCTCCCGCTATCATCCGCGCGCCTGCCTGCAATACTACATTCATCGCTGTCTGGGCCCCTGCGTCGCGGAACTGACTACTCCGGAGATATACGCGAGCGCCGTGCGCGACGCGCGCCTGCTGCTGGAAGGCCGCCACGCTGAGCTGGAACGCACGCTCACCGCACGCATGATGGCCGCTGCTGAAGGCCAGCACTTCGAGGCCGCCGCAAAGTTACGCGACCAGCTCACCACCATCCACCAGCTTCAGGAAAAGCAGCGTGCCGCCACCGCCGAGATGAGCGACGACACCGATGTATTCGGCTATCACTTCGAGGATGACTCGCTGGCCGTCAACCTCTTCCACATCCGCGCCGGAAAAATCGTCGATCGCCGCGAGTTTTTCTGGGAAGATTTGCCGGAGCTGCTGGAAACCGGCGGCGGCGATGAAGAAGGAAAAGGTGAAAGCTCGGAAGAGCCGTCCTTCTACGCAGGCTCAGTCTTTTCTTCCCTCCTCAAGCAACTCTACATCGACCAACGCTACGTCCCGCGCAACATCCTCGTTCCGGCGGACTTCGACGACCGCGAAGCTCTCGCCGCCCTGCTCACCGAGCGCACCAGCCATCGCATCGAAATCGCCGTTCCGCAGCGCGGTGAAAAACGCTCGCTCGTCGATCTCGCCGGCCAGAACGCCAAGCAGTCCTACATCCAGCGCTTCCGCGTTCTAGAACCCTCGCGCAAGGCAATACAGGAGGCGCTGGCCGAAGCGCTCATGCTCCCCAATCTGCCACGTCGCATCGAGTGTTTCGACATCTCCCACATCCAGGGCGCGGAGACGGTAGCCTCGCTCGTCGTCTGGGAAGACGGCAAGATGAACAAGCAGTCCTACCGTAAGTTCAAAATCAAAACCGTCGCCGGCGTCGACGACTTTGCCTCCATGCGCGAGGTGGTTCAGCGCCGCTATCGCCGCCTGCTCGAAGAAAAGCAGCCCCTCCCCTCGCTGGTCCTCGTTGATGGCGGACTCGGCCAGCTTCACGCCGCCGCCGAGGCTCTCGAATCTCTCAATTTCGTCGCTGTGGGATTCGTCATGCCACCGCTGGCTTCCATCGCCAAGCGCGAAGAGGTCATCTACCTCTACGGCAACGAGCAGGAGCCGGTGGTCCTCGACCGTCATTCGCCGGTGCTGCATCTGGTTCAGCTCATCCGCGACGAGAGTCACCGTTTCGCCGTCGGTTATCATCGCCAGCGCCGCGCCATGCGCGACCGCGAGTCAGAGATTCTAACCATTCCCGGCGTCGGCTCGCAGACCCGCCAGCGGCTCATCACTCACTTCGGCAGCCTGCGCGAGGTGCAGCAAGCCACCGCTGAATCGCTCGCCGCCATCGTACCGCAAAAAATCGCGGAAACTATCTGGCGGCATTTTCATGAGGCCCAGCCGGAAACCTGATCGGCGAATAGGAGGGAAAACTCACAGCCCCTGCTTCCATCCGCTAGGTCCGGCAATGCAATATGGATGCAGAGGTTATAGTCTGTTGAATTTCGCTTTTCATTCCCCCAAAGCGCAATCTGCGGTGCTTTCCCAACCAAATTGGCATCAGCAGCAACTTGAGTCTTGGCGCAAATTGTTGGCGCAGTGCGCCCACAAACCCAGCCGGAGAAGCATCCATGCCCTACGCAGCCTCACCTTGCGCCTGCAAGTCGGGTTGGAGTATTCCCTGCGCAGGCGGGCTGCAAATTCCGCCGCTGTGCGTGCCTTTCAGCATTGGAGCAAAGAAGGGAAGAAGCTGCGCAAAGCGCTTGCGCCGGTGCGCAATGCGGATGTGCACCTGACTCGTCTGAAGAGCCTCAGCAAAACTAATAAAGGTGCATCTGAAGGCGAGAAGCAACTGAGTCCCCACTGCATCCGTGAAATCGAGAAACTCGCGGACCAGTTAAGGCAACAGCGCAAATCGGGAATCAATAAGCTGATAGCCGCCATCGATGCTCGCGGCAAACGTCTGAACCGGTCAAGCAAAGAGCTGGAAGCGGCATTGACGCCTCACTTGCCCACAAAGGCGCATTCGACTGCCCCAGAGGCTTTGCGGATATTTGCAAAACTGGCCGGCGAACTTCCCAGCCTCGACGCCGGCAGCCTGCATGAATATCGCAAGCGCCTCAAGCAAGCGCGATATTTGGCGGAGATTTCTGTTGCGGCAGATCCTGTGGCCAAGCGACTGGCCTCCGCATTCAGAAGGATTCATTATGCCGCTGGGGAGTGGCACGACTGGCAGGAACTCGCCAGCAAGGCTGAGCGCATTCTTCCCGGCCATGATAAAGAGGACGGCCTGATTCCGGTGCTTGAGTCATTGGCAAAGAAAGCTCTGCATCGGACAATCGCCCAATGCCGGAGCACTACTACGCGCTTACTGAAGAACGATGGCGATGTGCGGACTTTCCCGCCGCGAAAGCCGGTTGCAGCTGACCCTGGTCTCCAGCTTGAAGATAATTATCTCCAAGTAGTCACCGGCTAATCGGAATTTCTGCATTGCATTTTACCGCCACGAGCCAATCAGCCCGCCGTCGCACCGTGTAAAATCGCCGAAACCATCTGGCGGCATTTTCACGAAGCGCATCCTGCTGTCTGATCGTCCACTCTCCACGCCGAAGGCCGCTGGCCCCACCGCAGGTGGCGTAGAATCACGTAAACAGTACCCAGGAGATTACTCGCCTTGCCCGAAGCTCCTTCGCCCATCCCCGCGCGAACGCCGCTGCGCCCAGCTCTGCTGCTTGCCGGCATCTTTGCCGTCCTCACTTTCCTCATTCACTTCGCCAGTTCGCTCTGGGGTAGCCATCTGGGATACGGATTCTTTCGCGACGAACTGTACTTCCTGGTCTGCGGCCGTCATCTGGCCTGGGGCTACGTCGATATGCCTCCGCTGGTCGCACTTCAGGCGCGGCTGGCGGAAACGCTTTTCGGCCTTTCGCCAACCGGCATTCGCATCCTCAGTTTTCTGGCCGGAGGAGTCACCGTCGGCCTCACCGGCCTGCTCACATGGCAGCTTGGCGGACGGCGCACGACGCAACTCCTGGCGATGACCGCCGTCCTCGCCACTCCGGTTCTCGTCGCCACCTCCAACTATCTCTCCATGAACTCCTTCGAGCCCTGCTTCTGGATGGGTGCGCTGCTTATCGTCCTACGCCTCGCCGAAGGCTCGGCCAGCCCCCGCGCCTGGCTACTATTCGGATTGCTGGCAGGCTTGGGCGTCGAAAACAAACACTCCACCGTCTTCTTTCTGATTGCGCTTTTGCTTGGCCTCCTGTTTAGCCCACAGCGTCGCATTCTCTTCTCGCGCTGGTGCGCTGCAGGTGTGGCCGTACTGATTCTTGTCGCCATACCCAACCTCCTCTGGCAATGGGTTTACCACTTCCCCACGTATGAGTTGCTGAGTGGTGTCGCGCGCTCCGACAAGAATGTCAAGCTGCCGCCGCTGGCCTTCCTATTCCAGCAAGTCAACATGCTGCTCATCTTCGCGGCTCCGCTGTGGATAGGCGGCCTGGTCTGGCTCGCATTCTGCCGCCGAGCCCGCCCCTGGCGCTTTGTGGCGCTTGCCTATCTTCCCTTCCTGGCCATGATGATGGCCATGCACGCCAAGGATTATTACGTCGCGCCCATCTATCCGGTGCTCTTCGCTGCTGGAGCAGTCGCTCTTGGGCAGCTCACCCGTCGCGCGTGGCCGCTGACCGCCTACACTGTGCTTCTCGCTTGTCTCTTCTGCGGGATAACTGCACCCATCATTCTTACAATCCTTCCGCCGGAGAGGTATAACGCATACGCCGCCCATGTCGGTGCCAGAAGAGTTAATTCCGAAAAGTTCACCAGCCCTCTGCCACAGTATCTCTCCGACCGCTTTCGGCTGGCCGCAGATGGTCGAGGGTTTTGCCGCGCGCTATAACGCTCTGCCGCCCGACGTGCGCGACCGCACAGCCATCTTCTGCGGAAACTACGGCGAGGCCAGCGCGGTCAACATTCTCGGACCAAAGTACGGTCTGCCCACTGCCATCAGCGGCCATCAAAATTACTTCTACTGGGGCTGGAACGGTTACACCGGCGAATCCGTTCTCACCCTTGGCAACGATCCCAAGGACTACGCCGACAACTACGCTGAAGTCATCGATCTCGGTCCCTTTGACGCGCCCTGGATTATGGACCACGAGCATCACCACTACTTCTGGCTACGTCACCGCAAGCGCACCTACCAGACCGACTGGACGAAACTCAAGTTCTGGTATTGATTTCAGGCCGAACCCCCAACCCCTGCTCCTGTTGCTCAATCAGGCGCTTCATCAAACCTTAACGTGCAAATCTGCGCGATTTGAATGAAAATAGAGTGAGATGATTTTTCGGATGACATGAGGAACGCTTGACACAAACACAGATTGAAATTCCCCGCTGGACCGCGCAAGAGTTTGAGCGGCTGGTTTTCGCAAGCAAACCTAAAGTTGCAGTCTTTGATTGCGATGGAACGCTGTGGGGCGGCGACGCCGGTTACGGCTTCATGGCCTGGTCGCTGGAGAAGGGCCTGGTTTCGCGCTCCACCTGCGACTGGGCCGATAACCGCTATCGCGACTATCTGGCCGGCAATGTGAGCGAGCTGGCCATATGCGGCGAGATGGTGCAGATTTACGCCGGCCTGCGCGAACAGGAACTGCGCGAGGCCGCAGCCCGCTACGTGCGCAAGTTTGTTCAGCCGCGCATCTTCGCCGAGATGGCCGCGATTGTCGCCTCGCTTAAAGAAGCTGGCGTCGAGATCTGGGCCGTCAGCTCCACCAACAAGTGGGTGGTCAGCGAAGGCGTGCGCGATCTCGGCTTTCCCGAAGAGCGCATCCTTGCCGCCGAAGTGCGTGTCGCCGACGGCCTCATCACCAGCGAACTTTTAGATGTGCCCACCGACGAGGGTAAGGCCGCCACGCTCAAGCGCGTGGGAATCACGCGCCCCGATGCGGCCTTCGGCAACTCCATCCACGACCTGGCTATGCTCCAGATGGCGCGCAATCCCTTCCCGGTCAACCCCTCTCAGGAACTGCTCGAGGCTGCGGCAAAGAACGGCTGGGGTTATTTTTTACCTGAGGCTGCTGGAGTCGCCACGACCGCCAAATAATAGTTCAATTTGCCGGAAATCACTTTCTGTCTTCCAGCCGCGCTGTCACCTGCTCCACCAGATGCTCCAATTCGGCGCTGCTACCCTCAGGCAGGATGGTCAAATCACGGAGGCGCGCATCGGGGAATCCCATCCTCCGCTTCAGCGCCAAAATCTCCCGTATCTTGCTTTCAGGAATGACGCTGAGAGGCTTGCCGATCTGTTGGGAGAGCAGGTAGGTTTTGCAGCAGGTTTCAAAGATCTCCACCAGCCACTCTGCATGCATCACCGTATCTGCCCAGCAGACAATGCCGTGATTGGTGAGCAGAATGGTGTTGTGATCCATGACATAGGGCAGCACCGTCTCGGCAAAGGCCTTGGTGCCGGGAGTCTCATAAGGCGCCACCGCTGCCGGACCAATGAAGATCTCGTACTCGGTAATCAGCCCACTGGGTGGCGCAGAGCCGGTGACGGCGAAGGCTGTGGCATAGGGTGGGTGGCAGTGCACCACGGCCCGGGCCTTCGGGTTGGCCTTGTAAATCTCCAGGTGCAGCAGCAGTTCGCTGGTTCGCGTACGATCTCCGGCCAGTATGCTGCCGTCCAGATCGCAGAGGCAGATGTCGGCCGGCTCCAGGTCGCCCTTGCTCAGCATGGTTGGTGTGCAGAGAACGTAGTGCGAGCCCAGCCGGACGCTGATGTTGCCGCCGTTGCCGTCCACATATTGACGCTCCCACAACTTGCGCCCGACGCGGATAATCTCATGCCGCAAAGCCTCGGCCTCAGGGGAGCTGGCGACCGCCATGGGCAAATTATCCTCGATCTTCAGGGTTTCGGGCTTCGGCGCAAAGCTGGCCTGGGGCGAGACCCGCTTTGTTTCCCTGCCCTTCTCCGCGACTGGAACCGCTATCTGCTGCATTTTGACCTCACACCCGGGATGATTCGCCGGGCTCCGGTAAGCACCGGCATTTCCTTCAGATTATATAGAACGCCGGCAGGAAATCTGTGACAGATTGATTACAGCTCTGAGGTCATTAGGTCTCACTCCGCCCGCACCAGCCTGCGCTGCAACTCTTCCAGCGTCTGCCCCTTGGTCTCTGGATAAACAAACAGCACCACCAGAAACTGCACCACCGTCATGATGGCGAAGAAGGTAAACGGAGCGCTGCGCCCAATCTGCGCCACTAGCACCGGGAACTCTAATGCGATGATGGTGTTCATGATCCAGTGGCTGGCGTTGCCCACGCCCTGCCCCTTGGAGCGGACGGCGTTGGGAAAGACTTCGCCGATGTAGACCCAGATCACCGCTCCCTGAGAGATCGCGAAGAAGGCGATGTAAGTAATCAGCACCCACACTAGCGCCCCAGTGTGGGAGTTGGTGGCAAATATCCACGAAACCACCGCCAGGCAACTGGCCGTTCCCACTGCGCCGATAAGCAGCAGCGTCTTGCGACCCAGCTTGTCGATCACGCTCATCCCCACAATGGTGCAAACAAGATTTGCGAAACCTATCGCGATGGCCTTCTGGTAGGCAGATTCCTGGCTCGACCCAGCTTCAGTAAAAAGATTGTTCAGGTAATAAAGGATGGCGTTGATGCCCGCCAGTTGGTTGAACGCGCCAATCGAAATCGCCAGAAACAGCGGGTAACGATACTTCCAGCGGAAGACCGGCTCGTGGGCCGTGGCGTGTTCCTCGGCCAGCGCACCGCGAATGTCGGCCAGCTCGACCTCCGGCTCCGGCTCGCCCATCAGCTCGAGCACGGCAAGAGCTTCATCGTTGCGCTCCTTCGAGGCCAACCAGCGCGGGCTACGTGGAATGCCAAACAGCAGCGCCAAAAATCCCACGGCGGGCAACGCGGCCACGCCCACTTGCCAGCGCCACTCCAGAGAGCCCAGATGCATCGTGCGAATGAAGTAGTTGGAGGTGTAGGCCACCAGGATGCCGAAGACCACATTAAACTGAAACGCTCCCACTAGCCGCCCGCGCCACCGGGCCGGAGCCAACTCGGCAATGTAAACCGGCCCCAGCACCGAGGAAGCGCCGATGCCCAGCCCGCCGACAAAACGAAAGACCATCAGCACCGGCCAGTTCCAGGCCAGTGCGCTGCCGACAGCCGAAATCACATACAGAATCGCGGTAATGCGTAGCGTCTCGCGCCCACCGATCTTCTGCCCCATCTGGCCCGCGCCCAGCGCCCCCACCACCGTGCCGATCAGCGCTATGGCCACCGTCCAGCCCTTGCCCTGCGGGCTCAGGTTATAGAGCCGCACCAGCGCATCAATGGCCCCTGAAATCACAACGGTGTCGAAGCCAAAGAGCAAACCGCCCAAAGCGCCGGTAAGTGTTGCCTTCATCAGGTTGAGGTTGGGTCGCATGGCGCAACGCTCCTGGATTTCCAAACCATCCTACAGACTAGCCCCGCTGACGGCAAACAGTGAATCGCCGGCAGGCATAAATGCATCAACATAATGCTAAAATCACACAATTCGGTAATTGCAACTCAAGGAGGTCGATCAAAATGCGCGGAATTCACAATAGCCTTCCCAAACGCACCACCCTCGCGGTTGTCCTGCTGGCGTTTGCCGCCGCGCTCGGTGCGCAAGCTCAGCAGTGGAAGTCCTACAGCTATCCGGCGGATGGATTCAGCGCCGCGTTTCCGTCCGAACCGCAATTCTCGAAGAGAGACGTTCCCACCGACAAGGGCAGCTTCGAGTTGCGCGCATATCTGGCGGAGGAAGGCCAGGCCGCGCTTTTCGTCGGGGTTTGCGATTATGGCTCGGCAATCTCCGACAGAACCCCGGACCAGGTGCTGGACGGCGCACAACAGGGAGCCATTGACAACGTCAAAGCCCACCTGGTCAGCGGGAAGAAAATCACGTTCGGTGTCTATCCCGGCAGGGAGTTTGAGGCTGATAACGACACTATGCACTTTTACGCGCGCATTTACCTGGTGGGCTCCACGCTTTACCAAACGCTGATCGCTTCGCCGCTCGGCACACCTTACCCCAGCGCTACGACCTTTCTCAATTCCTTCCAGTTGATCCCGCGCGTAAGTGGCGCTGGCAGCGGCGTGGCAACCCCTTAATCAAGTATCTGCTCGCCTCTGGACCGCTCAACCTTACTCGTACGGTTCGGCAGGCGTCACCGCCAGTATCCGGCAGCGATGCTTGCCCGCCGCGCTCCAGGCCAGCGCCATCTCGCTCTCCATGCAGGCACAATCGCCAGCCTCCAGCACCTCTTGCATCCCACCCGCATTTAGCTGCAACTTCCCTTCCAGCACGTACACCAAGGCGTTTCCTTTATGGCAGTAATCCGTGGCACATGATACTCCGCCGGCGGGAAACTCGATCATCCGCGCCACCAGACGGGTCTTCTCCGTCATTGCGTTCAGCGGTGTCGTCTTCACCGACTCTAGTCCGCGGCTATTTTCCGCAAGGTGAGCATTGCGCGTAATTGATAGCGTGTGCGTGGCGGGCTCGGCGAAAAAGTAGCTCATTCCTACCCCGTAGACCCGGCTTATGGTGGCCAGCGTGGACAGTGTGGGAACCATGCGGTCCGTCTCCAGCTTGGAGAGCAGAGCCGTGGAAAGCCTGGTCTCCGCCGCCAGGCGCGAGAGCGTGAGCCGCTTTTGGGTGCGTAGCGAGCGCAGCTTCATCCCGATGCAATAGGGCTCAAGAGACCACTGCGCGTAGGAAACAGTCTTGGACATGGCAAACTCCCTCCTGTTAGTTTGCCAGCCTCGGAGTCTGCTTTTTCTGACTAATTTCTGAAGTTTTCCTGAACTTTACTCGTAGTAACACGCCTTTGATT
>CAWJDN010000257.1:0-7427 GCA_963840985.1 uncultured Acidobacteriaceae bacterium
TCATGAAGCGGCGGTCCTGCAGAACGCGCAGAATCTTGGCCTGGGTGTCCATGCCCATGGTGGCGATCTCGTCCATAAAGAGCGTGCCGCCGTTGGCTACCTCGAAAAGGCCTTTCTTGGAGGCGATGGCCGAAGTGAAGGCGCCCTTGACGTGGCCGAAAAGCGTGGATTCTAGCAACTCGCTGGGCATGGCGCCGGTGTTGATGGGAACGAAGGGCTTGTCCTTGCGCGGCGAGTTGGCGTGGATGGCCTTGGCGATCATTTCCTTGCCGGTGCCGCTTTCGCCCTGAATCAGAATCGTGGACCGGCTGGGCGCCACCTGAGCCACCAGGTCAAAGACCTTCAACATAATCTCGCTCTTGCCCACGATGTTACTGAAGTTGTAGCGCTGCTTGAGGGTCCGCTTGAGTTGCAGGTTCTCTTCTTCGGCCTTGCGGCGGGCGACGGCGGAGCGTATGTCGGCCAGCAGTTTTTCGTTGTCCCAAGGCTTTTGAATGAAGTTCTCCGCACCCGCGCGGATGGACTCGATGACGTTGTCCACCGTGCCGTAGGCGGTAATCATGATAATCGGCAATTCAGGATAGCGCTCCTTGATCTGGGGCAGCAGCTCCAGGCCGCTCTGGCCGGGCAGCGCCAGGTCCAGCAGCACAAGGTCGAAGCTTTCCTGATCGAGAATCCGCAGTCCCTCCTCGCCGTCGCCAGCCATTCTTGTTGTGTATCCCTCATGTAGGAGCAGCACATCGAGCGACTCGCGGATGGCAGCCTCGTCGTCGATGACTAGAATGCGGGCCAGGCTGTCAACCAGGACGGAGTCTCCAGCGGTGGCAGGTGCGGGCGTATTCAATTGTGTTTCAACCTCAGGCATGAACGGGATTCCTCAGCAGGGGAAATTCAAGATGGAATGTTGTGCCGGCGCCGAGGGCGCTCTCGACATGAATCTTGCCGGCGTGTTCCTGGATGATGCCGTAGGAGACCGAAAGTCCCAGGCCGGTGCCTCGGCGGTCGCCGCTCCGGGGCACGTTCTTGGTGGTGAAAAACGGATCGTAAATGCGCTTCAGATGCTCAGGGGCGATTCCGCTGCCGGAGTCGTTCACCAACGCAGCAACGTAGTTGTCTTGACGGTTGAGCAGCGTGGCCACGCGCAGGCGGCCGCCGCCGGGCATGGCTTCCTTGGCGTTCAGCAGCAGGTTGAGAAAAACCTGTTGCAGCTTGCCGGGGTTGCCGTGGATGGGGGGGAGTTCCTCAGCCAATTCCAGAGCAACCACAATCTGTGCGGTCTTGAACTGGTGCTCAAGCAGGGAGAGCGTGTCGCGGATGACCTGATTCAGGTTGGTATCGCGGAACTCGGTGGTCGACGTGCGAGAAAAATTCAGCAGGCCGTTGGCAATTTCGGCGGCGCGGAAGCTTTGCGTGGTAATTTTGTCCAGCACCGGGCTCAGGCGGGCGTCGCCCTTCAACTGCTTGGCCAGCATCTGCGCGTACGAGGATATGACAGCCAGCGGCGTGTTGATCTCATGGGCCACTCCGGCAGCCAGCAATCCAATGGAGCTAAGCTTGTCGGCCTGCGCCAGTTGTGTTTCCAGCGTGACGCGATCCGTGATGTCGTCCACTAGAATGATGCGCCCTACCGAAACAAAATCCCGAGACAGCAGCGGCGCGATGGCGATGTTGGCCGTGCGCTGCTCGCCGGCGCGGGTGGTGAGCGGGAACTTGTAGAGATGATGGACGCCCTGCTCGTTGCGGAATTCTTCCAGCGCCTCAATGAACTCCACGGGAAATACATCGCTCAGCTTTTGGCCGATGGCCTCCGCGCGGCTGAGGGCGTACATGGCTTCCATCTGCGCGTTCCAGCTTTCGATTCGATCGTCCAGATCCAGCGCCAGAATGCCGACGTTGATCGATTCGACGATGTTTTCGTTGAATTCCTTGAGCCGCTCGAATTCGCCGATTTTTACTTCCAGCCGCGCGTAAAGGCTGGCGTTCTGCAAGGCGATGCCGATGTAGCTGGCCAACGATTCCAGCAGTTCCACGTCCTCGCTGGAAAGAAAGTCGCCGCCGATGGTACGGCCCAGCCCAATGACCGCGATGGTGCGCGTGGCATCGGGTCCGCCTGAACTGGCTTCGCCGGCCTTCGACTGGCCCTGGGCGACGCGACAGGGAAGATAGTAGTTCAGGTCCAGCAGGGCGGCGGTGCGTTGCTGGTCGGCGGGCAGATGCATGGCCTGCTGTGCATTCTCCAAAAAGATGTGCGAGTGGTCCGTAGCCTGGTCAAAGTTCAGGAAGCCCAGCTCCATGCCGATCTGCGCGTTGAGCGCCTCGGCGGGCAGTCCGTGGGAGGCGGCCAGATAAAGGCGGCTTGGTTCCTCGGAGTTGTTGTCCATGAATATAGCAACGCGCGCCACCAACAATGTATTTGGCAACTGTTCGACGATTGATTCCAACAAGGCATGTAGATCTGTCTCCGAGCTCAAGCCGTGGCCAAACTCCACCAGCGCTTTGCGGTAGTCGTAGCGATGGCGATCGAAGACCCGGTCAACCCAGCTCTGAATCCTGCGCTTGAGAGGTTCAAAGAAAGCGGCCACCAGCACAATGGCGATGCCCTCGCCCCAGTCCCTGACTGGCACGGGCAACTGATTGTGGGCCAGCCCGGCTGCCGCCGCAATCAAACCGAAGTAGGCTCCCAGAATCAGGCCCGTGGCCAGCGTGTAAGCCACTCCGCGCTTGAAGATCAGGTCGGTGTCCATCAGACGGTAGCGGATGATGGCCCAACTGAATGTGAGCGGCAAAAAGACGATGGAGAGGCTCGCCAGGTCAGTGAGCCAAGCGTATGGCTGCCAGTCACAGAGGAATGGAATCGCGTAAAACAGCGTAAAGGGAATCACCGCCAGCAGCGCGCCGCGGGTGAGCCACTTCAACTGCTGGCGCAGCAGTGGCGTGTTGGCGCTGCTGTAGCTGCGCAGAAAAAGCACCGCCGCTCCCACATAGAAGAGCGCATCGTAGGCCGTTCCCACCTGTTCCAGACGGTGCTTGAGCAGTGCCGAGGCTTGCCAGAAGTTGATCGCATAGAGCCATAGGCCAAGCAATCCAGCACCGGGTAAATAGATCAACGGTAAAAGCCAGTTGCGGCTGAGCTTCTTCAGCCGCTCCTCGGGAAAGCTTAGAGCAAAATGCAGAAACAGAGCCGGTTGCAGCGATTCAGCCAGCACATTCGACCAGAACACAATCCAGTCCAGCGTGTCGAACGTGGAGGTGTACTTAAGCGCGTAAAGCGCGAAAGACACCAGGCAGAAGAGGTAGAAGTGGGTGGCGCGCGGAGCCGTCCAGCGGCGAAACAGCACGTATATGCCAATAGCCAGGTAGATGAGCCCAATCAGGCGCTGTCCCATCGCCAGGCTTCTGTCCAGCGGTTCCGGAATTACCTCGACGGTCAACTCCGCCGGACTTCCTGGCGAGATGCCTTTACGGTCGATGCGGTAGTAAATCTTGAAGTAGCTGCCGGTGCGGTAGAGGGCGCGCTCCAGGTCTGCCGATCTCACCACACGGGTGAACTTGACCTCGGTGGGCAGGGGAAGCGTCTCGTTGCCGGTGCCTTGGCCTTCTTCCTCAGGGAGTACCTTTACGCCCGCCAGCGGTTCTTGCGGCCGGATGCTGGTGTGCAGCCCCGTTTCCACGGGTCCGACAGGCAGAATATTCACCCCTGTCAGCCGGTCTCCCACGTGGATACCCGCACGCACTCCGGGACTGTCGGGTAGCACCCTGTCGGCCACCAGACCTTTGCCATCGGATGCCTCGCGCCACCAGACGCCGTCGTCCGGTTGCTGGAAGTGGCGCTCCTGGAGAAAATTCAACACCGCAAGCAGCACCAGCCCGGCCGTACCCAGAGCCAGCAGCGTCGCCTGTAAACGGTTGAAGAGACTTGTCTCCATCAGGGGAGCACCTACATCCTTATGCTTTCATGCACGCCGGTTGCCATGAGTGAAAAATACGTGTGAGACCCAAAAATGATGGGCAATCGATTGAAAATACGCGAGATATAGACGTTTGACTCGGCGAAATGTCAACCGGATTTCAACTCATCCTCTCCTAAGAATACAATAAACAGCAGGGCCCCTATGAAGAAAAGGATTAGCCTACTGAAACCTGTAACATAGCAGGATTCAGCTTGTCTGATCCTTCAACCCCGCTGACCCTCTTCGACTGGATCCGAATCCTGCACCTCGGTCTTTATTCAGGGCAATCGGACGCGTAGATGCGAACGCTTTGCCTGCTCGCCGGTCTTTAATAGGTAATGGAGAGAAACACATTCTTCATGATTCACCCCGCATTTTGGTTTAGAATCTGGACTCAGAATCCAGATTCAGAAGGAGGGTTTCCTGTGCGTCGTATTTTCTTGTGTGGTCTGAGCGTCTTTGCGTTCTGCGTACTGTTTTCAACCGCGGCGCTAGCCAGCCATAATCCTGCCGATTACCCGTTGCGGATAAACATCTTTCATCACAGTTCCTATTCGCACTATTATGGCCCTTACGGTATACGTACTCTGAATGATGTAGACGGGGAGGGACGGGCTAATCTCTTTGAGAATGGCGAGCCGCGGGGCTTCGACTTCCGGTACAACTGCAGTAACCGGATGATGAACTCGGCCGGAGATGAGACTTTCCGGGCACGGTGGAAGAAACCGGGCACGGAGTTGGAAATGCTGCTCCCGGCACAGGCCGGAACCTGCACTCTGAAGGTGGAGATGAAGGATGGCATTGCCTTTCGCAGGCGCAAAGATGGCATGCTGATTGAAGTGCCGGCCGCGAAGTTCAAGGAATGGATGATCAAGCACCAGTACGATCCGGAACATGGAAAGGAAGTGCCGGTGGCTCCGGCTCCCCAACCGAAGCCCGCGCAGACGCCGGCAGAATCCGGAACAAGCGCTCCCCAATAGCACGCGCTTCCATCAGGCGGTATGCGGGGCGGCTCTGGCCGCTCCGCTTTATTTGTAAATGAGAAATTTCGTTGCCGCTGTAAACTTGCAATCGCTGCTGGCGTCTACCTGTATGATGGCAGCCGCGACGGTACTGGAACGGATGACCATGGCTACGGCAGAAGAGATCGCTGCGCAGGAGTTTTCGTCTGTCGTCGCAAGCCACCGTCCGCAGATCTTCCGGTTTCTGCTTGCCTCCACGCGCGACGTTGACCTGGCCGAGACGCTGACTCAGGACTGTTTCCTCAAGGCGCATCGGAACTGGTCGAGTTTTCGCGGCGAGTCCAGCGCCATGACCTGGCTGATGCGCATTGCCATCAACCTGCAGAAGGACCACTGGCGCAATCGCCGCATGCAGTTCTGGCGCAAGACGCAGAACAACGCGGTGACGCTGGACGAGGCCAGCGAGTGGCTGCCGAGCGGCGAACGGTCTGTGGAGCAGCAGTTACTGGCCAAGGAGCGGGTTAGGCAGGTAAGCAAGGCGGTTCAGGGACTCAGCGAACGCCAGCGTACGATCTTTCTGCTGCGCTACGTGGAAGAGGCTGAGTTGAGTGAGATTGCGCGGGCAACTGGCCTCAGTGAGGGTACGGTGAAGGCGCACCTTTCGCGGGCAGTGGCAAGGGTGCGAGCGGAATTGGGAGGAAAAAGGTGATTTTCAAGGACAAAGCTAGCGAGGTTGGCAACTTTGCGGAGGAGCTGGATGAGCTTGACGAGGCGCTTACCAACTTCCGTTTGAGCGTTCATGCCTGGAGCGAGTCAGCCTTCAGCCGTCCGCGGAGTGCAGTCGCGCCCGTTGCGCCCAGGCGGATCTGGAGACTGGCGCTTGGCTTGGCGCTGAGCTTCGTTCTGGTTGCCGGCGGCGCTTCCGCGAGGCTTTGGGAAAATCACCAGCGGGAGATGAAGAGTGCCGCGGCCCGCGTAGCCGAGCAGCAGCGGCTGCAAGAACGGCTGGTTGCCCAGCAGCGGGACCAGAGAGCTCAGCAAGAGGATGAGGATTTGCTGGCCAAGGTAGACAGCGATGTATCGCGGGGTGTTCCGGTTGCCATGGAGCCGCTGGCTCAACTGATGGCCGAGGACGAAACCCCGTAAGTGCAAAATGGCATGAATTACAAACCAGGAAAAATCGAGGGAGAATACGATGAAGGCATTTGGAATGGTAAGGCTGGGAGTGGCGATTGCCGGTGTTTTGCTGGCGGGAACGGTGCTGGCGCAGGAGCCCGGAGGTGGAATGGGCCAGGGATTCGGGGAGCATCGACCGCCCATGGAGCGGGCTCTTGGCGCCCAGGGCGCTCATGGACGCTGGTGGAACAATCCTCGGGTTGTGGAGCGGCTGAAGCTAACCGATGTGCAGCGCAAGGAGTTTGACGACATCTATCTGGCGCACCGGGAGAAACTGATTGATCTGCGGGCCAGCTTGCAGAAGGCCGAACTGGCGCTGGAAACGCTGGTGAGCGACACGCAGCCCAATGAGACTAAAATTCTGGCCCAGATTGACAAGGTTGCGCAGGCCCGGGCCGAGCTCGAAAAAGCGAATGCGGCATTTCTGCTGGCCATCCGCGGCAAGCTGACGGCCGAGCAGTGGACGCAAGTGCAGGCCGAACGGGCAGATCGCGCCAACCGTACGCACGATGGCCGCGGCGGAGGACAGGGCTGGCAGCGACCGGGTGGATGGCGGCAGGGTGGCGGCCAGAACCGGCAAACGCCTCCTTCACAGCCCCCTCCATCTGGCTCAGGAACAGCTGCGCCCCCGGCTCCTCAATCCGAACCTAAATAGTAGTTAGGATTTTGCAACACAAGTTTAAGGCAGAGAGCAAATGCGGTTGCAGTTAATGCCGATGGCGGCAGGAGGCGATCCTCTTGCCGCCGTTTTTTGTCCGCTACAGCAAATTCAGCGAACCGTTGCCGCGGAAGGCCTCGACTAAGCCCATAACCTCCTCTCCTTGTCGCGTATCGGGACAAGTTTATGGAGCGCTATGCTACAGCGGTTGATTCGCTCTGGGACAGGCTTTGAACAGAAGCGGGACAGCCTGTATCGGACTGCCACAGAAGGGGGCAAGAGCAATTTTTAACTTTATGACTAAAGTTATTTCCAGTCGGACCGATGAAGGGGGCAGATGCAGGAACGCCCATCCGGAAAGAGCGGAAGGCTTGGCTGAACGAAAGATACACAGCCGGGCACGGAGCGATTCAAGGCATCAAAAAGGAGCTACCTTCCATGGCCCTCGGTGTTTTGAACAATCTTTCAGCAATCTACGCAGAAAACAACCTGAACAATACCAACAACAGCTTGCAGAAGGTGCTGGAGCAGTTGTCGTCAGGTTCGAGGATCAACTCCGGCGCTGATGACGCGGCGGGTCTTTCGCTGGTGAATGGCCTGGGCGCCAACTCGGCTGCCCTTACCCAGTCGAAGACCAACGCCACGGAGGGTGTGGGGCTACTTCAGGTTGCCGATGGCGCC
>CAWJDN010000258.1:0-5396 GCA_963840985.1 uncultured Acidobacteriaceae bacterium
CGCCATGCGTCGCGCAGGCGGATTCTGATTGCCTCAGCTGCCACGGGGACAAGAGCCTGCAGTACGCCTCCGGGCACAGTATTGGCGTGGATGCCGATGTCTTCAAAACCAGCCTGCACGGCAGCCTGAAGTGCGGCGATTGCCACACCACCATCAAGGATTATCCACATCCGGATCAGGTGACGCCGGTCAAGTGCGAGAGCTGCCACACCGGCGAGGCGGAGGGGCTGGCCGGCAGCGTGCATGCCAACCGGGCCGAGCATCCCTGCACCAGTTGCCACGGCGACGCCCACGCTATCTTTCCTAAAAGCGATGCCCGCTCAGCGGTCTACCCGCTCAATATTCCTCGCACCTGCGGCGCCTGCCACGGCAACGGCGGGATGGCGAACAAGCACGGCCTTCCCAGCGTCTACCCGTTGTATCTCGATTCCATCCATGGATTTGCGCTCAGCAAGGAGGGGTTGCTGGTGGCGGCTAATTGCCAAAGCTGCCATGGATCTCATCACATCCTGAGCCACAAGGACCCGCAGAGTCCCACATACAAGACGAATATTCCCAGGACATGCGGCAACTGCCACGCGGGCATCACCGCCGACTATATGGGCGGAGTGCACGGAAAAGCGGTCGCGTCCGGCGATCTGAAGGCGCCGGTCTGCTCGGATTGCCACACCGCGCACGCCATCGAGCAGCCCACGGCGGCTGCCTTCCGCATGCAATCCACGCCTATCTGCGGCAATTGCCACAAAGATAAGTTCTCGACCTACCGGGATACCTTCCATTCGCAATTAGGCTCGTTGGGAGGCTATGTGGAGACGGCGCGCTGCTGGGACTGCCACGGAGCGCATAATGTACTGCCTGCATCCGATCCCCGATCGCCGATTGCTCCGGCTAATTTGATCATCACCTGCGGCCGGTGCCACGCGGGCGCCAACGCCAGCTTCGTGCAGTATCAGCCTCACGCCAACGCGCGCAATCGCAAGCTGAATCCGGCCCTCTACTATATCCGCTTGTTTATGAATCTGCTGCTGGCCGGCGTACTGACATTCTTTGTGATTCACACCATCCTGTGGCTGATCCGCTCACGATACCAGCAGGTCAAAACACGGTCGGCAAAGGGAGGCAAGAATGGCTGATCTAAAGCAAGATACAAGCAGAGCGCCAAGCCACGCAGGTGAGCGGTTTTTCATGCGCTTCACGCGCGAACAAAGATATATGCATGCCGTCCTGTTCACCACCTTTCTGGGACTGGCGGCCACCGGATTGACCATGCGCTTCAGCGAAAGCTTCTGGGCGAGGAAGTTTGCCAGCGGCGTAGGCGGATTTGGGACCATCATTTTCTTTCATAAATTCTTTGCAGTAGTGCTGACCCTGGCGTTTCTCATCCACTTGAAAGAAGTCTTCACCCGCGGGCTGGTCCATCGCGAAAAGGGAATCTTCTGGGGAGCCACCTCCATGGTGGCCAACTGGAAGGATGTGACGGATCTCTTCGGCCACATTCGCTGGTTTTTGGGTTTGGGGCCCAAGCCGCAATTCGAGCGCTACGCCTATTGGGAGAAGTTCGATTACTGGGCGGTCTTCTGGGGCATGATCATCATCGGCTTTTCAGGATATGCCATGTGGTTTGCCCCCTTCTTCGCACGCTTTTTGCCCGGCTGGGCATTGAACGCGGTGCTGGTAATTCACAGCGAGGAAGGGCTGCTGGCCATTCTGTTCATCTTTTCCATCCACTTCGTCAACACCCATTTGCGCCCCGACAGCTTTCCCATGGACATGGTGATTTTTACCGGCGTGGAGAGCGAGGAAGAATTCAAGAACAAGCGCCCGGAAGAGTATCAGAGGGTGTCAGCCGAGGGAAAGCTGGAGACCAGGCTTGCAGTCAAGCCGCCAGTCTGGCTGCTCAATTTCTCCAAAGCGGTTGGCTACACGGCTATTTTCATCGGCCTGCTGCTACTGGTGCTGACCCTGAGCGCGTATTTCGGATCCTGAGCGAGCAAATCATCGAACAGGAACGGCACGATTCTTCAGCGTTAACGAAGGGTATGGGCTAGCACATACCCTTCGTTGAGTAAGCCTCGAGAAGCTCCAGAAACAGCTCTACGGGAGTTTGACTCTGTGATTCCAAACACTGCTAGTTTTCGGCTAAAGCGTCTTCTCAGAGGCGTAAACTTCTCCAGAAACATCCTCGTTCAAACGCTTGCATTGTCCTTGTTTTTTTGTGCCTGCGCGGCTCGCGCCGAGCAGAAGCCCAAGGACAAGGAGTGTCTTGCCTGCCATTCCGACTCGACCTTGACCACAGAAGTGAACGGCAAACAGGTCAGCAGCCACCTGTACGTGGATGAAAGCAAGCTGAAACATTCCGTCCACGGCGATCTCTTCGCATGCGTGGATTGCCACAAGGATGTCAAGAGCCCGGTCCATGAGACCCCGCCTAAGAAGGTCACCTGCGCCGAGTGTCATGCCGACGAACAGACGGCGTACCAGCACAGTTTGCACTCCAAGGCGAAGCCGGGCGCGACCGTGGCGGCAAACTGCCAGGATTGCCACGGAGGCGCGCACGAGATTCTGGCCGCGACCGAGGCCAAGTCGCCGGTCAATCATGACAACATCCCCACAACTTGCGGCCGCTGTCACGGGCAAAAGTTTTTGATGGAGTCGAATGGCGTCAGCGGTCAGACCTTCATCTCATACCAGCAGAGCGTGCATGGACTGGCCATCGAAAACGGCTCAAAGAAGGCCGCGGTCTGCACCGATTGCCACGGCGATCACGAGATTCTTCCCGCCAACGACGCCAAGTCGCCGATCTACAAGTTCAATGTTCCGGCTACCTGCGGCAAGTGCCATGGCGCGGTGGAGCAGACTTTTAACGAGAGCATTCACGGGCAGGCCATCGCGCGTGGTAACGGGCTGGCCCCGGTATGCACGGACTGCCACGGAATTCACTCCATCAAGGCGCACATCGACCCCAATTCGTCGGTCTCCGAGCAGAACATTGCGCGCACCACATGTGCGCGTTGCCACGAGGGCGTGCGCCTCTCGCAGGAATTTGGCGTGGCCGGAAACCGCGTGTCCAGTTATCTGGACAGTTATCACGGGCTGGCAGCAGAGGGCGGCTCGGCGGTGGTGGCCAACTGCGCCAGTTGCCACGGCGTGCATAACATTCTGCCTTCCAGCGATCCCCGCTCCACCATCAATAAAGCCAACCTCGACGCCACCTGCGGTCAGTGCCACAAGGGAGTTACGCAGAAGTTCACCCTGACCAAGGTACACATGGACAGCAGCAAATCGAAAGACATCGGCTCGATTGCCGTTCGCTGGGTAAGATGGATTTACCTGGTATTAATTCTTGTCGTAATCGGCTCCATGTTCCTGCACAACGCGATTATCTGGCAGAGCAAAGCCAGGAAGCTGCGGGCCATGCAGAATCCCAAGATGACGCGCATGAGCACGAACCAGCGCTGGCAGCACCTGATTCTGCTTACCAGCTTTATTGTTCTGGTGCTCACCGGCTTCGCGCTGAAGTTTCCCAATTCCTGGCTGGCCGATGTGTTGGCCATGGGCGAAAAGCTGCGCAGCATCACGCATCGCGTGGCGGGAGTGATTCTGATCGGCGCCGGCATCTATCACATCTTCTACTTGGCGATGACTAGGGAAGGGCGGCGGTTGATCTGCGACGTAGCTCCGCGGCCTCGGGATGCCTTTGATGTCTGGGCGACGTTGCGCTATTACCTCGGTTTGGGAGGCAAAAAGCCCAAGTTTGGCCGCTTTAATTATGCGGAGAAGGCCGAATACTGGGCGCTGGTGTGGGGCACAGCCCTGATGGCGATGACCGGCGTGATGATCTGGGCCAAGGTCTGGGTAGGAGACCTGCTGGCGCGCTGGTGGGTTGACGTGGCCACCGCCATCCACTTCTATGAGGCGATATTGGCCACGCTGGCGATTGTGGTCTGGCACTTCTACCAGGTCTTCCTCGATCCCGATGTCTATCCCATGAACTGGGCCTGGTGGGATGGAAAGATGCCGGTCGAGCACTATCGCTATGAGCACGAGTTGGACACCGAAGCATTGGCCGAGGCCGAGGTTGACGCGGCTGGAAATGCCGGAGCCAAGTCCAAAGCAGAGAAGCCGGAGAGGTAAGCCGGACTGCAGGAAGGGATGCAAAAATTCCGTGGAGCTGTGGCATTGCAGTGACAGTATTATCCACTCTGCATGACAGCCAAACTGTGCTCTATTGCCTATTGAAAACCATATTTTTACATATGCGTAACATTCAGATGAACGTGGTGTTTGAGTTGATTATGTGCTTATCAATGCGCGATTTCCGCATGATTATCTTGACAGTGCCGGGGCCGTGATTTACGTTTTAGGGGCTTGATTGATATCCCCCAAAAACTCATGAAAGGTAAGAAACATATGGCTCAGGTGCGGAAGTTTGGCGCATTAGGATTCGTAGTGGTGGCGGCGTTTTTATGTATCGGGCTGGCGGCTCAGGCAGGCGACCCCGGGACGCTGATCCAGCAGAAGCTGGTTTCACAAATCAATATGACGAAGACAACAGCCGACCGCTCGGATATTGTCACAGCCGGCGATGTTCTGGTTTTACACAAGGATGGGCTGATGATGTGCAGTACAGCCTCCTCGTATGCATTTTCAAACACTTACAACAACGGGGTTCTGGCCGCCAATTATAAAAATCGCGCCAAAGACGCCGGAAAATCGTACATGAAGGCTTTTGGCTTGAGCAAACTTGGATTGGGGGACGGTGCCAGCGCTACCGACGCGGCCAACAACGGCTGCCCGTCGCGGAAGTTTGTTGCTGGAGAGAAGTTCTGGGTGACCGGGATTGCGGCTCAAAAGGACGGAATTCTGGTAAGCACCTTCAGCGATCCATATGATGACCCTTCAGGAAGTCAAGTTCGCTACTACGGGGAGATCAAGTTCCCGTTTGTGAAGGGTTCCGTGCCGCCGGTGGACGATTTTGTGAAGACAGTTTTCGAGGTCATCACAGTTCAGCCAGCCGAGAATCAGGGAGATCAAGGCAACCAGGGCAATCAGGGCGATCAGCAGGCAGCGACTCCCGCAGATCAGGCGCCTACGGCGGATATTGCTCCGCCGCCTCCGCCGGCCGATACTCCGCCGCCGACCATTGCCCTAGGCCAGACCAAGGATGAAGTGATTGCCGGATTCGGTCAGCCGATGAGAATCGCCAAGTTGGGAGTGAAGGAAATCTACTATTACAAGGATATGAAGGTGACTTTCACAAATGGAAAAGTCAGCAATGTTCAGTAGAACGTTTGCGCGGCCTCCGGCTCACCCAGCCAGATGAGCGCAATTTGGTTTGCACAGCAGGTTGGCGCTTCGTGAATGGAACGCCAGACCAGAACAATGAAAGGGAAAAG
>CAWJDN010000259.1:0-7728 GCA_963840985.1 uncultured Acidobacteriaceae bacterium
CTTTCTTTTCTTTCTCTCTCTTTCTCCTTTCTCTCTCTCTCTCTTCTCTCTCTCTCTCTCTCTCTCTCTCTCTCTCTCTCTCTCTCTCTCTCTCTCTCTCTCTCTCTCTCTCTCTCTCTCTGCCTCCTGCCTCCTCTCTCTCTCTCTCTCTCTCTCTCTCTTTGTTTCCTTCCCTTCTCTCTCTCTTCTTCCTCTCTCTCTCTCTCTCTCTCTCTCTCTCTCTCTCTCTCTCTCTCTCTCTCTCTCTCTCTCTCTCTCTCCGGAGGAGACGGTTGGCAGGTATACATATCGCGTCGCAATCAGGCGACTCTTGGAAGGGACTGCTGCAGATATCTCCCCCCTCCGCCTGATAGATGCGCAGCACCTCGCTTTCCTTGTATGGGTCGCAATGCTGAATAAGGCATCGCGCGGGGTAGTAAAGCCCTCTGAAATCAATCATCGGGACATGAGAGGCGTTCTCCCAAGCAGCACCCAGGCAAAGAAACGTTAAGCTTCCTAACAGTAGTAAACGGAGGCCATCAAGCCGCGCGCTGGTCATCGAATGCCTCTCAATCTTCTCCGCAGAGAGCCGTTTGTGTAATCCTGCCGCCGGTCAGATTCAATGATCGCACAAGGAGAGGCGGTATCTGGATAGACAAGTATCAAATACCTTAAAGATTTGACACCACGCCCTCTCTTGTCTTATGGTTTAATTATATGCAGTGCCACCGCCATCACGGTCATCACCATCATCATGGAACCTCCATGCCGGCGGACTGCCATGGCCTGAAGTAATCGGCCAGAGAGATCAAAGAAACCAAGCCCGCCGGCGACTCAGCCCGCGGGCTTTTTCATGTTCCCAGGTAAAATTCAACCAAAACCAAGGAAAACAATGAGCAATACGAACCCGATAATCGATTTCGACAAGATGGACGGTCTCGCACCCGGCATTGTGCAGGATGCGCGCACCGGCGAAGTGCTGATGCTGGGCTTTCTCAACCCCGTCAGTTATGCAAAAACCCTGGAGACAGGCTTCGTCACCTTCTGGAGCCGCACCCGCCAAAAGCTGTGGATGAAGGGCGAAACCAGCGGCAACCGCCTGCGCGTCGTCTCCGCCGCCACCGACTGCGACAACGATGCGCTGCTCTTTCGCGTGGTGGTCGAGGGAGACGGACTCGTATGCCACGAGGGCACGGTCAGTTGCTTCACCAAACCAGTGAACGCGGCCAACACGCAATCAGGCGACAAGAAAGAGGCAGCTCGTGGCTAACAAGTTAAGACTCGGCATTCCCAAAGGCAGTCTTCAGGATGCCACCATCGCTCTCTTCAAGCGCGCCGGCTGGAACATCTACGCCGACGGCCGCTCCTACTTTCCCTCCATCGACGACCCCGAAATCGAGTGCATGCTGATCCGCGCCCAGGAAATGGCCCGCTACGTCGATCACGGCGTCCTCGACGCCGGCCTCACCGGCATTGACTGGGTTGTCGAGAGCGGCCTCCAGGTCACCAGCGTCACCACGCTCACCTACGCCAAGCAGAGCCGCCGCAAGGTGCGTTGGGTGCTGGCCGTCCCTGAAGGCAGCGGCTTCGAGAAAGCCGAAGACCTGGAAGGCAAAATCGTGGCGACTGAGTTAGTCGAAGTCAGCAAGCGCTACTTCGCCGCCAAGGGCGTCAACGTCAAGGTCGAGTTCAGTTGGGGCGCAACGGAAGTCAAGCCGCCCATGCTGGCCGACGCCATCGTCGAAGTCACAGAAACCGGCAGCTCGCTCAAGGCCAACCACCTCAAGATCATCGACACTATCATGGAGAGCGAGACGCATCTCATCGCCGGACAAAAAACTCTCTCAGACCCGTGGAAGCGCGAGAAGCTCGATCAAATCGCGCTCATGCTACGCGGCGCCATCGACGCACAATCGCAGGTCGGCCTCATGCTCAACGTGCAGCGCGCCAATCTTGACGCCGTCCTCGCCGTGCTGCCAGCATTGAACTCGCCCACCGTCTCCCAGCTCAGCAACTCCGACTGGGTCGCGGTCAACACCATCGTCGAGGAACGCGTGGCCCGCGACGTGATTCCCAAACTTAAGGCAGCCAAAGCAACGGGCATCGTCGAGTACCCGCTTAACAAGGTCGTGCTCTAGCTCGGAGAACAACGATGAAACTAATTCGTACCAAGGGACGAGGCGCAAAAGAAGCAGCAGAACTTCTCGCCGTGCTCGAACGACGCGGCGGCGCGGCGCTCGATGCTGTTCTGCCCGCCGTTAAGCGCATTGTCTCCGATGTGCGCAAGCAGGGTGACCGCGCTCTGCTGCGCTACGCCGCCAAATTCGACGGCCTCGCCGGCGCGCGTGCACTTTGCGTTACGCTTGGCGAAATGGCCGCGGCGTGGAAGTCCATCGATTCAGCAATGCAGGATGCGCTGACGACGGCCGCCAATCAGATTCGAGCCTTTGCTGTCTCCCAACTGCCCGCCTCATTCAGCGATGAACCCATTCCCGGCCTCACCACCGGCCAGCTCGTTCGTCCCCTTGGCTCGGTGGGATGTTATGTTCCCAGCGGGCGTCATCCGCTTCCTTCCACGCTGCTGATGACCGCCATTCCCGCGCAGGTGGCAGGCGTCGAGCGCATCGTTGTTGCTTCTCCCAAGCCCGCGCCGGAAACTCTTGCAGCCGGACATTTATTGGGAATTACGGAGTTTTATCGCCTTGGCGGCGCACACGCCATCGCCGCGCTTGCCTATGGAACTAAGTCCGTCTCGCGCGTAGACAAAATCGCAGGCCCCGGCAATCTCTACGTCACCGCCGCCAAGCGTCTCGTCGCATTTGATTGCGCCATCGACATGCTCGCCGGTCCCACGGAGATTGTCGTCACCAGCGAAAGCGGAAACGCAGCCGGCATCGCATCGGACCTTGTAGCGCAGGCCGAGCACGATCCCGAAGCGCTGGCCATCTTCATCACCACGCGCGTTGATCTCGCCAAAGAGGTTATGGCAGAAGCCAAACTGCGCAGCCGCAAGAATGCCGTCGCGCGCCAGGCTCTTGATCGCAATGGCTTGGTCATTGTCGCCGCAAACATCGACGAGGCCCGCGCAATCACCAATCGTCTCGCGCCCGAGCATCTTACCGTGGACGCCGCCAGCGATCTCGACTGGGTTCAGAACGCAGGTTCGGTCTTCGTGGGCTGCTGGTCCTCGCAGCCCATGGGCGACTACATCTCCGGCCCCAATCACACGCTGCCCACCGGTGGTATGGCGCGGGTGCGCGGCGGCCTCAGTGTCAACGACTTCGTCAAGCTAATCACCGTGCAGCAGTATTCGGAGCAGGGTCTGCGTACACTCGGACCGTCTGCGGTTCTGCTGGCCGAGGCCGAAGGGCTCACCTGTCATGCCGAAGCCATACGCGTTCGCCTCGAGAAGAAAAGGAACAACCATGACTGAACGAACAATGGTAGAGTTGGCGCCATCGCGCGTAGCGCCGCGCGCTCGCGTGCAAGCCATGAAGGAGTATCACCCTCCGCTCGGCGACCGCGACGCACTGCGCCTGGACTTCAACGAGAACACGGTAGCCTGCTCGCCCAAAGTGCGCGAAGTGCTGGGCCGAATCTCCGCCGGCAGCCTTACTTGCTATCCCGAACGCCAGCCGGTCGAGGCCATCGTCGCCGCGCATCTCGACCTCGCCGCCGAGCAGGTTGCGCTCACCAACGGCGTCGACGAAGCCATTCACGTTCTCTTCGAAACCTTCCTCGAAGAGGGCGACGAACTGCTGCTGCCTGTGCCCACCTACACCATGTACGAGGTCTACGCATCCGCCACTGACGCGCGTGTGGTTACTGTGCTTGCCGGCGACGACTTGCAGTTTCCCTTCGAGCGCCTGCTCGCGGCCATCACGCCGCGCACCAAGATCATCGCCATCGCCAATCCCAACAGCCCTTCCGGCTCCGCGGCCACGCGTGCGCAGTTGCTTAAGATTGCCGCGCGCGCGCCACAAGCCGTACTGCTGGTCGATGAAGCCTACTTCCACTTTTACGGCGAAACTGTTATCGATCAGGTTGGAGTTATCCCCAATCTGATTGTCGCGAGAACTTTCTCAAAAGCCTATGGCCTTGCCGGGCTGCGCCTCGGCCTGCTCGCCGGTCCAGTGGAGCTGATGTGCTGGATCAAACGCGTGCTCTCGCCTTACAGCGTGAACTCGCTGGCGCTTGCCTGCCTTCCGCCCGCGCTCGAAGACACCGCTTATCTCGACTGGTACGTCGGCGAGGTGCTTGCAGCGCGCACGGAGTTCGAGGCCGCGCTCGATGAGGCAGGCGTCCGCCGCTGGACCAGTTGCGCAAATTTTGTCCTCGTCGAAATAGGCTCGAAGCACAAAGAGTTCACGCGCCTCATGAGCGCCGCGCGAGTGCTGGTTCGCGACCGCTCCAGCGATCCCAGCTGCGATGGCAGGGTGCGCATCACCATCGGAACACGTGAGCAGATGCGGCAGGCTGCCGCAGCTCTTAAAGAAACACTGGCCACATTACGGGCCTGAAAAGAGGCGCAATGACAACAAAGAATACAGCCGTGACTAATCGGAAGATACGCACCGCCATCGTCGAGCGTAATTCCGCGGAGACGCGCATCGCCATCAAATTGAAAATTGAAGGCAGTGGCCAATACAAAATCTCCACCGGAATTCGCTTCTTCGATCACATGCTGGAGCTGTTCACGCGCCACGGCGCCTTCAACCTCGACCTCGCCTGCAAAGGCGATCTGGATGTTGACCAGCACCACACCGTCGAGGACGTGGGCATCGCTCTGGGCGAAGCCTTCGACCGCGCTCTCGGCGACAAGCGCGGCATTCTGCGCGCTGGATATTTCCTGATGCCCATGGACGAAACCCTGGCCATATCAGCCATTGATCTCAGTGGACGCGCCGCCTTTGCCGTCGAAACCAAAGTTCGCACGCGCCTGGTAGGCGACCTGCAAACCGAGCTGGTGACGGATTTCTTCGAAGGCTTCGCCCGCGGCGCACGCGCCAACGTTCACGTGAAAACCATGTACGGCCGCTCCAACCACCACAAGATCGAAGCCATCTTCAAGGCCTTCGCGCGGGCGCTGCGCGTAGCCTGCTCGCGCGATAAGCAACTGGGCAAGATGCTACCCTCCACCAAGGGGTTATTGTGATGCGCGTAACCGTGATCGATTACAAGGCGGGCAATCTCACTTCCGTGCTCAAGGCGCTACGGCATGTGGGTGCGGAAGCGGTCGTAACAGATGGCAACCTTGCGCTTGTAGAAAGCGCGGAACGCATCGTGCTTCCCGGCGTGGGTCATTTCGCGGCCACCGAGCGGCTTGACGCAACCGGCCTCACGCCCGCCATTCGAGCGGCCATTGCACGCGGAGTTCCCTTCCTCGGAATCTGTGTCGGGATGCAATGGCTCTACGCCGGATCAAGAGAAGCGCCCACGCAGCCTGGCCTCGCGTATTTCACGGAAAAGTGCGCGCGATTTCCTGAAAGTCCTGAAAAAGTTCCGCACGTCGGCTGGAATTCGCTTGAAATCCGACCCGGCTCGCGTCTTCTTGCCGGTGTCGATCCTGGCGAGTACGTCTACTTCACGCACTCATACAAAGCTCCCGTTACTGCCGACACCGCGGCCACCACTTACTACATCGAGCCTTTCGCGGCAGCGGTCGAGCGCGGCAATGTAATGGGCGTGCAATTTCATCCGGAAAAGTCCGGCGCAACCGGGCTAAAGATTCTAAAGAACTTTCTCGAGGTAATGTAATGAAAATCGAATACTCCTTTACTCGTGAAGAGATTAAGGCATTCTGGAACCATTTCCGTGGATATACAACAATCTCCATTAAAAATGCGCGTGTGTTGTATCTTGCTGTCCCTCTGATAAGTCTTATTCTTCTATTAACAGGAATTTATGGTGGTATCTGTTGGCTCCAAGAACCGGGTGAGGTTCTATTGTTTGCTTCTATAGCCTCTATCCCTCTTCATATCGCATATGATAAATGGATGTTTTCTATTTGGTACAAGAATAATTTTCTGTTAGAACGAGGAAAAGTGAATTACAGCATTATAGCGAATGAAGAGGGACTCATTGTAGCAAAACTTGATACGATAGAAACGCGATTGGCTTGGAATGCAATCACAGATTTCCGCCAGAATGAAGTCATAACAATAATGTACCTGAGTCCCGACAACTGTTTCTATTTTCCTACAAATGCGATGTCTTTAGAACAGCGTACCGAACTCAACGACCTTGTCGCACACCACGTTAAGAAGAGGAAGCCATGATTACCAAGCGCATCATTGCCTGCCTCGACGTGCATGACGGACGCGTCGTCAAAGGCGTGCAGTTCGTCGATCTAATCGATGCAGGCGATCCGGCTACGCAGGCCGCGCGTCATGCCCAAGAGGGCGCGGACGAAATTGTCCTGCTCGACATTACCGCGACGCACGAGGGCCGCCAGACACTGCTCGACACCGTTCGCCGGACGGCGCGTGAGTTATTTGTCCCCTTTTGTGTCGGCGGCGGTATTCGCACCGCGGACGATGCGGCGCAGGTCTTCGAGGCAGGCGCGGATAAGGTCAGTGTGAACTCCGCCGCGCTCGCCGACCCAACATTGATTGACGCCATAGGCCGCAGCTTTGGCGCGCAGGCTGTCGTCGTCGCCATTGATGCGCGCCGCGACCCCGAAGCCGCCGACCCGGTGCGCGATGCGCAGGTCTTCGTGCAGGGTGGGCGCAAACTGACCGCCGCCGCTCGGTCAGTTCGGCCATCTTTTCCACCCAGCGGATCAGGTGCTCGTTCGTCGTCAATGGCTTTGCCATGCTGGTGATTCCCTGTTTCATACCGATTCCCCTTCTTCGGGCGATGCCGATTCTGCGGCAGAGTCCATGCGGCCAAGGGTACACATTCAGTTTCCACCTGGCCGTCTTTCTTGAACACTGGACAGGTCCGCATCAACCAGATTTTCTCGGGCTTTTGAATCATTTATACGTGAATGTGCGCCGGGGCAGCAAGATAGAAGTCTGGTAAAGGGAAAGTGCGTCGCATGTCCTCCTGCGCCGACAGTTGTCCAGCAGCGGTTTTGAGCCAGAATCCGGAGGAATTTGAAAGCATGAAGATTCGCCTGCAAGGAAAGTTCCCTTCCATCCTGTGCAGTCTTTTGCAGATATGGGATTTCGGCGTGGCGCATGGTTTCATTTAACTCATTCATTTTAAATGTATTACCTTCCGTATAGCCCACTTCAACTTTGGCCATGAAAGTGCATATAAGGAATCAAGCTATATAGCTTGGCATTCTTCCCCCCAAGACAAATAGTGAAGCGCTGCACGCTGTGGCGAATTTTTGGATGTGAGGAAGAAGAGTGTCGTCATGAAACTGAAGCATTTTACCCAGATTTCCGCAGTTATTTTAGCCTTTTGTGTCTTTGGGGCGACCCACGCCAGGGCGGACATGATCGTCAATGGATCGTTTGAGTCCCCGGTTGTGAATGGCTGGGCGCTGATCGCAAATGGGGGCGTACCGGGCTGGACCACGACGGATTCGGCTGGTCTGATCGAGATCGACGACGGCTCTGCGGTCGGTGGGCCGGTCTACGAGGGCGTCCAGAGCCTGGAGGTGAACGCCAACTATCCCGAGGACGTGCAACAGACGGTTACCGGCCTGACTGCCGGGCATACGTATTTGCTCACCTGGGCCTACGGCGACCGGCCCGGTTCCGGCGACGAGGAGATGCAGGTCTACTTTGGCGGACAGCT
>CAWJDN010000260.1:0-6699 GCA_963840985.1 uncultured Acidobacteriaceae bacterium
TGACCGGCGTGGAGAAAGGGCAAGCAACCCGGCAGGTGCGCGTCAAGGCCGTGGACGGGCTGATTTCACGGCCCGACGGAAACAACGTCTCCATGGACCGCGAGGGTCTGAATTTAGCTGAAGCGCAGTTGAGATTCAAAACCGGCGTGGCGCTGCTCCGCCAGGAGTACCAGCGCATCTTGGACGCCATACATTCCGATAGCAAGTAAGTGGAGAGCAACGTGCATGGATTCATCTGAAGATTGCGCAGCAGATTGTTTTTGCGAGAGAAGGAAGCCCAGATGAACCTCTTTGCGATGATGGAAACCTCGGGCAGCGCCATGCAAGCCGAGCGGATGCGCGCCGAGGTAGTGGCAACCAATATGGCCAACGCGGAGACGACGCGCACCGCTAACGGTACCGCTTACCACCGCCAGCACGTCGTTTTTGCCGCCAATGCCAATGATCCGGAGTTTGCCAACAGCTTCAGTGCTGCATCAGGGACCACGACTTCGGGGTCGAATCTCTCGGGAGGCCTAGCAGCGGCCACATTGCCCGCGCTTTCCGCTCCTTTGCTTCCTCTAACTTTGAATGGCTCGGGGCAAACAGTTCCGGGCGTGCATATTGATGCTGTAGTTGAAGATACCTCGCCCCCGCTGCAACGCTATGACCCCGGAAACCCGGATGCCGGGCCGGACGGATATGTCTCGTTTCCGGACATTAATCCCCTCACAGAGATGGTGGACCTGATGGGGGCGACACGTGCATATGGTTTGAATAGCTCCGCCGTGCAGGCCGAGAAGGGCATGATCACGTCGGCATTGGAGATTGCCAAGTCGTAGCTGCTTGTATCGATTCACCGATTCCGATGGAAGCAAGCATCCAGAGAATGAAATCTCCACCGCTAGCAGCAGGGAGAAACAATGTTAACCCCAATCAATCCCATGACCACAGCAACGCAGGCTTTACAGGGTCTTTCCGGCTTAGGTTCTGGAGCGTCCCCAACTTCTGAGGGCAGCTCTGGCGCCGCATCCACCCCGTTTTCCGAGCTGTTGACCGATGCGGTTGGCCAGGTGGACCAACTCGAAGCTCAGGCGCACACCGCCGTCGCCGGATTAATGACCGGTACAGGCGTGGACGTGCATCAGGCGATGATCGCTACTCAAAAGGCAAGTATGGCCTTTGAGCTGGCGCTTGCGGTACGCAACAAGGCAGTCCAGGCCTACCAGCAGGTGATCGGAATGCAGTTTTAAGAGCGACGGGACACGGAGATCATGGCCACCGGAACACAGTTGCAGAAGAGCGCGCAGGCGATGCCCGGCCAACCCCAGTTGACCGACCGGCTGGCCGGACTTTGGGGTCGAACGTGGGTCTTCTGGGCCGAGATGCATCCGACGCAGCGCGGCTGGACGGTAATGTTGATTCTGCTTCTTGCCGGATTGGTTGGAGGCTTGTTCTGGTACGGTCTCCGGCCGGACTGGCATATCCTCTACGCCAACATGGATACGGAGGATGTGCGCTCCACCTGCCAGGTTCTGGCTCAGGCGCAGATTCCCTTTGAGCCCACTACGGATGGAGCGGGAATTATGGTGCCGGCCGCGCAGCTGGACAAGGCGCGGCTGGTGACCGCGGCCAAGGGAATGAAGAGCGGGCGGCTGGGTTTTGAGCTCTTCGACAAGCCCAACTGGGTCGGGTCGGAGTTCGACGAACAGGTCAACTATCAGCGGGCGCTGGAAGGCGAACTGGAGCACACCGTCGCAACCCTGTCGGATGTTCAATCGGCGCGGGTACACCTGGTGTTGCCGCACGACTCTCTCTTTCGCGAGGCGGAGCGGCCGGCCAAGGCCTCGGTGGTGCTCAAGCTGCGTCGTCGCACGCTGGCCGAAGGAGAGCCGGAGGCGATTCGCAATCTGGTCTCCTCGGCGGTAGACGGCCTGACGCCGGAACATGTGGTTTTGGTGGATGCGGCCGGCCACATTCCGCTCGCTCCAAAAACCGCTGACGCCATGCGTTTGAGCGCCGAGCAAGCTCTGGAAGAAAAGCTGATTACCACTCTCGAACCGGTGACCGGAGCTGGCAACGTACGCGCCTCGGTAACTCTGGATTACGACTCTGTAGCTTCGGAAGAAACCAAAGAGAGCTACGACCCTGACCAGACAGTGACCTTGTCGATGCAGCGCACCGAGCAGGCCTCGGGTTCACAGCCGGTAGCCGCCGGCATTCCCGGAGTGGCTTCGAATGCGCCCAATGCGCAGGCCCTCCCGGTCTATCCAACGCAGACCGCGGCGCCGCAGACCGCCAAGAGCGAGTCGGGAACCTACGCGGTCACCAAGACCATGCGTCATGTGATCGAGACTCCGGGGAAGGTGCGGCGGTTGACCGCGGCTATCGTGGTAAACGACCGGATGGCCCAGCCCGCCTCCCAGAACAAGGCAGCGGAGTGGCAGGCTCGCTCGCCCGAGGAGTTGCGCAACCTGACGGCGCTGGCGCAGGCCGCGGTGGGCTTCGACTCGGCACGCGGCGATCTGCTCGAAGTCGAAAATCTAGCCTTCGAGGATAACCGTTTTCAGCCGCCGGTCTCGTTGCCGACCAGGATTCTGACCACCGCCGAAGGCTCGCCGGTATTGATCAAATATGCAGCCCTGTTGACAGGCCTGCTGGTGGTGGTGGCCTTCGGGGTGCGTCCAGCCCTGCGCCACTCCCGGCTCGGCTTGGGTTCGGGAGGCAGGGAGTTGCCGGGACATGCGGAGTCTGCGGCATTCAGGCCGCCGGAGCCAGTCGAGATCGATCCGGCGCGTATCAGGACACAGGAGATTTTCGAGCAGGTGAAAAGCCACCTCAAGCAAGAGCCCACGCAAAGCTCCCGGCTCTTGCAGAGCTGGATCCATTCCGATTGATCCGCAACGCGGCGAAAAGTCGATCGGTGGCACAGGGGAAAGCTAGGGGCTGGTAGCTAAAAGCTCGTAACCAGCAACAGGCGAAAGGACCGGAGTCTTGGCCGATCAGGAATTCCAGAACGCGGCATCACGGCGCCAGCATACGGCGAACATGAGCGGAGTGCGCAAGGCAGCCGTGTTATTGGTAGCCGTGGGCGAGGAGTTGGCCAAGGAGATTCTGCGCGCCCTGCCGGAGGCGGATGTGCAGATGCTTACCGAGGAGCTGGCCGATCTGCGCGGCATTACGCCGGATATGTCTGCCGGGATACTGGAGGAGTTCTGGGGACTTCTGGACACCCAGAACTTCATGACTCACGGCGGGCTTGATTACGCCAGCCGTCTGCTGAAGGATACCTTCGGCGCAGCGCGCGCCGACGACCTGCTGATGCTGGTGCGCCGTTCCCAGGAGGAAGCTCAGGGCAATCTTGCCAAACTGCAGCGCACCGATCCCCAGCAGTTGGGCAAGCTCCTCGACAGCGAGCATCCGCAGACCATCGCCCTTGTGCTGGCCCACTTGGATCCCAAACGGGCCTCGATGGTGCTGGACAACCTGAGCGAGGACCACAAGGTGCTGTCCATCCAGCGGCTGGCCGAGATGCGTCAGTTTTCGCCGGAGATGGCGCAGAAGGTAGCTCATATCCTGCACCGGCGTCTGGAAAACGTGGGCGACACGGCGCGCAAAAGCTACTCCGGCTTCAAGGCGGTGGCCGATCTGCTCAACCGGATCAATGCCGAGGAGTCGAAGAAAATACTCGAAACCATTGAAGATGGCCAGCCGGAGCTGGCCTTGAGCATACGCAACCTGATGTTCACCTTTGAAGATCTGGTAACCGTGCCGCCCACCACCATACGAGAGATTGTCTCCGGGGTGGACAAGCGGCAACTGGCGCTCGCCCTGCGCGGTGCCAAAGACGATCTGCGCGCCCAGATCTTCAAATCCATGAGTTCGCGGGCCGTTGAGATGTTGAAGGAAGACATGGAGGTACTTGGCCCGGTGCGTTCGCGCGAGGTGGCGCAGGCGCAACAGGAGATTCTCAATCTGGCCCGGCGTCTGGAGGCCGAGGGCAAGGTGGTTCTCAAGCTGGAGACCGGTGACGAGATGCTGGCATGAACACAGCAGACAGCAAACAGCTCACAGTTTGCGTTGGCTGGCAACTCATAACTTTTAGCTGAAAGAAGTCAGCTGTTAGCTGGAAAGGTAATTCTTGCAGCAGGCGGTATCGGCAACGAGCAAGAGCGCTTCCGGGCGCATCGAGATTTTCGAGTACCCGGCTGGCCCCGATGCGCCTTATTTACCGGAATGGAATGGATGGGAGAATGTCGAGGATGCCGCTCCCAACGCAAATGCAGCGCCGTCGAGAAATACCGCATCCGCAGCCATCGAGCCCTTGCAGTACGGTGAATTCGAGGCTCGCCTGGCCGAGGAGAAGCGCCACGCCTTCGATGCAGGCTGCCAGGAGGGACACAAGGCTGAGCATGAAGCGCAAAGCGGTTCCCAGGCCGCGACCCAGCGCGAGCGGGTGCAACAGGCCGCCGGGCTTCTCGAGAGTTTTACCGAGGAGCGTGACCAGTACCTGCAAAAGGTCGAGCACGAGGTGGTGAAGTTAGCGCTGGCTGTAGCGGCGCGTATTCTTCGACGCGAGGCGCAGATGGATCCGTTGCTGTTGACCGGAGCGGTCAGGGTGGCGCTGGGACAACTCTCTCAATCGACTCAGGTGCGATTGCGTGTGCCTCTTGCTGAACTCGCCCTGTGGACTGAGGCCATCGCCCTGGTGCCCAACCTGACCATCAAGCCATCCGTAATTGCCGGCGAAGGAATGCGGCTGGGCGAATGTGTGATGGAAACCGAACTGGGCTCAGTGGATCTGGGAATACGCGCGCAGTTGGGAGAGATTGAGCGGGGATTCTTTGACCGCGCCGGCGGCTCCAAAGCCGTCAGTTCCAACTCCGACAGTATTAACTCCGGCACTTCCACTTCCAGCGCTGCCCAACCGGTGAGCGCTGACTCCGGCGTTATTGAGGAGAGTCGCGCATGACGCCCTTGCTGGAGCGTTATTCCAGCCGTCTGGAGCGCGGCCAGCCCTGGCGCTGGCGCGGACAGGTGCTGGAGTCGGTAGGCCAGACAATCGAGTCGGCTGGGCCGCTGGCCTCGGTGGGCGAGTGCTGCGAGATTCAGGACCAGCATGGCCGCGCGCACTTGGCCGAAGTCATCGGTTTTCGCGGCTCCAATGTACTGTCGATGCCGGTGGAGAGTACCGAGGGCATTCGCTTTGGAAACCAGGTAACAGCATGGGGCGTTCATCCACAGATCGAGGTAGGACCGGCACTGATGGGCAGGGTGCTGAATGCGCTGGGTGAACCGATCGATGACGGGAGCCCGCCGGCCGTCTCTCAGGCGCTGCCGCTGGAGGGGGTGGTGAGGTCGCCGCTGGACAGGGTCGCGATTCGCACTCCGCTGGGCACCGGAATTCGCGTGATCGATGCGTTGTTAACGGTAGGGCGTGGGCAGCGGGTAGGCATCTTCGGCGGCTCGGGAGTGGGTAAAAGCACGCTGATCGGCATGATGACCCGCAACACCGAGGCGGATGTGACGGTAGTGGGCCTGGTGGGCGAACGGGGGCGCGAGGTAGGCGAGTTTCTTGAGGATTCGCTGGGCGGCGAGGGCCGGTCCCGCTCGGTGGTGGTGGTCTCGACCTCCGACCAGTCGCCGCTGATGCGCATGAGGGCGGCGTTGGCCGCTACCACCATCGCCGAGTTTTTTGCCGCGCAGGGCAAGCACGTGCTGCTGGTGCTGGACTCGCTGACCCGCTTTGCCATGGCTGCACGTGAGATTGGCCTGGCCGCCGGAGAACCTCCCACCAACAAAGGTTATACGCCCTCGGTCTTTAATCGCTTGGCCAAGCTGATCGAGCGCGCCGGGCAATTCCGGGTAGGCTCGATCACCGCCTTTTATACCGTGCTGATGGAAGGCGACGACCAGCAGGATCCGCTGGTGGACGCGGTGCGGGCGCTGCTCGACGGCCACGTGGTTCTCTCCCGCGCGCTGGCTGCCGAAGGCTGGTATCCGCCCATCGAAGTTCTGGACTCAATCAGCCGGCTGATGCCGGTTGTCACCCAACACACGCATCGCGAGCAGGCGGCGCTCATGCGCAAACTGATGGCTGTCTATGCGCGCTCGGAGGATCTGGTGCGCATCGGGGCATACAAGCCGGGCGCGGACCCCGATCTGGACCGTGCCTTGAGAGCCCGGGAAATGATGCGGGCTTTCATGACTCAGGATATGCATGAGCAGCTTCACTTTGTCGACTGTTTACGCCGGCTGACGCAGTTGGCCGCGGAGGTGTGAGCCATGGCCGCTTCGCGCGCGTTGCGCCGCCTGTTGCGCATTCGGTCGCTCCAGGAGGAGCAGAGCCGTCTGGCTCTGGAGTCCTCGCTTGGCGAACTTCACCGCCTGGAGCATGCGCTGACAGCGACTGTCGAACGGGAGCGCCGCGGCCGCAGCCTGATTCAGGTCAGTGCGCAAACCGGCGAGTTGGCGGACCGGCTTGCCGGTCTTGAAGAGACGCGCTCGGCCAGCCTCCATGCCGCCACGCTCGGGCTAAGAATCGACAGAATGGGAGAGGAAGTTACGGATCGGCGTGAGGAGTTTCTTTTGAAAAGAGTGGAACGCCGCCAGGCCGAAACCCTGATTCAGGAGACTGAGGCGCGAGAGGCCATCGAGGACGGACGGCGCGGCCAGCAGACGCTCGATGACTGGTACAGTTCCAGGCTCTATCGTGACGGA
>CAWJDN010000261.1:0-10141 GCA_963840985.1 uncultured Acidobacteriaceae bacterium
GCGTCATCGATCTCGACGGCGGGTTTATGACCCTGTGCCGCCCGAATGACCCACTCGCTGGAATGAAAGGCAGCATCAGCGAGTTCGAACTCGGCGTCCTGCGCGCCCGAATGTACGACGCAGCGCGATCCAAGGCGCGACGCGGCGAGTTGCGGATCTGCGTGCCTATCGGCTACGTCTGGGATCGCGAGATGGGCCTCGGCTTCGACCCGACTTGCGGCTCCAGGAGGCGATCCGTCTCATCTTCGCGAGGTTCCGCGAGCTGGGCAGCGCGCGGCAGGTCTACTTGTCCCTGGCGGCGGATCGGCTTCATTTTCCTCGACCGTCCGACGGCAAGCAAATGATCGCCTTCGACTGGACGCCGATCCGAACGCAATGTCATATCGGTCCTCAAAATTCCTTCTACGCCGGCGCCTACATTTACGGGAAGAGCGAGCATCGCACGGCGATCGTCAATGGGCGTGCGCAGAAGACTTACGGGCACGGAAAGCCGTTCGAGGAATGGGAGGTCGTGCTCAAGGATAATCCACGAAGGCTATATCGACTGGGTCGAGTTGAACGGGACCAGAAGCAGCTCGCGGCGAACGCCAAGGGCCGTGTCGGCGAAGTCAAATCGGGTCGTGGCGGTCGAGGCGCTGTTGATCGGTCTGCTGGGTTGCGCACGATGCGGCCGTCGCCTCTAGGTCGCCTATTTCTGGACACACGGGACGCGCCTATCGCTGCTAGAGCGAAACCTATCCTGCGCCGCGCGTGCGCCGCCCCTAGTCCCTCGGCGATTCCGCGCGCGATTTTGAGCGCCTCGGCCGCATCCAGCCGCCCTCCGGCCTGGTGCATCAAGCCGCGCAAATCCGGCCCGTCCACAAATTCCATGGCGAAGAACAGCCGCTCGTCCTCGGCACGTTCCAGGTCCCCGCAGTCCACCACGTTCTTGTGCCGCACCTGGCGCAGCATCCGCCCTTCGCGCAAAAAGCGCCGGGTGAAAGCCTCGTCGTTGTTCAGCTCATGCGACAGGAATTTCAGTGCCCGCGGCGCGTCCATCAGCTCGTGCCGCGCCAGGTAAACCGAGCCCATTCCGCCTTTGCCCAGCAGCCGCTCAATCCGATAGGTCTTGCGGATCAGCATTCCCGGACGCAGATCGATAATCTCGCTCAGCAGCCCGCCATGAGTGGGGCAGGTCTCGGCGTTATCGGGATAGCCGGTATCGCATTGCGGGCAGATTTTCATCGTCGCTCGTAGGTCAGTGTCTGCATTCGTCTGATTGTGTCATTGTGACAGCCGGACCCGCAGGTAGCAAACGAAAGCCGCAAGTGCTAGTGCTTAGGTTTCACAGCCGAATCACTCCACAGGCTTAACCCGCCCCCCAAGCGATACACTCACCTCATGAGCTCCCGCACCACAGCCCGCATCAGCCTGACGGCGCTGCTCGGTACACCGGTGACCGACGTCCACGGCCACCTGCGCGGGCGGCTCAAGGACATCGCCGTGGCCACCGGCGAGGATGCCGGTAAAGTGGCCGGACTGGTGCTCAAAACCCGCGACGGCTTGTGCATTGTGCCTTCGCAGGATGTGATGGAAACGCCCGCCGGAACGCTTGAGCTTCGCTCCGACGGCGCCATGGTTCCTCTGGAGGATCAGGGCAACTACCTCTACCTGCGCCAGGACCTGATCGACCGCCAGATCATCGACATTCATGGCCGCAAGGTGGTTCGCGTCAATGACGTCGATCTGGAGTGGATGGGCCATGGCGCTGTTCACCTGCTGCGTGTCGCCGAGGTCGAGGTGGGATTGAGGGGCGCTTTCCGCCGCGTCTTTAAGGGCCTGCTGCCACGCGCATGGCTGGAATCCCTCTCCCGCAAATTCGCCTTCCGCGGCATCCCCTGGGAGTTTGTCGATGTCATCGAGGTTGATCCGGCCCGCCGCGTCAAGCTGCGCATTGAGTATGAGCGTCTGGGAGAGATGCACCCCTCCGATCTGGCCGATATTCTCGAAGACCTGGCCCCCGCCGAGCGCGAGGTCATCTTCACCTCGCTCGATGAAGATGTGGCCGCCGAGACCCTTGAAGAGGTCGAGCCCAAGCTGCAAAAATCGCTCCTTGAAAAGCTCGACGAAGAGAAGATTGCAGACATCGTCGAGGAGATGGACCCCGGTGCAGCCGCCGACCTGCTGGCCGAACTGCCAGAGGAGCAGTCCGACGCCATTTTGGAAGAAATGGAGCCGGAGGAGCGCCAGGAAGTCTCGGAGCTGCTCGAGTTTGACGAGAAATCCGCCGCCGGCTGCATGACCACTGACTTTGTTGCCGTAGGTAAAGACGCGACCGTGGCCCAGGCCGTCGAGGCGCTGCGCGCCTTTGATGGCGACCCGGAGAGCGTGACCGAAATCTATCTGCTCGACGAGAAGCGCGTGCTGCGCGGCGCCATCCCCCTCGCCCAGATTGTCATGGCCCAGCCGGAGACGCACCTCTCTACGCTGGCCGAAGCTCGCGTCCTCTCCTGCCCCATCGGCCTCCACCAAAACGAGCTGGCCGAGCTCTTCGACAAGTACAACCTACATGCCCTGGCCGTAGTTGACACGCAGGGCCGCATGGTGGGCGTCGTTCAGGCCGACCATGTCATCAGCTTCCTGCGCGAAAACCTCTAAAAATAGCTCCTGAAAGTCTCTCAATTCAGCATTTTGTGAGCAGTATTGCTCATTCGTAGTTCCATATTTTGTTTCTTATTCGAGAGTAATCTTTGAATTCAGCCTAATCTGTGAAACAATCCAAGGATGATGGAGTTTCCCAAGATCATTCAAGGCGGAATGGGCGTGGGAGTTTCGAACTGGCGCCTCGCCAATGTTGTCTCCAAGCTCGGTCAACTCGGCGTGGTCTCCGGCACGGCGCTTGATTCGCTCTTTGTCCGCCGCCTCTCCGATGGCGACCCCGGCGGACACGTGCGCCGCGGCCTCGATGCCTTCCCCTTTCCCGAGATGGCCAACCGCATCTGGGAGGAGTACTACATTCCCGGCGGCAAGGCCGCGCTGGCGCCTTACGCTCTGCCGCCGATGCACCAGCGCCGCGACCTGCGCAAGGTCGTCGAGCTGTGTATCGTGAGCAATTTTGTCGAGGTTTATCTGGCGCGCGATGGCCACAAGAATCCTGTGGGCATCAATTTTCTTGAGAAGGTGCAGATGCCCCACCTTCCGTCGATCTTTGGCGCCATGCTGGCCGGCGTCGGCTATGTGCTGATGGGCGCTGGCATTCCCCTGCACATCCCCGGTGTCCTGGACGCTTTGGCCGGACTTCGTCCCGCTGCGTACCATCTTGCAGTCTCTGGTGCTGCTCAGGATGCTGATACGGCGATGAACTTCGATCCCGCCGATTACGTGCAAGGTCCGCTCTCCGAACTCGACCGGCCAAAGTTTCTGGCAATCGTTTCTTCCAACACCCTGGCCACAACCATGCTTCGCCGGGCAAGCGGTCGCGTCGATGGGTTGGTCATCGAAGGCCCAACGGCGGGCGGACACAATGCGCCGCCGCGCGGCAAACTGCTGCTGAACGCAGCCGGTGAGCCGGTCTATGGCGAGCGCGACCAGGTTGACCTTGCGGGTCTGCGCGCGCTGGGCGTGCCCTTCTGGCTGGCCGGAGGATACGGAAACGCGAGGAGCCTGCGTTATGCGCTGGAGCAGGGAGCAGCCGGCGTGCAGGTGGGCACCGCATTTGCATTCTCGCGTGAGTCCGGTCTGCGTCCCGATCTCAAAGAGTCGCTTATCGCCCAGGCGGTCACAGGCACCGGTGAGGTATTCACTGATCCAGTGGCCTCGCCCACGGGATTCCCCTTTAAGGTGGCGCTGTTGCAGGGTTCTTACTCCGACCCCGAGGTGGCCGCGGCGCGGACCAGGGTCTGCGACATAGGCTTGTTGCGCGAGTCCTACGCTTTGCCGGACGGCAAGATCGGCTACCGCTGTTCCGCAGAGCCGGTGGCCAATTTCGTGGCCAAGGGCGGCAAGGTCGAGGATACGGTGGGACGCAAGTGCCTGTGCAACGCATTGCTGGCCAATATCGGCCACGCCCAGGTGCGCAAAGATGGTGTTGTCGAGCCGCCACTGATCACAGTGGGAGACGATCTGAACACCGTCGCGCAGTTCCTCGCGCCCGGCCAGACATCTTATGGAGCCGCTGATGTGATCGCGTCCTTGCTCAGCCTCACTGCCGATGTGACCGCTGCCGAGCAGGAAGAGCCGGTTTACGCCACTGCATGACGGGCTAACTTACTAACTCGCTACCCCCGCAAAGCGGGGGCAAACTGGCTGCATATCTTATTTGCTGCAATGAACACCTAAGATCGCCTGGCCGAAGGTGTCTGCCCCACCGCAGAGGTCTTCCGCTCCTTCAGGTTGTGGCTGTCGCTGGCCTTCAACGTCATCCCATAAATCGACTTAAACTGCTCAATTTCCTTCAGCGTTTGCGGAGAGAAGGGAACCAGCTTGCCCTCAAAGGCGTGTAGCACGATCCCTTCCAGCAGATCGCCCAGCGTCATTTCCTTCAGCTCGGCAACGGCCTTAAGCACCTTCAACAAGCGTTTTTCCATGCGCACGCCGGTCTGGACGCGCTCCACTACAACGGGTTCGCTGTTTTGCTGTTCTTGTGTCATATATTCCTCTCGGTACAACAGTACCAATGTACCATAATAACCATATCCCGTCAATCTTTTTTTTAGACTCCTCCCCTGGTCACGCTGACAAACTTCGCGCTCCTGCCCCTGGCCTGTTATGGTCAAAAAGGCAGTGTGAACAGACCCTTTATGACTCCACAATAGGAACCGGCCAGAATGTTGAAGCGTTGGCGAACCCGGATACTGCTGTTTTTAGCCGTCCTTGGCCCCGGATTCATTACCGCCAACGTCGACAACGACTCCGGCGGAATCCTCACCTACTCCCAGGCCGGCGCGCAATACGGCTACACCCTCCTCTGGACCATCATTCCCATCACCATCGCCCTCATCGTGGTGCAGGAGATGTGCGCCCGCATGGGCGTGGTCACCGGCAAAGGCTTGAGCGACCTCATCCGCGAGGAGTTCGGCCTCCGTCTTACCGTCATCCTGATGGTCCTGCTGGTTGTCGTCAATTACACCAACGTGGTCACCGAGTTCATCGGTATCGCCGGCTCCATGCACCTCTTTCACGTCTCCAAGTTCATCTCCGTGCCCCTGTGCGCGGCGCTGGTCTGGTACATGGTGGTACGCGGTACATACAAAAGCACGGAAAAAATCTTCATCGTCGCATCTTTTATCTATATCTGCTACATCTTCGCCGGGGTGCTCTCGCAGCCCAGTTGGCATGATGCAATTCTGGCCACCGTCCAGCTCCCCGCCCGCTCGGTCTGGAGCGACAAGGCCTATATGTACATGGCCATTGGGGTCGTCGGCACCACCATCGCGCCATGGATGCAGTTCTATCTACAATCCTCCATTGTCGAAAAAGGCATTCGCGTCAAGGACTACGCAGCCTCGCGGCTGGACGTTATCGTCGGCAGCCTCTTCACCGACATCGTCGCCTGGTTCATCATCGTAGCCTGCGCCGCCACGCTCTACATCCACGGCATGGGCGCCATCCAAACAGCCGCGGACGCGGCCGAAGCCATGCGCCCCCTGGCCGGCGACTATGCCTTCATCCTCTTCGCCTTCGGCCTCTTCAACGCATCGATCTTTGCCGCATCGATTCTGCCGATCTCCACTGCCTACACCGTCTGCGAAGGCCTGGGAGTCGAATCCGGTGTGGATAAAACTTTCAGAGAGGCGCCTTTCTTCTATTGGCTCTATTCGCTCCTGATCGTCGGCGGTGCAACCACCGTTCTGCTGCTGCCCGACGCACAACTGATTAACGTCGCCATCCTCTCCCAGGTTCTCAACGGCGTCCTGCTCCCGGTAGTCATCATTCTCATGCTGATGCTTATCAACCGCCAGGATCTGATGGGCGAACACAGGAACACGCGTCTTTGGAATTGGATCGCCTGGAGCACCAGCATCATCGTCATCGGCATGACGCTGATCATGCTCTGGGGCATGATGCCGGGACACTAGCTTATTTCTACAATATATTCGGCCGCCGTTCGTCTTCAGAATTGGGTGGATGAGACGTTGAGAATCACCTCAATGATCGAGCAAGACCTGCGCATCTCCGAAATCATCGCGGAAGAACGATGCCGGCTGCGCAATTTCATCCGCAAACGCGTCCCGCTTGAAGCCGACGTCGAAGATCTTGTCCAGGAGGTCTTCTACGAACTGGTGCGAGCCAACCGCCTGTTGATGCCGGTTGAGTATGTGACCGGCTGGCTCTATAGCGTCGCGCGCAACCGCATCACCGATCTCTTCCGCAAGAAGAAGCCGGAGAACTTTTGCGATGCGGCAATCGAGGACGAAGAGGGCGAGTTGCTTTCGATTGAAGAACTGCTGATCTCGCCCGATGCAGGTCCTGAAGAGCGTTACCTGCGCAAACTGCTTCTGGATGAATTGGAATCCGCGCTTACGGAATTGCCCGCGGAGCAGCGAGATGTCTTTGTTGCACACGAATTCGAGGGGCGCAGCTTCAAGGATCTGTCGGCGCAAACGGGCGTTGGCGTCAGTACATTGCTCGCGCGCAAGCGCTATGCGGTGCTTCGCCTGCGCGAACGATTGCAGCATATTCATGATGAGTTCATGAGGAAATGAGGAACCGATATGGAAAACGGTTGGGTCAAGAGAAACAAGTGGATCTTTTTTGTAGCCCCGCTGGCTCTGGTGGCTTTTATCTGGGTTGGCGGCGAAGTGGTGATGCATCTGTGGAACTGGCTGCTGCCCGCGCTTTTCGGCGTGCGGACCATCAATTTCTGGCAGGCCCTCGGGCTGCTGGTTCTCAGCCGGATTCTCTTCGGAGGCTGTGGTGGACCTGGCTCTCATCACTGCAAATCGCAGTCTCCATCCGGCGAGAAATGGAAGAAGATGACGCCCGAGGAGCGTGAGAAATTCCGCCTGGAGATGCGCTCGCGCTGGTGCGGAGGCAATGCGCCGGCCGGGGAACCAAAGGAGCAGGAATAACGTATTGCACTTCAACCGAAGTGTAGCACGAGGAGCGAGTATGAGCACGGTCAAGGAATGGTTGGCAAAATCGTCGCCGGCACTCAAAGCCCGGCTTACCGGAGCCCTCTACCTAATCAGCGGAATGGCATACTCCTATGCCGATGGCTTGGTTCACGGCAAGATTCTGGTCAAGGGTGATGCCGCGGCCACCGCGCACAACATTCTGACGAATGGCAAGTTATTGCAGGTCTCTTTCGCGTCCAATCTGATCTCGACCATGCTCTATATCACCGTGACGTTGCTCCTCTTTGAGCTATTGAAGCCGGTGAATCGGAGCGTTTCATTGCTTGCGGCGTTTTTCAGCATGGCCGGATGCGTCATCGGAGCCTTTGGCAGCCTCTTTACCATCACTCCACTGGCGATCCTGGAAGGAACGCAATACCTGAGCGTTTTCAAAACAGAACAGTTGCAGGCGATGGCGCTTCTGACTCTCAATTTGACTGGTATTGTTGCCGGCATTTCGATGGTGCTCTTCGGATGCTATTGCATCCTGCTCGGCTATCTGATTCTCAGGTCTACATTCATGCCTCGAATTATCGGCGCGTTTTTGATCGTAGCCGGTTTGACGTATCAGGTCTTTCTGTCGCCGCCGCTCGCAGCCAATCTTTTCTCCCACGTCGTGATGCCCGCCGGCTCTCTCGGGGAAGGATCACTGATCCTGTGGCTGCTCATCTTCGGCGTGAACTCGCAGCGATGGAGGCAGCAGGCAGGCGAGGCGGGTAACTGATGTTTCGTTTGAGGTCGTTCTCCGTTCGCGTCGCTGGCTAAGCTGCCATCTCGCATCACTGAACTCTGCTGGAGCAATGGAACTTTATTCAGCGCCACATCGTATATAACTTCAATATCCTACTCGCTCGTACTCAGCGGCAACTGACGCGGAAAAGCCGAAGGCGACATGTAAGGAATGAGGTTGAAGTGACAAACTCCGAAACCGAAAGATCACAGATCAGGTACGCCAGGCTTGCGGGCTTCATGTTCCTGTTCGTCGATCTTGCCGACGTTGTGAGTATGCATATTACCAGCCGTTTTCAAGTTCCCGGCAATTTCGCGGAGACCGCGCATAAGATTGCCGGGGCTGAGTTGCTCTATCGTATTGGGCTGTCCAGTTTTTTAATCGGCGGTCTGTGCACTGTACTTTTGGCTATGGGCCTTTATGGGGTCGTCAAACCCATCAATAAGAATCTGGCGCTGCTTGCTTTGGTCTTTCGATTGGTGGAGGCCACTTTATTCGGAGTCGTGTCCATTGTTAGTTTTAGTGTTTTGAGGTTATATACCGGTGCTGACTCCATGAATGTATTTGATGCCAAACAACTACCAGTTCTCGTGAGTATGAGTTCAGATGCGGGTTGGGCTGGATTCAACATCGGCGCCATATTTTTCAGCATGGGGTCCATTCTCTTCTTTTATCTATTCCTCAAATCGAACTACATTCCAAAGGTTCTGTCGGCTCTTGGCTTATTTGGATCCGTGTTGGTGCCGATCGTATGTTTTTGGTCCCTAATTATGCCGCAGTATGCGGGGATGCTGCAATTTGGCTGGATGCCTGTGGCTATCGCCGAAATATTAGTGGGCCTATGGCTTTTATTCAAAGGCGTAAACCTCCAGCCGCGAGAGAATGGAATCAAGGATTCAGCCGCGGCACAATTAGCGCGATAAGTGAAATCAGGTCTGGGGCTATGAAATGACAAATTCAGAGATCGGTAAATCGTCGCCGCGACTCAACGCTCGAATGGCAGGTCTCCTTTATTTTCTCAGCGTACTGATTGGAGGACTCGGCGAGCGTTTCCTTCACGGCAGGTTGGGTTTCACGGTGGGCCTCATCGCAATTTCTGGCATGGCCGCAATGACGCTGCTCTTCTATGGCATCTTTAAGCCGGTGAACAGGAGACTCTCTTTGCTCGCGACGTCCTTTAACCTCTTGGGAATCGTCTTTGAGGCTCTTCGATGGAATCCTCAAGGCGTGAACATCGCCATCGTATTTTTAGGATTCTTTTGCACTTTGACCGGCTACCTGATTTTCAGGTCAACCTTTCTGCCTCGAATTCTGGGCGCGCTAATGGCGATTGCCGGTTTGGGCTGGCTAACCTATCTGTCTCCGCCGCTCGCGAACTATTTGTCCCCCTACAATCTGGCTGCTGGCCTCCTCGGGCAAGCATCGCTGTGTCTATGGCTCCTCGTGATGGGCGTGAACTCGCAGCGATGGAGGCAGCAGGCAGGCGAGACAGCAGTATAACTCCTGGCTTGAGTCATCACTCACCGAGGAGCGCTTTATGAAAGCAATTGTCTACGATCATTACGGGCCTCCAGATGTCTTGCAGTTCAAGGAGATTGCAACCCCCGTGCCCGCCGACAATAAGATCTTGATCAAAGTATGCGCATCTTCCGTCAATCCGCTGGACTGGCACTTTATGCGAGGCGATCCGTGGCCCATCCGCCTGATGCTCGGGTTGAGCAAGCCTAAAATCGCGCGGCTGGGCGTGGATGTAGCCGGCGTGGTGGAGGCGGTAGGCAGGAATGTAACTCAGTTCAAGCTAGGCGACGAAGTCTTCGGAGGATGTCGTGGAGCCTTCGCCGATTTTGTCTGTGCTACTGAAGATGAATTGGCGCTGAAGCCGGACAATCTCTCGTTCGAGGAGGCAGCCGCCGTTCCCATCGCGGCGATCACCGCCCTTCAAGGCCTTCGCGACAAGGGACGCATCAAGCCGGGGCAGAAGGTTCTGATCGATGGCGCCTCAGGCGGCGTCGGCACATTCGCAATCCAGATTGCCAAATCCTACGGGGCGGAGGTCACCGCCGTGTGTAGTACGCGGAATTTGGATCGAGCTCGATCACTTGGCGCGAACCATCTCATCGATTACACGCGGGAAGATTTCACTCGCAACGGCCAGAGCTACGATCTGATTCTGGCCGCGAACGCATATCATTCGACCTTCGATTACCGGCGCTCGCTGAGCCGGAACGGAATCTGCGTCAAGTCCGGAGGAGGCATTGCAAGCCTTCTAGCAATGCTACTTGAATCTTTGCTGTCACTGATACTGTCGCTATTTGGC
>CAWJDN010000262.1:0-27483 GCA_963840985.1 uncultured Acidobacteriaceae bacterium
CATTTGCGCGCAGGTCGGACTGGACGCCGGACACATTGTGACGGGCGACGATCTTGTGCATATGACGGACCCCGCGCTGGCCCACGACGCCGAGGAGTCGCACATTTTTGCGCGCATCTCTCCCGCGCAGAAGAACCGGATTCTCCTGGCTCTAAAACACAACGGCCACGCAGTTGGATTTATGGGCGACGGCATCAACGATGCGCCTTCATTACACGCGGCTGATGTCGGCATTTCCGTGTCCAGCGCGGCAGATGTGGCTCGCGATGCCGCCGACGTGATTCTCATCGAGCCCGGCCTGCGCGTCCTCCATGACGGCATCATCGAGGGGCGCAAAGCCTTCGGCAACGTAATGAAGTACCTGCTCATGGGCACAAGCTCGAATTTCGGCAATGTCTTCAGCATGGCGGGAGCTGCGCTCTTCCTGCCCTTCCTGCCCATGCTGCCCACGCAAATCCTGTTGAACAACTTCCTTTACGACCTGGCTCAGATTACGATTCCAACCGACAATGTCGACAACACTTACCTGATCAAGCCTCAGCACTGGGATATTGGCGTGATCCGCAATTTCATGGTGTTCGTCGGGCCCATCAGCTCCATCTTCGACTTTCTGACCTTCTATGTCCTGCTGCATTTCTTCCGCGCCACCGAGGCACAGTTTCATACCGGCTGGTTTGTCGAATCGCTGGCCACCCAGATATTGGTCGTCTTCGTCATCCGCACATCCATGAATCCTCTGCGCAGCCGCCCCAGCATACCCTTGTTCGCAACGTGCATTGGTGTCGTGGCCGTCGGTATGTATTTGCCGTTCAGCCCTGTTGCGAGCGTGCTCGGCTTCACTCCGCTGCCGCTCAGCTATTTTGCTTTTGTGGCAGCCGCGACCGCAGTCTATCTACTGCTGGTGGAAGCCGCCAAACGGATTCTTCTCCACAGGGCCATCCATAAAGACGCACTCCGGCATGGAAAACCCCTGGTGGCTACAACCTAGGTTTGGAGGTCATCTGCTAAAGTGAGGTAGGGTTTCCTGGCGCAAAACCCTTGCAGCAAGAGGGTTTTACGCAGTCCATCGGGGACTCGCCCAAGAAAAACATGCCTCACGACCTGCCCAAAACCTACGACCCCGCCGCCATTGAAGATCACTGGGCCGAATACTGGGTGCGCGAGAAGCTCTTCGCCCAACCCACACCCGCTGCTCCGTCCGCAAACGCCAAAAACCAAGGCCTGGACGGCCAGTCCTTTACGATCTTGTTGCCGCCGCCCAACGTCACCGGTAACTTGCACATGGGGCACATGTTCGAGCATACGGAGAGTGACATCCTCATCCGTTGGCGGCGCATGTCCGGCGACCGGGTTCTTTGGGTGCCGGGAACGGATCATGCCGGCATCGCGACACAGATGCTGGTCGAGCGCCAACTAACCAGCGAAGGCACGAGCCGCCAGAAGCTTGGCCGCGAGGCCTTTGTCGAGCGTGTATGGAAGTGGCGGCAGCACTACGGCGGCGTCATCCTCGATCAGATGAAGCGCCTCGGAACCTCCGTCGATTGGCAGCGCGAATACTTCACTATGGACGAGAACCTGTCCGTTGCGGTGCGCGAGGCCTTCGTCCGCTTGCATGAGCAAGGTCGAATCTATCGTGGCGCTTACATCGTGAACTGGTGCCCGCGCTGCCAAACTGCGATCAGCGATCTGGAAGTGTTCCACGAGGAACAAAAGGGCCATTTATGGGAGATTCGCTATCCCATTGTAAACAAAGGAGGAAAAGATTCTGGCAAGTTTTTGTCAGTGGCCACCACCCGCCCCGAGACCATGCTCGGCGACGTTGCAGTGGCCATCCATCCTGAAGATGGGCGCTACCTCAGCCTGCACGGAAAGAAGCTGCGCCTGCCGCTCATGGACCGCGAGATTCCCATCATCCTTGACGAGTGGGTCAGCCGCGACTTCGGCACCGGCGCGGTCAAGGTCACCCCGGCTCACGACCCCAACGACTTCGCCCTCGCCGAGCGTCATCATCTTCCGTCGATCAACATTATGGACGACACGGGCCACATCAACGCCGAAGGCGGCGCATATGAGGGCCTCGACCGCTACGCCGCCCGCAAGAAAATCGTTGCCGACCTGGAAGAACAAGGCCTGCTCGCCGGCATCAAAGACCACATCAACAATGTGGGCCACTGCGACCGCTGCAAGACGACGGTCGAGCCGCGCCTCTCGACGCAATGGTTCATCAAGATTCAGCCGCTGGCGGACAAGGCCAAGGCAGCCGTCCGCGAGAAGCACATCCGTTTCACGCCGGAGATGTACGAGAAGACTTACTTCGAGTGGATGGAGAACATTCACGACTGGTGCATCTCGCGCCAGCTCTGGTGGGGACATCGTATTCCAGCATGGCACTGCGCGGAGTGCCGCAAGATCACCGTCACCCGTGTCGATCCCACCGCCTGCGCCCACTGCGGCTCGAAGAAGATTACGCAGGAGACCGATGTTCTCGACACCTGGTTTTCGTCGGGCCTACTGCCGGTCTCCGTCTTTGGCTGGCCGAAGATCACGCCCGAAACGCGCGCTGACTTCGACGCCTTTTATCCGACCAGCCTCCTGGTTACCGGTTTCGACATTCTCTTCTTCTGGGTCGCGCGCATGATCATGTTCGGCTGCTGGTTTGCGGGCGACGTGCCGCTGCCCGACGGCTCCAAGCGCACGCTCGCGGATTCGGTCCCCTTTCGCGAGGTTTACATCCACGCCCTGGTGCGCGATGCCAATCGCGAAAAGATGTCCAAGACCAAGGGCAACGTCCTCGACCCCATCGAGGTTGTGAAGCAGTTCGGAACCGATGCTGTCCGCTTCACGCTGGCTTCGATGGCCTCGCCCGGCACCGACATCGCCTTCAACATCGCCCGCACCGAGGGCTACCGCGCCTTCGCCAACAAGATTTGGAACGCCGCCCGCTTCCTCTTCATGAACGTTGACCGCGCCGCGGAGATCGGCATTGTTGTTGATCCTGACGTGCTGGGCGCGATGCCGACTGCATCTCCCGACGCCCCGCTCGAAGCTCGGTGGATCGTGGCCGAACTGCACGCCACCGCGGCCAAGGTCAATCAGTCGCTGGAGAACTATCGCTACGACGATGCCGCCAACACCATCTACCAGTTTTTCTGGGGCAGCTTTTGTGATTGGTATCTGGAGATCGTCAAGTTGCGGCTGGATTTCTCGGAGACAGCGAACAAGGCACAGACTAAAGCCGCACTCACAACGCTGGTCCAGGTTTTTGAAGCGGCGCTGCGTTTGCTCTCGCCCTTTATGCCCTTCCTGACAGAAGAACTCTGGCATGCGGTTTACGACGGCAACCCGCCGGCGAAATCTATCGCCCTTTGCAGGTATCCATTGGGTGATGGGATCCCAATCGATCAGCTTGCTATTGAGCAAATGCGCCATCTGCAATTCATTGTCATCGGGATTCGCGAAAATCGCAAAGACCGTGGTGTGCCAGAAAAGCAAATTGTAGATGCAAAAGTGCTCGAGGTTCTAAGTCAAGCTACTGGAGCAGGCGGTGACTTGATTGGAGAAAACAAGGTATGGCTAGACAAGCTTTCAGCCTCAAGAATTACTGCAACAACACATCGTGATGATCACCTGAACTGGCGTAGTATTGGGCCAACGGATATTGCGATAGTCTATGAAGCGCAAATCAACGTCGCCGCCGAGCGCGAGCGCTTGACAAAAGACATTGCGAAATACGAAAAAGGTCTGGCCGCCGCCGAGCGGCAATTGGGAAACGAGAGCTTCTTGGCCAAGGCTCCGGCAAACGTCGTTGAAGGGTTGAAAAAGCAGGAAGCCGAGACACGGCTGCTGTTGGAGAAGGCGCGTGCAGCGCTGCAGAATCTTACTGAGGAGAAATAACACATGTCCTGCGATTGTGGTAAATGCCGGGAGCACTATCGAACGCTGGGTATCGCTTACGGAATACCCTCGGAGGTCGAGATCGAAGAGGCCTATCGCGAAGGGGTGAAGGAATGGAACCCCAGTCTCTATGAAAATTACGCCAGCTTGCGCGCGGGTGCGGAAGAGCATTTCAAGCAGATTCAGATTGCCTATAGGGAACTGAATGAGCACAACAGGATTGCGGTGGAATCGCCCCCGGAAACCCTCCCATCAGAAATTACTCCAGCAGATAGCTTTCCTCCGGAAACCCTTCCACCAGAAATCATTCCAGCAGATAGCTTTCCTCCGGAGACCCTTCCGGTGGAAAGTATTTTTAAAATACCTGATGACAAACCGACTATCTCGTTTGGCGGCGCGCCCGGGTGCCTTGTTGCATCGCAATTTACCACTGAAGTCGAAGAGATTGTCGCTCGCTACCTGGGAAAGACCGACACTGCTCTTGCGATCGTTGATCTCGACGGCGCGCGATCATACGCCAGCTACTCTCATTTCTTACTCCTGGCTGCCCGCGGAATCATGATGCGTGATGCCCGTGACATTGTCTCCCTGCTCTGGTATAAGGACCTGGGAGAGGTCAACCTTATTGATAAACGTAAGAGCGGGAAACTCAGTTTTTCGCAAATGCTCCTCGGCAGCCAGCATAACTACTCGCTTGAGATCTTCAGAAGCGACGGAAATCACTTTTTTTCAATTACCAATCAGGTGGATGACAACGTGAAAATAGTTATTTATAACTTTCTTTGGCAACAGAAGACTCAAGTAGGTCCCTGACCGCGCGAAGAGGAACCATGGATTGGAAGAACAGCCATATCGATGCATTGCTGGAGCGGGCCTTGATCGAAGACAAGGCTGCCGGCGACACCACCACCAATCTCACCATCGATCCCCGTCTGCGCGCCACCGGCTCGATTATTGCGCGGCAGGAGATGGTTGTTTGCGGACTGGGCGCGGTGCCGCAGTTTCTGGAGATCTTTGCCCGGCTCGACAAGCGAGCTCCTGCGCAGACCCGCTTCGAGGTGGTCAGCCATCCGGAAGTATTCGATGGCGTGCGCGTTCATGATGGTCAGGTGCTGGCCGTCATCCGCCACAACGCACGCGCTCTGTTGAGTTGTGAGCGCGTAATTCTGAATCTGATGCAACACCTGAGCGGCATCGCCACGCTGACGCGCAAGTTTGTCGATGCCATCCATGGCACTCACGCTCACGTACTCGACACGCGCAAGACTGTGCCGGGTCTGCGGGCTCTGGAAAAATACGCCGTGCTCTCTGGCGGGGGAACCAATCACCGCCTCGATCTGGCCAGCGGCATTCTCATCAAGAACAACCACATCTCGCTGGGCGGAGGACTGTCCGCGGTGCTGACGCGCGCCCTGGAAAAGCGCAAGAAGGGTCAGCGCGTGCAGGTGGAGGTGCGCAGCTCGCAGGAGCTGGAAGAAGCTCTCAAATTTGGGGCGGAGGCCATTTTGCTGGACAACATGACGCCCAAGGAGGTAAAGAGGGCGATGGTGCGCATCCGGCGAGTAGCCGAGGAACAAACAAAGAGCGCGCAAGAGAAGTGCTGGATTCCTACCGAGGCCTCGGGCGGCATCAATCTCGAAAACATCCGCGCCTACGCTGAGACCGGCGTGGACTTTATCAGCGTTGGCGCGCTGACCCACTCCGCCAAGGCCGCCGACATCTCCATGCGCATTCATGCGGAGACGGAGTAGCCGTGCGCGGAGACTTGCTCGACATGTGCAAAGCCATGCTCGACCTGTATGATCTGGCCGGGTTGGAGGCATCGCTGGCCGGAACCATCTTTGCAAGCAAGCTGCATTTTTTCCCGGTTACAGATTCCACCAATTCTGATGCTATCGAAGCTGCGCGCAGCGGCGCGCCGCATGGATCAGTTTATTTTGCCGATGAACAGCTAGCCGGACGCGGACGCGGCGATCATGCGTGGGACTCGGCTGCGGGCGAGGGGCTCTACGCAAGCATGCTACTGCGCGCACCGATTCCCGCCGCTCGATTGCCGCTAATGCCTCTGGCCGCGGGACTAGCCGCCGCCAAGGCTATCCGCGCCGTCACGGGCCTCACTATTGATCTGCGCTGGCCTAACGATTTGCTAATAGGCCCGCGCAAAGTTGGTGGCATTTTGGTGGAGTCGAAGATTTCAGACGGCTCTGCTAATTATGTTGTCGTCGGCATCGGCATTAATGTCCACCAGCGCGCCTTTTCACCTGATTTGACTGCGACAGCCACCTCGCTCAGCCTGAAGACTAATAGCAGCGTTTCGCGCCAGCCTTTGCTCGTCGCCCTGCTAAAATCGCTGGAGAGCGAGACGCATATGCTGGCCGATCCGACGGCGGGCGTCACTATTCCCGCGCGGGTCGAGCAGGCTTCGAGCTGGATTCGCGGGCGACGCGTTGAAGTGCATGGTCCGCAGGCCTGCACCGGCGTGACGGCCGGGCTGGACGAAAATGGTTTCCTGCTTGTACGCACGGATGTGGGAGTCATAACAGTGCAGACCGGCGGCATTCGCTCTGCCGAGATAAGCTGAGAACATCATGCTGCTAGCCATCGATGTCGGCAATACGAATACGGTGCTAGGCCTCTACCGGCTCGAGGGCGCAACGCCGGAGCTGACCGCGCACTGGCGCGTCACCACACACCGCTCCCAAACCGCCGACGAGTACGGCGTATTCTTCATTAATCTCTTTGAAATGAAAGGTATGGAGCCAAACCAGGTCGCGCACATCATCATCTCCTCAGTGGTGCCGCCGGTCGAAGGTACGCTACGGCAGGTCTGCGAAGATTACTTTCACACCAAGCCGCTCTTTGTTGAGCCGGGAATCAAAACCGGAATGCCGGTGCTGCAAGATAACCCCGCGGATCTGGGCGCCGACCGTCTGGTAAACTCCGTTGCCGCCTTCGAACGCTACGGCGGCCCGTGCATCGTGGTGGATTTTGGCACGGCGACGACTTTCGACGTGATCTCGGCCAAAGGTGAGTACCTGGGTGGGGCCATCGCGCCCGGACTTGGCCTCAGCGCCGATGCGCTCTTCTCTCGTGCGGCACGGTTGAGCCGCGTGGACATCAAGCGCCCCCCCAAGGTCATCGGCACCAACACTGTCACCCACCTGCAAAGCGGACTTTATTTCGGCTACATCGGTTTAGTGGACGGCATTCTGGAGCGCATTGTGGCCGAGTTGGGCCAGAAGCCGCGCGTGATCGCCACCGGCGGATTGGCGCGGCAGATCGCCGAGGACTCGCGCTTTATCACCGAGATCGACGATATGCTCACCCTCGATGGACTGCTGATTCTCTATGAGCGCAACCGCCCAGCGCAACAACGCAGCAAAGCGCACTGAGGCGTAGGCCGTGCAAAACTACTTCAACTACTTCACCGAGATTGAGGAGCGCTTTCAGCAGCGGCGCGGAGCGCTGTTGTTGCTTTCGACGCTGGATTGGGCGCTGATCGAGACCTGGCGCGAGGCAGGCGTTCCGCTGGAGGCCGTGCTGCGCGGCATTGACGCGGCCTTCGACAAGTACGAGGCGCGGCAAAAGCGCGGGCGAATGCGGCGCATCAACGGGCTGGCGTGGTGCGCGCAGGCGGTGATGGTAGCCGCCGAGGAACTGCGCGAGGCCTCTGCCGGAACAGCTCCCGCCGCCACCAGCGTCGAACGCGAGTCGGGCTTCGAACAGGAGCGTGTGTCTGAGCACCTTGAGGCTGCAGCCGCTGCACTGGATGCGGCGACGGTTGCGCCGGAAGCCTGCGCCGCAACCGCCGCTCGACTGCGCGAACTCGCCGTTGCCGCGCGCGGCAATGAAGGTCAGAAACTGGACCTTGAGTCACTTGAACGCATTCTCACCGTTCTCGAAGAGAAGCTTTTTGCCACGTTGACCGCAGCGGCTCCCGAGGAACTACTGGTGAGCCTCAAAGCGCATGCGGCCCGCGAACTGGCGCCCTATCGCAGTCGAATGGGCACCGTTCAGCTGCGTCAGGTGGAGCGGCAATTTGTGCAGAAGCAATTGCTGGTGCACTACAACCTGCCAAGACTGAGTTTGTTTTATATGAGCCAGCAATGACGCTACCCGAGACACCGTCCGCAAAACAACCCGTCACCCCGCAACTTGTCGAAATCGATAAGCCGGTCTACGGCGGAGCATTCCTGGCCCGTCTGGAGGGCAAGGCAGTTTTTGTGCCGCTCACCTTGCCGGGCGAGCAGGTACGAGTGCGCATTACGCAGAGCAAGCCCGGTTACGCGTCCGCCGAGGTTGAGGAGATTGTCCGCGCAGCGTCTGAGCGCATACAGCCTGCCTGCTCCCACTTTGGCGCTTGTGGCGGCTGCCACTACCAACACACGGACTATGCAACCCAACTGGCCCTCAAGCAGGCCATTCTGCGCGAAACCTTGGAACGTGGCGGCGTTCGAGTGCCCGCGGTGATCGCTGTCCTAGCCGCTGATCCCTGGCATTACCGCAACCGCATCCGCTTGGCATTCGACGCAGCGGGAAATCCAGGCTATCGCGGCCGCGGCTCTCATGAGATTGTTCCCTTGCGTGAGTGCCCAATCGCCGCGCCGTTGCTGGTTGAGGCCGCATCGGCTTTTGCTCCGATTGTGCACGGGCTTGCCCCGTCGCTGCGCTCCACCGAGATTGCGCTCTTCTGCAATGCGGAAGAAGCCACGCTGTTGGCCACTGTCTTCACTGCGAGCCCGGCCAGAGTGCGCTTTGATGAGTTGGCTCAGGCGCTGTACGAGCGGATTCCCGCGCTCATCGGAGCTGAACTTGTGACCGAGGGCCGTCCCGGCCAGCAGCCACGCACGCTGGCGCAGTGGGGCGCAGCATCGCTCAACTATCGAGCCGCCGGTTTCGACTATCGCGTTGATCACGGCGCATTTTTTCAGGTGAATCGCTGGCTGGTAGATGCGCTCATCGAACGGGTCGTCGCCGGCCATCGCGGCAAGCTGGCCTGGGATTTGTTTGCCGGCGTCGGACTGTTCGCGCGGCAGCTCACCTATAGCTATGAGCGCGTAGTCGCTGTGGAGTCGGCTCCTTCGGCTACGGTTGCGCTCGAACACAACCTTTTCGGTACAACCGGCGCTGCACTGAAGGGCGAGACGCTGCCCTTTTTACGCCGGCGTCGCTCCATCGAACACCCCGATCTGATCGTGATTGACCCTCCGCGCACTGGCCTCGGCACCGAGACTTGCGCACTGCTCGGCCAGATTGCCGCCCCGGCCCTGGTCTACGTCTCCTGCGACCCGGCAACCCTGGCACGCGACCTGCGCGCGCTCATCGCCTCCGGCTACCAAATCCAATCCATCACCCTAGCTGATCTCTTTCCGCAGACCTTTCACATGGAAACAGTGGTCCATTTGCGGCGAGCCTGATAGGCTGTAGGGCCAGAAGTTGTCTTCTTATTGAGATAATGTATTTTCAAGCATTTGCATTCCCTAGTTGGTTAAAAATGGCGCAGACTATCGACTTAGGCCGCCGCAACAACCTTCGCTTAAGATGACAAACCTATTGTGTTATAGATATCTCACCTTAGGCACAATGAAACTGTGCCGAATGTGGGGCACCCGCTACTGGGCGTTATTGGCGAAGGCGTCTGCTTCGCGATTCATCTCCTCCGCGGTAACGGCATGAGAGAAGAGGATTACGCGGTAGCGGAAGTTGGCAGATTGATTCTTCTCCAAGGTTAGGTCCAACGCTGGCAGCTTGGGATTGAAGATGCTGGGGCCCAGCGGATTGACAGCGAAGAGGCCGTAGCCGCGCGCGTGCCAGGTGGTTGGATAGCCGGGGTTGGCGGGGTGGTCGAGAATGGCGATGGCGACGGTGTGGCTGCCGGTGTGGCCGGTGAGAGTGCACCAGCGGCCGCGGGTTCCCCAAGCTGCATCGCCCTTGATTCCCTCGCTGGTGAGATAAACGCCGGTAGCTGCAGAGTTATCGGCAGCATCGACTTTGGTGGGACGGCCGCTGGCGTCCATGAAGATGCCGCCTTTTTCATTGGGCGATTCGAGCCAACCGGCGACGCGCAGACCGAGAAGGCCATCCTTTGAGTCCTTGAAGATAACATGGTCGAGGGCGGTGAGGGTTATGTCGAGATCGATGACGCGAGCATGAGGACGGCGCACGAAGATATAGCGAGTAGTTTGCGTGAGGATCTGCTGGTTATCGCCAGTTACCCAGACAGATTCAACGACTAACTCACCTCGATTAGTGCCGCTTTTAGTGGAGAGGATTTTGGTGTGCAGAATCGTGCCCATCTTAGCGCGAGCTTCCGGCTTGATGGCGTCGGAGTTATTCCAGAAATCGAAACCGTTGGCGCTTTCGTAGTTGAACCATAGGCCGGCGTGGTGAGGGTGATCGACGCGCTCACCGGGACGGAGCGAGAGCGGGTAGCCGCGGGTGACAGTAACGCCTTCATCGGTGATGAGCGGATAGAGGACGGGCTTTTTGAGCGTCGCGGGCCAAATGTAGGAGGTGAAGAGCTGGCCGTCGATGGTGATGTCGACGCGGCGATTGGCTTCATCGGCGACGACCTGCACACCTTTGGAGGGCGCGGCGAAGGTGGTAGATGCGGCGAAGAGAACAGATGTAGCAAGAAGGGCAAGAGCGAAGAACTTAGGCAAAAACTTTTCCTCCCGCGATGACCTGCTGCGTTTTGTCGTCGAAGGTGACTTTCTGTCCCGTCTGTATGGCGGCGATGGTCATGCAGAGGGCGACGGAGTGGTTGTAGCCGGCTTCGATGGGGGCGTTGGGAGTTTTGCGCGAGCGGACACACTCCATCCAGTTGCGCATATTGGCCGAGGTCATGGGATCAGCGCCGGTGTTGGCGTCGGTGGAGGCGGCTTCGGATTTTTCGACCAGCGAGAAGCTGGACAGGAGATTTTCTTTGAGACCCATGGCCGCGGCTTCCTTGTCGCGCAGGCCGCCGGTGGGCGTGACCGTCTGCTTGTCCATGTCGATCATGCCGCCGTTGGAGTAGTAGAGTTCCTTGACGCCGCCGGCCGAGTTAGTGAAGCGCGAGGAATACTGCACCTGGAAGCCCTTGCTGAGGTCGTCGAGCGGGCCGTAATCGAAGACGGCGGTCATGGTGTCCCAGTTTGTGCGGCCGTCCTTCCAGAGATAAATGCCGCCGTTGGCGACGACGCTGCGCGGGTGGGGCAGGCCGGTGAACCAATGAACGGTGTCGATCTGGTGGACGAGCCACTGATCGGGAATGCCGGAGGAGTAGGGCCAGAAGAGACGGAACTCAAGATACTTGCGCGCGTCGAAAGGCTCGTAGGGGCGATTAAGGAGAAAGCGCTTCCAATCGGTGTCCTGCTCTTTGAGGAGGGGCACGACGTCGGGGCGGCGCCAGCGGCCGGGTTGATTGACGTTCCACGTCATCTCGACCATGACGATGTCGCCAAATTTACCGGATTGGATATACTCGGCGGCCTTCATGTAGGCGGGCGTGGAGCGGCGCTGGGTACCAACCTGGACGATTTTGCCCGACTTTTTGACGGCGGCGAGGAGGTTGCGGGCGTCGTCCATGATGTCCGCGATGGGTTTTTCTACGTAGGCGTCGCGTCCGGCATTGACGGCTTCAATGCCATGCTGCGCGTGCTGGAAGTCGGCGGTGGCAATGAGGACGGCATCGACGTCTTTGCGGGCATAGAGCTCGTCGTTGTTGCGTACCGCGTCGATGGTGTTGCCGCTGCGCTGCTGGATAAAGGCGGCGCCTTCTTCGCGACGGCGGCTCCAGAGATCGGAGACGGCGACGAATTGGAAGTTGAGCTCTTTGGAGTATTGCAGAAAGGCGGGAATCAAGGATTGCTTCATGCGATCCCCACAGCCTACGACGCCTACATTGACGCGGTCGTTGGCGCCTAGGATAGCGGCGTAACTGCGCGCGTTCCACGAGACGGCTGTTGCAGCCACAGCCGCGCTACTCGCCTTCAAAAAATCCCTGCGATTGCTGTTCTTAAGTGTCATGTCACTCCTGTCCGGCTTACACCCAACCCAAGCCACGCATGCGAAAGTTTTCCGTCGCGGCATACAGTATATCGTCATCCATGCTTGCTGCCGGCATGGTTTGTGGTTCAGTCAGGGCTTGTACGGTTGTGTAGGAAGTTGTAAACTAACTGGAGGGTTGTTCGTGGCTGCAAACTGGGTAATTATGGTCCAGAATTGATTGCTGGCGCAGTCCAAACAATAACAGGATGGCCTAATTGGACTTCCCCAACCGAAAACGAAAGGACAAAAAATCGTGAAAACATTTGTCAAGAACGCAGTTGCAGGCCTTTGGATCGCAGCGTTGTTTCTCCTCGTCTTAACGGCGTCCGCCCGGGCTCAGGTTCTAGCCCACTCGGGTGAAGTATCGGGCTACGGTGGTTACAGCCACATTAGCTCAGAGTTGCCGTCTATCGGCACCAATCATCCCTTTTTCGGTGGTTCTTACGGCTACAATGTGACACCCGCCATCACAGTTCTGGGTGAGTACAGCTATATACCGCTGGGTTCAGAGGGTGGTGTATCAGCTAAAACTCAACTCTTCGGCGGCGGCGCTCGCTTCAACTTTCTTCCTGCAACAAGATTCGTTCCTTACGCGGTCGTAGCCTTCGGCGGTGACCGCTATACTCTGAGTGGCGGTGGCTCAAGCGAGAGTGCCAATGGCTGGTATGCAGGCTTCGGCGGCGGCGTCAGCTGCTATCTGGGCAAAAACTGGGGCGTAAGGCCTGAGTTCCGCTATGTGCGGCAAGACTACTCGGGCGTCGGGATCAATTCATTCCAGGAATCTGGCGCGTTCTTCTACCAGTGGGGCGGTACAGGAAAGAAAAAGTAGTAGTCGTCAATGGTAGATATCTGAATAATTGCGGCCAGGTCAGCCCATGGGGTGATCTGGCCGCTTTCATTTATTTAGGGCTGAGCGGGATTGATATGTTGCTATACTAATTGGAAGGTTGTTCGCGGCTGCGCAATGGGCATTTATGGTCCAGAATTGATGTCAGGCGCAGTCCAAACAATAACAGGATGGCCCAATTGGACTTCCCCAACCTAAAACGAAAGGACAAATAATCGTGAAAACATTTGTGAAGAATGCAATTTCAGGCCTTTGTATCGCAGTGTTGTCTCTCCTCGTTATCTCGGCGCCAGCTCGTGCTCAGGTTCTGGCCCACTCGGGAGAAATTGCCGGCCACGTTGGCTACGTTCATGTGAACTGGGATAGCACCTTCTTGTCCTCCGACAATCACGCCGTCTACCGCATTGACGGCGGATACAACGTGACTCCCCATGTTACGGTTCTGGGCGAGTGGGCCTATGGGCCGCTCGGTTCTGTAAGCGGGAGTGGTGAGGGAACCGTTAAAACCCAGATTTACGGCGGCGGGGCGCGCTTCAACTTGACGCCCGACAAGAAACTTGTTCCCTACGGCGTCGTGACCTTTGGCGGCGACAGAAATACGTGGAGCATTAGCGGGGTTGGTAGCGCAACTTACTCCGGTTACTACTACGGCGTAGGCGGCGGCGCCAGCTACTACGTGGGCAAGAACTGGGGCATCCGGCCCGAGTTGCGCTATGTGCGTGCTGAGTTTGGTATCAGTGGCGTGAACGAAACCGCTAATGCCGTGGCTGTAACGGGTGGAGTCTTCTATCAGTGGGGCGGAAAAGGAACGAAAAAGAAGTAAGTTTCAGCGGTAAATATCTGAACAATTGTGGCCAGGTCAGCCTGTGGGTTGATCTGGCCGCTTTCATTGTAAGTATTTAATTATAAAGGTGTTAGAGAGCAGTATTCCCAAGATAAACCGGCCCGCTTCTCTTTGCGAAGAGCGGGCCGGTTCTGTAGCTCAATGGTAGCTTGTGCGGTTGTGTGGGAGGTTATATACTATGCATAGCATGCATGTGGCTGCGCAATGGGCATTATTGTTTTTTAAAGCACGTGGCAGAGCGCAGCTAGATCTTTAACAGGATGGCCTCAGTGGGACTTCCACTAACCCGAAACGAAAGGACAAAAAAATCGTGAAAACAATTGTCAAGAATGCATTTTCAGGTCTCATGTTAGTAGCACTGTTTCTCCTCGTATTGTCAGTGCCCGCCCGGGCTCAGGTTGTGGGCAGCACTGGAGTAGTCGCTGGCTACGGCGGCATGGTCAATATAGGCAGCGGCGGTGGCACTCACGCTTTATTCGGCGGTTCAGGCGGCTACAACCTGGCGCCCTCAGCCACGGTTTTTGGCGAGTACAGCTACGCACCGGTGTCCGGTATCCATGCTCAACTCTTCGGCGGCGGCGCTCAATTCAACTTTCTCCCTGCAACAAAATTCGTTCCCTACATAGTGGCAGCAGGCGGCGACGCCAGATTAAGTGATAGCGGTGGTAGCGCCAATGGCTGGTACATGGGCGTCGGCGGCGGCGTCAAATGCTTTCTAAGCCCGCACGTGGGCGTCAGTCCCGAGTATCGCTGGGAGCGGCTTGATATTCAGGGTAAGGGTTGAATACTAACGTCTTTACGGGCTCGGTCTTCTATCAGTGGGGCGGAACAGGAACAGCAAAGAAAAAGAAGTAATTTTTCAACGGTAAATATCTGAACAATTTCGGCCAGGTCAGCCCATGGGTTGATCTGGCCATTTGCATTTTGGGGCTTGTACGGTTATGTTAGGAAGTAATAAACTTGTCATACTTTCCAAAGTTTGTTAACGGCTGCGCAATAGGTATTGTTGCTTCCAGAGCAGGTGCTGTGTGCAGCCCGATCTATATCAGGATGGCCTCAATCGAAGTTCCGCAAATCAAAAAAGATGAAAGGACAAAAACAATCGTGAAAACATTTGTCAAGAACACATTTTCAGGTCTCATGTTATCGGCTCTGTTTCTCCTCGTATTGTCAGTGCCCGCTCGGGCTCAGGTTCTGGCTGCCTCGGGTGAAGTTGCCGGCACCATCGGTTATGACCACACCAGCATGTCCAATAACCTTGGCTCGCCATTCAATCCCACCAGCCATTACTTTATTAGCGGCTCGGGCGGCTACAACGTGACACCCTACATCACAGCTCTGGGCGAGTACAAATTCGATCCCCTGATCCCTCCCACTGGTAGTCCATTTACGGTGCACGCTCAACTTTTTGGCGGCGCGGCTCGCTTCAACTTTACGCCTTCGAAAAAGGTCGTTCCCTACGCGATTGTAGGCGTAGGCTATGACCGGATGAACGCGAGTGAAACCGGCTTAACCCAGATAGCCAGCGGCTATTACGTAAACTTCGGTGGCGGCGCCAGTTGCTATGTGGGCAAGAACTGGGGCATTCGGCCTGAGGTTCGCTATGAGCGGCAACATGTCACATACGCTCCTGCAGCCGAAATCCTCACCGCAAATGTCGTGGATGTATCGGGCTCGATCTTCTATCAGTGGGGCGGAACAGGAAAGAGAAAGAAGTAATTTCCAGCGGTAAATATCTGAACAATTTCGGCCAGGTCAGCTCATGGGTTGATCTGGCCGTTTTCATGTAGGGATGTTATAACGAGAACAGGATGACCACGCCGTTATCCTGAAGGAGAGTGAAAACGATGCGAAATCTGAGAACCATACTGATGCTTGCGTGCGCCATGTTGCTGCCGATGTTCTGCCATGCGCAACAAGAAGAGTCTTCAAAGGCAATCGAGACGAAAGCCTGCGGGGATAAGGAAGTCAACTATTCCCAAAAAACGGAGAAGCACGATCACACCATGGGCGTGCAAGCCGCGGACAAGGCGTTGATTTATGTTCTCCGGCCCACGATGCTTGGAATGGCAATCCAGACCAAGCTGGCGGCGGATGGCGACTGGAAGGGAGTCAACCGCGGCAACAACTATTTCTTTTTCCAGGTGGCGCCGGGAGAGCATTATTTTTGTTCCCGCGCTGAAAACCATAGCGCCATCGCGTTGAAGGTAGAAGCGGGCAAAACCTATTATCTGCAGCAGGAAGTTGAGATGGGCGTGATGAAGGCGCGCACCAGTCTGCATGTGATGGATGAGGCCGAGGCGCAAAAGAAATTGCCGAAACTGAACCTGAGTACGTGGGAAGTTAAGTAGTTCAGCGGGCAGCGCGCGTCTGGGGCATGGGAAATGGAAGCTGATTGTCCAGCCTCGATGTCCAAGGCAAATATTATACGGCCCGCTCTTTGTATTGAGGAGCGGGCCGCATTATTTGCAGTTCGGATGCATTAAGCCTTGGCGGAAGTTCGCGTGCCGAGGTCGGCGGCCAGTTTCTCTGTGGAGAAGGCTTCGATGAGGTCTCCTGCCTTGAGGTCGTTGAAGCCGCTGAGGCCGATGCCGCACTCCATGCCGTTGGTGACTTCTTTGGCGTCGTCCTTGAAGCGCTTGAGGGAGATTACTTTGCCCTTGAAGAGTTGCGCGCCTTCTCGCATGACCTTGATCTCGGCGTCACGGCGGATGGTGCCGTCCTGCACTCGGCAGCCGGCGATGGTGCCGATCTTGGGAATCTTGAAGATGTTGAGCACTTCGGCGCGGCCGATGTAGTTCTCCTTGAAGACGGGTTCGAGGAGGCCGAGCATGGCCAGGCGCATCTCGTCCTGCAACTCGTAGATGATGGAGTGGAGGCGGATCTGGACGGCTTCCTGCTGCGCCAGCTCGGCGGCCTTGCGCTCCGGGCGGACGTTGAAGCCGATGATGATGGCATTGGAGGCGGTGGCAAGCAGGACATCGCTCTCGGTGATGGAGCCAACGCCGGAGTGGATGACCTTGACGCGCACCTTCTCGGTGGACATGAGGACCAGCGAATCGGCCAGTACTTCGACAGAGCCGGTGACGTCGCCCTTGATGATGAGGGGCAGGTCTTTGACGCCGGCGGTGCGAATCTGTTCCGCGAGTCCTTCAAGCGAGACACGGCTGCTTTTGGCGAGCTGAGCGTCGCGCTCCTTCATCTTGCGGTACTGCGCGATGCCCTTGGCCTTGTCTCGGTCGGCTACAACCAGGAATGTGTCGCCAGCGTCGGGCATGGCCTCAAGGCCGAGGACTTCGACAGGGGTGGAGGGACCGGCGACTTCGAGAGCGCGTCCGCGGTCGTCGAACATGGCGCGAACTTTGCCGAAGGTGTTGCCGACGATGTAGCTATCGTTGAGGCGGAGGGTTCCGTCCTGGACGAGAACGGTGGCCACAGCGCCACGGCCGCGGTCGAGCTTGGCTTCGAGGACCGAGCCGACGGCCTTGCGTCCGGGAGTGGCCTTGGGGGCCTTGATGTCAGAGACCAGGCAGATCATCTCCAGCAGCAGGTCGAGCTTGAGCCGCTTTTTGGCGGAGACTTCGACAAAGACGGTGCCTTCTCCGGCGGTTGCCCACTCCTCAGGAACGAGGCCGCGATCAGCAAGCTGTTTTTTGACGCGGTCAGGGTTGGCGTTGGGCTTGTCGATCTTGTTGATGGCCACAATGATGGGAACGGCGGCGGCCTTGGCGTGATCGATGGCCTCCAGGGTCTGGGGCATGACGCCGTCGTCGGCGGCAACCACGATGACTACGATGTCGGTGACCTTGGCTCCGCGTGCTCTCATGCGGGTAAAGGCCTCGTGGCCGGGTGTGTCGAGGAAGACGATCTCGCGTCCGGAGGCGGGCGAGCCTTCCTTGGCAAAGCGGACCTTGTAAGCGCCGATGTGCTGGGTGATGCCGCCGGCTTCTCCCGCGGCTACGTCGGTTTCGCGGATGGCGTCGAGCAGCGAGGTCTTGCCGTGATCGACGTGGCCCATCACGGTGACGACGGGCGAACGCGAGACTTCAAGCTCGCCGGTATTTTCGGCTTCGAGGACTTCTTCGATGGCCTGGTTGGCGATCTCCTCCTCGTAGCTGATGACGGTGGCGGCAGCGCCGAACTTGGCGGCCACGTCCTTGACCATTTCGGCGTCGAGGGACTGATTGACGGTGACAAAAATGCCGCTCATGAGGAGGGTGGCGATGAGGTCCTTGGCGCGGACATCGAGCTTTCCGGCCAGATCCTTTACGCTAATGCCCTCGGTGACAGTAATTTCGCGGGTGATGGGTAGCGGCTCGCCGCCGAATTGGACACCAGCATAGCGCGGCGGCGGCACAAAGCCCTTCATCGGGCCTTCCTTAGTTTTTGGATACTGCGGGCGTCCGCCGCGGCCTCTGGATGATGCACGCTGCGGGCGTGGGGACTCGCCGGTTGGCGGTGCGCTGCCGGGACGGGGTGGGCCACCGGCGCGAGGGGGTCCGAAGCCGGGGCGAGCGCCGAATCCGGGACGGGCTCCGGGGGCGCCCGGCGCGCCAGTTCCAGCGTAACCGCTAGAGCCGGTGCGCGTGGGGTGTTTGGGACGTGGACCGCCAGGGTACTGGCCTGCTCCTGGCGCGCCGCCGGGAGTGCGCTGAGAAGTGCCGCCAGCACCGGGTCTGCTGCGGTCGAATATCGGCCTGCCGCGCTGAATGCCGCCGGCGGTTCCTGAGCTGGCTGCGGGCGGAAGATCAGCCACAGGGGGCGCGGTGTAGACCGGCCGAGGACCTGTTTGCGGCATGACCATGCGCCGGGCGGGCAGCGCCGGAGTGGGCGATGCGTGCGTGTGCCCCTTTCCACGGTGGGTGGGCGGATGCGCCGGCGCAGCAGCCGCGAGATCAGCAGCTTCTCCGGGTAATACGGCTTCCTGCCCTGAAGCCAGAACGGCCTCATCGGCAAACAGTGGAGGTGCTATCTCGGCAGATTTCGATGCTTTTGAAGCCTTGGTTGTAGCGGCGTGCGCAACAGGTTCAACAGTAGGTTGAGCCGTTTTTGCGGGAGGCTTAACCACTACAGCTACAGTAGGCGGCGCCACGGCGACGGCCGGACGCTGCGCACTTGCCGGAGCTTTGGCAACCACTGCTTTGGCTGGTGGGCGCGTAGCAATGGCAGGCTTTACAGCCGGCTGGGAAACAATGGGCGGCGCGGAGCGGGGCTGGGGAACAACCTTGCGCGGTTCTGGTTTGGCCGGTGTGGCGGGCGGCTGCTTCACGGCAACCGCAGCTGGCGGCGCTGGACGCGCTGGCGCCTGCTCGGGGACCGCTGCATCTCGCCGCTGCGGCAAACGGCTTTTGCGGGCCTCGGCTTCTTCTTCCTGCTTCTTAGCCAAAACGGCCTTCAGCACGTCGCCGGGCTTGGAAATATGCGAGAGGTCAATCTTGGGCGCAATTGCCTGCGGGGTGCGAGAGGCCGGTGTGCCCGCCGTGCTCGCGGACCTTGATGCACGCTTAAATTGCGCGCGAACTTTGTCGGCCTCATCTTCCTCCAGCGAACTGGAGTGAGTCTTGCCTGCGCCCAGGCCGAGCTCTGCCAATAGATCAAGAACCTGTCGGCTCTTGACTTCCATCTCGCGCGCGAGATCGTTGATACGAACCTTACTCATCCGCCTCTTTTCAAAATCCGCCGCCCAAAGCCCTTAGTTGCTCATAGCTACCTCATGGCATTGGCTGTAGTTCAAAGTACCGTTATTGTCTGATAAGGCATGAAAGACGCGGCACATATTACGCGCCACCATCTTTGTCTGCCTGCTCGTCCGTTGTGGCGTTTTCGGTTTCAATGTTTTCCAGCAGTGGCTCTTGTGCATTTTGAGTATCTTCCTCAAGCGCCTCGGCCGGCCGGTCTTGCAAAGTCTCGACTTCCGCCTCATCGGCTGGAGGAATATCCTCAACGGCCGCTTCGGCCTCTGTGCGGTATTCCGTATCTCCTTCGGCAGCGCGGAAGTTCTCTGCTTCGGTGATGACCGCAGCGTCGTTTTCCGCTTCCGCCTGGTCCGTCTCCAGAACAGCTTCACGCTCTTGTTCTGAAACGGCCTCTGTGGCTTCAGCGTTCACTGTCTCCGGCCTTCGGCCCTGCTCACTCTTCTCAAGCTGTTCGAAGTAGTGGCGCACGGCCAGGCTGATCTTTTCCAGGGTCTTTTCGCCGATGCCGGGAATCTCCTCGAGCTGTTCGGGAGTCATGTCGGCGAGTCCCTCAACTGTAGTGATGCCAGCGGCTACCAGCTTTTGCAGAACGCTCGCGGCCAGCTCCGTCACCTGTTCGATAGGCGTGGTGGGGGCGCCGGTGAGCTCCTGCATCTGCTGCTCGACCTCCTGACGCTTCTCCTCTTCGCTCTTGATGTCGATCTTCCATCCGAGCAATTTGGCGGCCAGACGGACGTTCTGGCCCTTCTTGCCGATGGCCAGGGAGAGCTGCGTGTCGTCCACAATGACTTCGAGCTGCTTTTCGGTCAGGTCTGCGATGGAGACGCGGCTGACCTTGGCGGGCTGCAGAGCCTTTTCGGCAAAGGTAGTGATCTCATCGGAAAACTCGATGATGTCGATTTTTTCTCCGCGCAGCTCGCGGATGATGGACTGCACGCGCATGCCCTTCATGCCCACGCAAGCTCCAACCGGGTCCACATCCTTGTCGCGGGACTGGACGGCGATCTTAGTGCGCTCACCGGCCTCGCGGGCGATGGCGCGGATGACCACCGTGCTGTCGTAAATCTCCGGAACTTCGGACTGAAAGAGGTTCTGCACCAGCTCGGGAGCGGCGCGGGATACGATGACCTGCGGCCCTTTGGCGGCGCGATCTACTTTGAGCAGAACAACTCGGACGCGCTCGCCGATGGAGAACTGCTCCAGCCGCGACTGTTCGCGCTTGGGGCAGCGGGCTTCGGCCTTGCCCAGGTCGTAGATAATGTCCTGGCCCTCGATGCGCTTGACGGTGGCGTTGAGCACTTCCTTTTCGCGGTGGGCGTACTCGTTGAAGACCGTTTCGCGCTCGGCCTCGCGGACTTTTTGAAAGATGACCTGCTTGGCCAATTGTGCGGCGATGCGGCCCAGAGGGCTGGTGTCGCGATAGAGCCGGATCTCGCTGCCCACCTCGACGTCCGGCGCCAATTCCTTGGCCTCGGTGAGCGTGATCTGGTTGAGCGGGTCCTCGATGGGCTCATCGTCGGCCACCACCGTTTTGTAGATGTAGGCCAGAATCTCGCCGGTTTCCTTGTTCAGCTCTCCGCGCATATTCTCCTGGGTCTTGTAGAACTTGCGCGTGGCCAAGGCGATGGCCTCCTCGACCGCGCCGACAACGATGGCGGGGTCAATGCTCTTTTCCTGGCTCAGGAGCTCGATACTCTGGTACAAAACGCTGGCCATACTCTGCTTGCTCTCTCTACTTCGCGTGCGGCGAGTACTGCGCGTACGGCGAATGTTAATTGCGGCTTGCGCCGGTTCAATCGGTTGTGTTGAAGGTACGGGCGTGCAGCCCGCTGACCCCTAAATCTCCGGCACCAGTTGCGCCTTCTCGATGTTAGCGAGCGCAATCTCCACCGTGCTGACGCCGGCCTTCCGGCTCTTGCTGTTCTGCTTGACCGCGTTCAGGTCCAGCATAATAGTTTCGCCGGTACCGGACCCGGTTTTGGCCATCAGCCGTCCCTGCCAGTGGCGGTTATTGCGTACCGGCTCGAAGGTCTGAACCTTGACCAGAGAGCCCGCAAAGCGTTGAAAATCCTCCGGTTTGGTCAACTTACGATCCAGCCCCGGAGAACTGGCTTCCAGTGTGTATTCATCACCGGGAACCAGGTCTTCCACATCAAGAAGTACGCCAAAATCCCTGCTGAAAGCGGCGCAATCCTCGTGGGTGACGCCGGAGAGCTGCTCGATCTTGAGCTTGCCCGCCTGCGTCTCCTGAATCAACCGCTCCGGAAGCTCCCCAATCGGGATTCCGCCTTCGGCTCCAGCTTCGATGACGGCCTTTAGCTTTGCCCGTTCCTCGGCGTTTTTTTCGAGGTATACGCGTAGGGTGCGCTCCTTGGCCGGGCCGATGAACTCGATCTCCACCACGTCCAGCCCATATGAGGCCGCCACGCGGGTTGCCGCCGATCGGATTGCTTCCAGCTTGACTGCCATCGTTCCCTACGTTGCCTGTTTGGCGGCACAACTTCCGTGTGAATCGCCTGCGAAATTTGCCCCATTTCACGCCAAAAGCGCTTAAAATGCCCCGAAAAACCGGGAAATTTACCGCAAATAAAAAGTGGGCTGTAAGCCCACTCATCCCTCCGCCAGCCGGTGCGTTCACGGCAACTCAGGCAGAGAAACTCGTATCTGTCTCTAGCATAGGCTAAAAAGCCGGGAAATACAACCACCTGCGGCGGGCGGGTGCCGCTTGCGCGGTCGGGGATAAGGAATGGGGTTTGTTACCCCCACCCCTTTTGGCATGAATATGAGCGAAAATGGGCGACTGGCAAAGGTGGCAAGAAAAGCCTGGATTGGCACAGCCCACGACAATCTGCCATACTCTCTGCCATGAACAGGAAAGCTGTTTTGCGCGTTTTGGTTATTGCCGTGGCATGGGGATTGCTTGCAACCATGCCTGCGCTGGCCGACGACTCGGCCGCCTCGATTGCCGCCGGTGGGCTGGTGCCCCGGCGCGAAACGCGGATCGTGATGGCCAGAGAAGTTCTCCAGATCAGCGTGAAGAAGGTGGTGGTCGATTACGACTTTCGCAACGATTCAAATCAGGATGTGACGACGGAGGTGGCGTTTCCGATTCCGTCGTATACAAACGAGATCGACGGCCCCGAGTCCTCTCAGCAATCGTTTTCCGACTTTCAGTTGGAAATCGGGGGCAAAACTGTGCCGTTTATGACGGAGGCGAAGGCAACCTTGAACGGCAAGGATGTAACAGCTTTGCTTCTCGCAAATCACATCGATATTCCAACCTTTGGCCATTTCGTCGACACGGTAAACTCAAGGCACGAAGAGGTGATGGATTCGCCCGACTTTTCCCGGCTTCCACAAACCACAAGAGACCAACTGGTAAAGGCAGGTATCTTCGTACTCGACTCCGCTCCGGAAGGCCAGTGGACCGTGCATCTGCAATACCACTGGACGCAAACCTTCCCAGCCCATTCCACGGTTCACATCCGGCATGAATACGCTCCGGTTGCCGGATACACAGAGGTAACTCAGGCCACTGTGGAGGAGGCGCTGGCGCAATTCACACATGACCAAAGTGCGGACGGTGACCCAGAAGGGGGCAAGCTTCTAGCCGGATTTTGCGTGGGTCAGCCTTTTTTGAGCACACTTGCGAGGCAACTTCGGGAAAACGCATCCCATACCAAGGCGGCAAACCGGGGACTCGCCACGGGTCTCGTTTTTCCACAATGGATAGACTTTATCCTCACCTCGGCGAACACATGGAAGCGGCCGATTGAGGATTTCACACTGATTGTCGAGCGGCCAAAGCCGGAACACGGCGGGAAGGTCTTTATCAGCTTCTGCTCGCCGGCCAAGGGCGCGGTGGAAGAGACGGATGTAAACCTCTTCCAGGTCCATCTGACCAACTTCGTTCCTGCCTCAGAACTGCACATTGGCTTCTTCGAGGTTCCCCAGGCCAAGGCTGCACAGCCAGCGAAGAAGTAACTGGCAGGTATTGGTTTTCCCCTCCTGCAGGCCTGAATTCTCAACAATCCATGAAGAAAACCCATATTTCCCCGATGAAAGGGGTATGCCGGTTCTATGGGGCAGTATTTTGGAGAGATTTCGGGTAAAGTTAAATGCTGGTCCTGGTGAATGAAGCGCACCCTAAAGCAGCGTGTTCTTATAACTATGGTTGCCGCCATGGTTGCAGCGGCGTGCGGCTTGCTGGCCTCTTATTGGATCGGGCGGGAGATCGCGCTGCGGCTGACAGCGAGTCGATTGAGCCGCGAAGCGGCGCTCGCACTCGATGAGAGCGCGGAGTTTTCCAGCGATGCCCACGCCGCCGTCGTTGCCATGAACAACGCACGCAATCCGAATTGCTCTAGCGAAGACCTACAGTTCCTCCACAATATCCTCTACCGTTCCTACCTGTTGAAGGAGATCGGCCGCCTCCACGGCAACAGAATCGCCTGTTCCACAACTCTGGAGCACACGCATTCTGCCACCGAATTGCCCAAACCGGACTCCATCGGCAATGACGGTGTCAAGGTCTACCGCGATCCTCCCGGCTTCAGTCTGCCGGATGCGCCGGTCACCATCCTGCAGGACGGAGATACCTACGTAGTACTGAATATGCAAATCAACAATCTGCGGAATCACGCCCCGGTGCGCATCCTTACCACAGTCATCGGGCCTGTGCAGAGTCAGCCGGAAGCGCAGGCCAGCTCTTCCGCGCAGCCAACGCAGCTGCAGTTAACCCGCAATAGCGACTTTCGTATCGGGCAGATCTTATACTCCACCCGTTGTTCGACCCTGAACATTGATAGCGTCTGCGTGACAGCCTCTCTTTCAGTATCCGAAGCGCTCCAGGATAATAATGGCGAACGGAAGGCCTTGCTAATTCTGGGCGGATTGGCCGGTGGTCTTTTCGGCTTTATCGTAGCCTTCCTTTATCGGCGCAACCGTAACCTGGATCACCAGTTGCGGCGCGCGATTCGAAGAGACAAATTGCGGGTTGAATATCAGCAGATTGTGAGCCTGGCCAGTGGTCGGATTGTGGGGGCTGAGGCGCTGGCGCGCTGGACCAACGAGGATGGCTTTGCCGTGGTGCCCGATATCTTCATTAAAGTTGCAGAGGAGCATGGCTTTGTGGGATCCATTACCCGGCTGGTGGTTCACCATGTTCTTCGTGATTTTGCCGCCACGTTTCGTGCCCGGCCCGATTTTCAGGTGAGCATCAACATAGCCGCGACGGACTTGGCCGATCCCCAGTTTCTGCCTATGCTGGAGCACGCACTGAAACAGGCCGGAGTATCGGCGCGGAGCATGGTGATTGAGATAACCGAAAGCTCCACAGCCCGGTATGAAGTGGCCATCGCGGCCATTCTGCGCCTTCGCCAGCGAGGCCACAGCGTGCATATAGATGACTTCGGCACCGGGTATTCCAGCCTTTCCTATCTCCATGATCTATCCGTGGACGCCATTAAGATCGACCGGAGTTTCACGCGTTCCATCGGCACTGAGGCGGTGATAGCGGCCATTTTGCCGCAGATTCTTTCCATGGCCAACGCGCTCCGCCTGCAAGTGATCGTTGAAGGGATTGAAACCAGGCAGCAGGCAGTATATTTTACCGCCACGGCTCAGCCCATCCATGGGCAGGGCTGGCTTTTCGGTCGTGCCGTCACGGCAGATGCTTTCCATAGCCTGCTGGCCGAGGAGGAAAATAGGGAGCAGGCCGCAACGGGCGAGACTGAGCCAGCGCAGCCCAATTGACGCGCCACTTGACAGCCGACGCGGAGTCCATGAGGCTGGTTCCATGGTTTGTGCGCTGATGCAACAACCTCATTGAGGAGTTTCGTGGACCCTCGGGACGAGATCGATCCCATTCAGTTGGAGATACTGGCGCAGGCCTTTTGCGGGCAGCTAATGGCTTGCCTGGACGAGTGTGCCCGCGGGCGGAAGGGGCTGTTTTCCGAGTATGAGCACCTGGGCGGCCAGGGGGGTAGCGAGGACAAGGATTATTCCTGGCCGGAGGCGGCGCGATTGCGCGAACTGGCGGTAGCATTGCAGGGAGTTCTGAACCAGCAGGAACAACGGAATGCGCTGTGCGATGAGTTTCTTGACTTGTGCACGATACACGGCGAAAGCCATCCCGGCGAAAGGAAGCTGGCGCGGGCGTTGCTACGACGGATTGAGCGAGGCGAGGTAGGCGCGCAGCCGGATAAGAAGGGTAGACCGTGGTGATTCTTCATGCATTTCTGGCGCTGGCGGCAGGCTTCGCCACAATGGTCCTGCTGGTGATTGGGCTGACGGCGCTGCTCGCGCGCTTAGTTCCGAGCTGGGCAGAGACCGGGGGCAAGCTGCAGTCTGGTTATGCCTTTATCAACCTGGGGTACTCGTTTTTGGCGGCGGCGGCGGGCGGCTATGTGACGGCCTGGGCGGCGGTGGCCAACCCGCTGATTCACGTGTTGGCGCTGGGGATAGTGGTGCTGGCGCTGACTGCGCTGAGCGCGCTTCAATTGCGGGGCAAGCAGCCGGTCTGGTATGCGTTGGCGCTGGTGGCGATTTCGCCGGTGGGTGTGCTAGCTGGTGGACTGGTGCGGCTGCGGGTGCTGGGAATTTTGTAATCAGCCACCGGCGGTGGGGCAGATGGCGCTTGTGCAGCCTGTTGGGTTCTTTGCCGCTCCTTATGAACGAAGCGATGTCAGGATCATTTGTTGCTGCAGAAGAAATGATATTTTCTTGTCAAGTGGGCAAGACAGTCTGTAGACTTCCTTTACCTGGTTCCCCGAAAACGCGAAAAATCTGGAGGATAAACAAATGAGATTGCGTAAAGTATATTTACTCACCGGTGTCGCTATGGTGGCGCTGGCAGCTATTGCAACGGGTACAGCTCGCGCGAGTGGTACAGAGACGGTGAGCGCCGATGACTACGAGGTCCGCCACTACCTGCTGACGATGGACAAGGCGCAGAGGACGGCCACGGCCTTGCAAGCGATCAATCAACTAGTTGTGGCGAATCCGAGCCTGAATGCGGCCATGGATGCCTCTTCCGGTACAACGGGAAAGAAGCCGATCACGCAGCAGGCGCACGACATCGATACGCAATATCCCCAGGTAGCCGCGATCATTCATAACAACGGGCTGGCTACGCGGGAGTTCATCGTGGTCACAGGCGCGCTCATTAACGACCTGGGTTGGGTGACGTTGAAGAGGCAGGGCATGATCAAGAGTTACCCGCCGGGCATGATCACTCCGGAAAATGCGGCGCTGATTGAGGCGAATTGGCCGGCGTTCCAGGCAATAATGGCGAAGATAACACCTCCGAGTACCCGCTAGCCAAATTCAAGCGACGTATGCATGAGGCTTTGCAAACGACAAAGGCCGGAGCGACTGCTCCGGCCTTTGTCGTTTGGTGCTGATTCTGCGCTCAGCCCTGAATGTCGAATTGCTCGGGATGCAGGGTGGGGTCGCTCTTGATGAGGATGTTCTTGCTGGTCAGTTCCTCAAACTCGGTGATCCAACTGGCGTTGTTGGATTTGAGAACCTTGACTGTCTCCGGGTTGACGCGCAGCAGGATGTCGGCATTCTCGAAGTGCTTCTTCATCTTGCGCAACTCGGTGTAAACCTCGTTGCAGACGGTGGTCGGGCTCTTGACCATACCGGTTGCGTGGCAGGTGGGGGCAGCAATTGGTGGCTCTGTTGACGCCTTGGTTTCGTTACATTGTATTGCTGTTGGAGAATGCATCGAAGAGGCGAATCCAGGGTTTAACCTCGGGATCATGCGTCAGAGGCTGAAATAACATCATTGTCACGTTTTCAAATTTTTCTCCTGGGTCGGTGTATTCCTGCCTGCCGCTGATCGTGGCGAGAAGCCTGCGCCCTGCTCGAACGTCGATACTGTCCGACCTGGGGTCAAATCCTCGTTCGCCGCATTCGGAAAGCAGAATAGGTGGCAGACGACGGAATACGGGAATCGCAGATGGAGCGTGATGCCCTCCGGACAAAGGTCGTAGAACCGGTTCTTGAGATTCTTGCCAAAGGGCTCGGAAGTGATGGTCTTGATCGACACTGCGAGAATGAGTCCATGCTGTTCGTCGGCGTAGCTCACATCGACCCGCTTCGGGCCGAGGCCGCCTTGAAACGCCTTTTCCCCTGGGCCGTCGGGCAGAGGCTTCACTTTCGGAAAT
>CAWJDN010000263.1:0-4090 GCA_963840985.1 uncultured Acidobacteriaceae bacterium
TTCCGCCGGCAGCGAGGCGCCCGATTTTTCACTGCCCGATGACACCGGCCGCATGGTTCACCTGGCGGAGTGGCGCGGCCGCAATGTAGTGCTGGTCTTCTACCCCGGCGACGACACATCCGTTTGCACCAAGCAACTCTGCCAGTTCCGGGACGATTGGAAGGAGGCGCAGACGCGCAACGTCCAGGTGTTCGGTGTGAATCCGCAAAGCGGGCGCAAGCACGGCGATTTCCGGCGGAAATACAGTTTCCCCTTCCCTTTGCTGGTGGATCGCGGCCAGAAGGTCGGCGCGCTCTATCGCACCAAGGGACGCAATCGTGAAACGCACCGTCTACCTGATCGGCCCCGACGGTGCGATCCGATTCTCGCAACGGGGCGTGCCGGCTCCCCGGGATGTACTAAAGTTCGCAGTCGGGACGCGCGCTACAGTACCTGATGCGGTTCGTTGTCGTTATGTTTTTGTTAAACTACAACAAGTCTCGGTCGCTTATGTCTTTGCACTTTGGAGTGAGAAAAAGCACACCGTTAGGGGTAGCTTCCAAGCATAGGTTACTGGAATCCCCGGCCGTAAAGCGTCCCTGGCTTTTGGTCAGGCTCCGCCACAGACGCGGTAAACGTCACTCGTGGAAACGAGCCGAAAAGGGGTAACGGGTGCCGTTGCTGTCCGGTGGAATTATTCATGCTTTGTAGAACAGTGCAACGTACCGTCGTAAAGGATCACGCGGCGCAGGACGATAGCGTTAAACTGCATAGCCCATTTTCTGTGAGGTTATCGAAGATGCCTAAAGAACTGCAAGCGTACACGTACTGCACTGGACAACTGTGGGTCTGTATTCCGACATACAGTCTGTGTACCACTTGTGAAAAGAAGTACCCAAATGCTTGCGAGCCGTGCTGATACGCGAGCGGGACGGGGGTTACATTGAGCAGGCGCGGGAAATCGCGACGCGTAGCTCAGTGGCGTTGGAAGCACACATTATTGGCAATTTCAGGGCTTCATAACGCAGGAAAGGTGTACTTCCACATACACCGAGATCTGGCAAATTCGGGTACAACGTGATTGGCGGGTTTGCGGGGAAGAACAGGTGAATAACCACCTGCGGGGACTTACCATCCAGGCAGTGGCCTTCGGCGGGGCGAGCAAACGGTTTCGGATTCCCACCCTTCGCCATAAAAATGCGAAGGATGGGGCACCCGGCTAGGCAATCCAACACGAGAGAACCCGTTACTTGTGCAGAATTTTCCGGTAATACTTTTGGCTGTAGCCGTCCTGGGAATTTCGCATGGAACCGAGGATAGCATTGCGCGCCGTCGCGCCCCCAGCAGTAGTTGTTATTCCACGCGCATTCAAAGCGATGTGGAAGAAGCAGATTGCCAAAGTCGGGGCAAATTTTCAGGGCAAGATTCTGTTTCCGGCGGAGACCACGTTGGGCCAGGCGCTTGTCGTCTTTCGCGCTGGCAGTGCCCGTAATCGCCGCAAAGGGACGACGGTAGGAACGGCTCATGACGAACTCCAGGTCGCAGTTGCGTACCTATGTCATGGCGTGTTCCCTCCTGGGTTCATTGTATCCGGTTTGTTCTTATTCGGTTTCAATCGGAATCTGCTTTGATATGAACGCAGGTTCAGGCTTTCTGCACGATATGACCACCAGATGATCATTTGCACCGGCTCCAATCAACAAGCCGCCAGCATCGAATCCTTGTCCGCACGGTACCCTTTCATGCATCACTTCCTTCCACACGAATGGCAGCCAACGCGGATTGCGATATATCTCATACGTGTAGCTCTGTGGTACGCCACCCCAAATGCCTAGGTCTTGAACGACCCGGTATGAGGCAATCGGTGAGATTCGCCCTTCGGCGGCCGGCACCGTCGACGCATTTCCTACTGCCGTCAGCAGCACCGCGAAACAGCCGAAGTAGCTCCCGATCCAAAATGAGACCGAAACTGCAAGACCCTCGATGAAGGTGGTGCGGCTCTTATGCCACAGCAGAAACATCAAGAGGACATTAGCAAAGCACGCGACTGCGACGATAATCAGCTGCCCCCAAACTGACGCCAGTGAATAGCCCGAGAAAAACTGGATCGGCACCAAAAGAATGAGGCAAATAGGTAGCGCAGCTACGCAGAACTGCCATCGAGTATCGAGCGATGCAACTTTTCGCATCAATATCCACGAGTAATAGAGCAATACGACCAGGAATCCAAGCAGGAGTATACCGATCATCGCGTAGCCCTCCGCACAAATCCTTATTCAAGTCTAAGCGATAAGAGCTTGATAATTTTCGAATGCTCCATATCGGCCCGAGACTCTGAATTGTTGGCAGATGACCGGCAAACCGGAGATTACATCGACCGCGTTTCAAGGAATGATGACAAATCTGACAAGGGTCTAACGGATTTCCTCAGACGGTTTATGTGCTCAATTATCTCAACGTTCCCCGTCGTCATCTTGTTTTGCCTGATTCCCTTATGCCGCAGACAGACGCAGTTGAATCTTCGTGCCGGTGGCTTCTGCGAAGCGCAGCAGTGTCTTGGTGCTAGGGAGGGTTTCTCCACTTTCCAAACGGGCAATGGCAGACTGGCTGGTGCCCATACGTTGGGCCAATTCTGCCTGCGAGAGGCCAGTGCGCTTCCGCGCCCGCAGCAATTCTGCCGCGATCTCAAATGCTGGAGCCAGAGCATCGTACTCGCGCTTGACATCGGGGTTGGCCAGCATCCGGGACTTGAACACTTCATAGGGAATAGTCATACAATCTCCTTCGCTCGCCGCAATGCCAGATCGATCTCAGCCTGCGGAGTCTTTTGCATCTTCTTCACAAATGCTCGAAGCACGACCACACGCTTACCAGAAGCTGTTACATATAAGGCTCTTGAGATTCCATCCCGCCCCTTGAGCCTCATCTCCCACAGTTTGCCTTCGAGATGCTTGATCTGCGGTTCATGAAGCATTTCCAGACCAAAGTTGGTGATCAGAAAAACGATACGCAGAAATTTTGCCTGCATGTCGGCCGGAAGAGCATCGATCTCTGCGGCTACAGTGTCATTCAGCATTTCTACGGACCAATGCATGATTTAGTATATATCAGATTTGAGATAATCGAACAACTATTTATTCATTGGCCTATCGCCCCGTTCCGCCGACGGTCATCTTGTCCAGTTTGATGGTGGGCATGCCCACGCCTACGGGGACGGATTGGCCGTCTTTCCCACACGTTCCAATGCCTTCGTCGAGCTTGAGGTCGTGTCCAACCATGGAGACGTGCTTCAGCGCCTCGGGACCGTTGCCGATCAAAGTGGCGTCGCGCACCGGGGCGGTGACCTTGCCGTCTTCGATGAGGTAAGCCTCGGAGGCCGAGAAGACAAACTTGCCGTTGGTGATGTCCACCTGTCCGCCGCCGAAGTTGACGGCATAGAGGCCGCGCTTGACGCTGCGCAAAATGTCTTCGGGGGCGTCGTCGCCGGCCAGCATGTAAGTGTTGGTCATGCGCGGCATGGGGATGTGCTGATAGCTTTCGCGGCGGCCTGAGCCGGTGTTGGCCGCGCCCATCAGACGCGCGGAGAGCTTGTCGCTGAGGTAGCCGCGCAGAATGCCGCCTTCGATGAGGACAGTTTCCTGGGTCGCCGTGCCCTCGTCGTCCACATTGAGCGAGCCGCGGCGACCGGCGATGGTTCCGTTGTCCACCACAGTGACCTTGGAGCTGGCGACTGATTGGCCGATGAGGCCGGCAAAGGCCGAGGTTTTTTTGCGGTTGAAGTCGGCTTCGAGGCCGTGGCCGACGGCTTCGTGGAGCAGGATTCCCGGCCAGCCGGGACCGAGAACTACTTCCATTTCGCCAGCCGGAGCGGGGACTGCGCCGAGTTGCAGAATCGCTCCGCGTGCGGCTTCACGGGCCAGGTGCTCCGGGCTTTTGGAGGCGATGAATTGGTCGAGGCCGGCGCGCCCGCCTCCGCCTGCCGTGCCTTTGGTGGTGATTACGCCGTCTTTGGCGATGACGAAAACGTTGAGCCGGCAGAGGGGCTGGGTGTCGCTTGCGAATGCGCCGTCGGAGGCGGCAATCAGGATCCGCTTCAGCTCCTCGGCGTAGC